>VBKL01000067.1 GCA_005879805.1 Deltaproteobacteria bacterium | reverse complement strand
CGGTCGTCGCGGTTCGCGTCCCCCGGCCGGCAACGAGCTGGTCCGCAACGCGCGTCGCATCGACCCGGAATCCAGCCGAGGCCGCGCGGCCGTCGGAGCGGACTACCGTTCCGGTCACCTTCACCTTGTCGGGGCAGACGATACCCAGGTTCACCGAAGAGGGAATTGGCACGCTGAGGGCTTCGCTGACGGCGGGCTGCGCAGGATCCGCGTCGGGTGCCGCCACGATGAGGTAGGTGCCGGCGCGCACCACCACGGAGAACGTCCCGTCGCTGGCCGTGGTCGTCTGCCGAGACAGCACGTAGGGGGTCGCGTCGGTGCTGAGCAGGAACACGCGGGCGGAGGCGATCACCGCAGCCCGCGCGTCCACCACCTTGCCCGTGACGGTCACGGGTGGCGGCAGCGTTCCGAGGTCGATGATCCCGAGAGCTGCCGGCTGCCCCGGAGCGAACGGCTTGGCGTTGAAGCTCGGAATCGGGTCGGTCGCGGATGGAGTGGCGGCAGGTCCGACCTGGAGCGAAAACGCGGGCGGCCCTGGCGGCAGATCGAGCGCGAAGGTCCCGTCGCTGGCGGAGATCTGGGGAACGGCGATCGACGTTCCGGCTGCATCGACCGCGGAGACCTGGGCGCCCGCGAGCCGACCGGTACCGTTGATCTGCAGGGTTCCGGTGACGTGCGTGAGCGACGCCTTCGCCGGTAGCACCAGATCGAGCGAGGGGTTGCTGACGGCGACCGGACCGTCCGGACGCGCCACCGGCGCGCTCGAGGGCGCGACGAGGACGTCGTAGGTCGAGGCGGGCAGCTGGACCGTGTACGTTCCCGCCGACGCCGCGCTCGAGTCGCTCTGGGCCGAGATGGAAACGATCCGATCCGGGATCGGCGGCGCCAGATCGGTGAACACGATGGTGGCGTTCGGTACCGGAGCGGTTCCGGTTGCGGGCGGATCGGCCAGCTGCGTCACCCGGCCCGACACGGTCAGCAAAGGCTGCAGGGTGAAATCAGCGACCGGGGTCCTCCGCAGATCGATGGCGCTCGACTGCAGCGCCCCGTAGCGCGAATCGGCGCTGTGTACTTCGGCGTGCACCAGGGAAAGCGCCGCGGCGGTGGAACGGCACTCGCCGAGGAAGCAAACGGAGCTTTCGCACTGGTTTCACCTCCACGACGATCTTGAGCGTCGTGCCGTCAAATCCGAGCAAGAGCGAACGATGGGGCAAGATCACGTTCGCGTTGTCGGGTGCGAATCCCTGCTTCTCGGCGACCACCAGCTCGATAACGTGAATCCCCGGCGCGAGCGCGTCGGCGTCGATGTCGAAGGCAACTCCTCCCCGCGAGAGTCCGGGCTGGCTGAACGAGCCTGGGAGGTCCGTGGGCACCGCGGCCGGGAGCTGCGACGGCGGAGTTCCCAGGTCGTAATCGACGTACCAGCGCGCCTGCAGATCGATGGTGGGATCTTGATCGGTGATGTTGGGGACCTGCAACTGCAGGTGGCAATGACACTGCGGCCCGACGTCGTCCGTTCCCTGCAGATAAACAGGGATGCTCGGCGACGAAAGGTACGACGGCAGCGACGATAGGTCGATGATCGGCACCGTGTGTTGTCGGCTGGCGTTGTCGTTCTGCTCCACGCTTTGTGGGACTAGACAACCGGAAAGTCCAAGCCCGAGCAGGACCACAGAAACACCTCTCCCGCCTGCGTTCAGAGCAAACCGCGCGCCAGCCCGCCCCCGGTCTGAGCGGGCCTCCTGGCGTGGGCTCGAGCCTGCGCGATCCACGACATCGATGTCAGGGTTCCAGGGCATCGTCGCTGCTAGCGGGGAGCGCCTCTCCGCGCTCCTCCGCCTCCTTTTCCAGATGGCGAAAAATGGTGCGTGGATCGACGCCGAGGTCCTTCGCGGTCTTGGTGCGGTTGCCGCCGTTCCGCTCCAGCACATCGTTGATGTACCGGTTGCGGAAGTTCTCCAGCGCCTGGGCGAGAGGGAGGATCGGGTCGAGATGCTCGGGCCGCAGCTCCATGTCCTCGGGGGTGATGAGCGGTCCGTCGGCGAGCACCACCGCTTTCTTGATGCGGTTCTCGAGCTGCCGGATGTTGCCGGGCCAGCGGAAATGCCGGATGGCGTTGAGCGCCTGGCGGCTGAAGCCCTTGACCTTGGCGGAGAGCTCGCGCGTCGCGCGGGTGAGGAAGAACTTGGCGAGCATGAGCGCGTCGTCGCCCCGCTCGCGCAAGGGCGGCAGGTGCAGGTGCACGACGTTCACGCGGTAGTAGAGGTCCTCGCGGAACCGTCCGGCATTCATCTCCGCTTCCAGGTCCTTGTTGGTGGCGGAGACGATGCGGATGTCGACAGGCTCGCTCTTCGTCTCTCCTACGCGGGTGACGGCGCGCTCCTGGAGGGCCCGCAGGAGCTTCACTTGTAGCGGCGGGGGCATCTCCCCGATCTCGTCGAGGAACAGGGTCCCAGAGCTCGCCGCCTGGAACTTGCCCGGCCGCGCCGCGATCGCGCCGGTGAAAGCGCCCTTGGCGTGGCCGAACAGCTCGCTTTCGAGCAGGTTCTCGGGAATGGCGCCGCAATTGATGGCGATGAAAGGCCCGTTCTTGCGGGGCGAGCGCCGGTGCAATTCGCGGGCGATGAGCTCCTTGCCGGTTCCCGACTCGCCGGTGACGAGCACGTCGATGTTGGTCGCCGCCACCTTGTCGATCTTGCGGAAGATGTCCCGCATCGCCTCGCAGGCGCCGATGATGTCGCCATAGGCCTGCGCGTCGAGCCGGCTCTGCAATTCCGCCTTGTCGGCGCGGAGCTCGTCGAGGGTCTTGGCGTGCTCCAGGAGCAAGGTCGCCGTCGAGCAGAAGCTCGTCATGAGCAGGAGCTCTCTCGGTGTGAAGAGGCTCGCCAGACGATCGTTCCCGACGTAGACGGCGCCCGACACCTCCCCGCGCAGGAGGAGCGGGACGCACATCACCGAGGCCAGCTTCAGGTTCACCACGCTCTCGGAAGCGTTGAACTGCTCGTCGTTGATCGCGTCGGAGACGATGACGGGCTGCTTGGTGTCGAGGGCCCGGCGCACGATCGAGTCGGAGAGCCGTTCGACGGCGTCCTCGATGTCCTGCTGCTGGAAATTGCGCGCCGCCAGGACTTCGGGGGGCCCTCCCTCGACGACGAGGACGAATCCCTTGTCCGCCTTCACCACCTCGACGATCGAGTCGAGGAGGCGGATGAGCGCGCGATCCAGCGCCGGCTCGCGCCCGAGCGCTTGCGCGAACTCCGCGAGCCTCGTCACGGCGAGCGCGGTGGCTTCGGTGCGCGCCGTTGCCGCCGATGTTTCCGCCGGCGCAACCTCGCGGTCGGCCTTCTCGAAGACGAGACGCGCGCCGGAGACGTCGAGCGTGTCGCCGTCCTCGAGCGCGCAGCGATCGCGCTTTCTGCCGTTGACGACCAGCGGGGCGCCTTCGAGCGCGGTGGCGGTGAAGCTGCGCCCGTCGAACTGGATGGCGACCAGGCCGCGCATGTGCGGCACCCGCACGTCGCTGTCCGCCGCGGCCCCGACGCTGACGAGTGGTTTGAGGAGCGGGAAGGGGGTCGGCGGCGAGCCGGGAAGATGAAGGACCAGGGTGGCCATGAATCAGGGCGCCCCCTCGTACGAGGCTGTGACGGGCTCCGCTTTCGCGTGCCGCGGGGCGCGCCGCTCTTCCGGATGGAGCGACCCGGTGGGGGCGCCCGGCGCGGGCGGCACGAGGAGCTTGTCCTGCAGCTGGGTCTCGGGCTTGAAGTGGATGGCGGCGTCCACGGCGCCTCCAGGAGCGAGACCCAGAACTCGCGCTGGATCACCCGCCGCTCGACGTTCGGCTGCAGCGAGCGGATCCGGCGCTGCTGCTCCTCCTCGCGCCGCTTTGCCGCTTCCGCCTCGAGTTGCTTGCGACGCACATCGCGCTCGGCGCGTTTCTGCGCCCGGATGGGGGCCAGCTGCGGCTCGAGCTCTTTCTTCTCCTGATCGAAGAAGTCGACCACCCGCTGGGGAACGTAGAAGGGATCGAGCTCCGTGTCGGGGTCGACGAGCAGCACCTCGCGGAAAGCGTTCTTCGCCTCCTCGGGCCTTGGCGGTTGCTGCAAGATGAGCGAGATGCCCAGGAGCCGGTACGCTTCCGAGCGCAAGTCCTGCGACTGGAAGTGGCCGGCCTCGACCAGCTGCGCGAGGCGCTGGGAGGCCTTCGCATACTCTCCCGAGTCGACATCCCGCTTGGCGAGGCGGACCTGCTCGGCGAGGTCGTCGTCGGCCTGGGAGGGCGCCTGCGCGAAGAGGACGCTGGTGGAAAGCGCGAGGATTGCGAGGTTCATCGTCCATCCTGGGCGTCGATGGTGACGACGCGGCCGGCTTCGAGCGTCTTCTTCCGTTCCCTGTCACCGATGACGAAGCGCCGTTCCTCGGTGGGCTTGCGCATCGGGATGTCGAAGCGGGCGACATCGCGCACCGTGCCGAGAGGCATCATGTTCCCGGTCTCGTCCTCGACGAGATAGACGGGCGTATCCGGATCGGCGGCGTTGGTGACGCGGAGGTGGCCGGGCTTCGGCGAGCCGACGTCCAGCGGGTAGAGCTCCTTGTTGGGCCCGATCTGGATGACGCCGCGGTTCTCCTCGCAGCACTGGTGCTGCACGACGAAATCGTGGGGACCAGGCGCGAGCTGCAGCCGGAAGACGATGGCGGAGCCCTGGTCCTTGTTGTCGATGAAGAGCCGCGCCGGCAGCCGGCTGCCGATGGTGAGCGTCGCCGGAACGTCCTTGACTTCGGGCTTGGTCTCGACGGGCGGCGGCGGGGCGGCCGCAATGACTTTGGGAGGCGAAGGCTTGCGCGAAGTCGGGCGAGCGCTGCGCGCAGGC
This sequence comes from Deltaproteobacteria bacterium, assembly GCA_005879805.1. Classification (GTDB taxonomy): domain Bacteria; phylum Myxococcota; class Myxococcia; order Myxococcales; family 40CM-4-68-19; genus VBKO01. The sequence goes on along the minus strand of VBKL01000067.1, from coordinate 35,721 downwards.
CGCTCTTTCCGGGGCGCAGGCGTCTCTTTCGGCTCGGGCGTCGGAGACTCGACGGCCGTCTTGGGGGGCTCGGGCTGCACCGGTTCCGGCGCGGGAGGAGGCGGCGTCTGTCTGGGCGGAGCCGGGGCCTCCGCGGCGACGGCTGGTGGCGTGTGCTGCGCCCGCCATTGCTCCCGGGTCCGTTGCGCGAAGCGCAGCGCGGGGACCCCGGCGAGCGCGACGACTCCCGCGACCGCCACGAAGATCGCCGCCCGCCGCGCGAGCTTGACGAGGCGGGAGCGCCGGCGGACGCGGTCGACCAGCGAGCGCGCTTCTTCGTTCTTGGGATCGAGGGCCAGCACACGGCCGAAGTCGGCCAGCGCAGCGGTGGTCTTTCCCGCGCCGAGGTCCGCCGCCCCGCGGCGCAAGCAGGCCTCCACGATCTGCGCGCGCACTTTCGGTCCTTCTTCGCCCGGCGCCTTGACGAAGCGGGCGAGCGTCGCGAGCGGCTCGACGATGCCGGACTCCTCCAGCACCGCCTCGAGGCTTTCCCGCAACTCGCGGGCCGATTGGATCCGCTTGGCCGGATCGCGCTCCAGGCAGCGCAAGACGAGCTTTGCTTGCGAATCGCCGATGCTCGGCCGCACCAGCCGCGGGTCCTTCGGGTTGCCCTCGAGGATCTTGCGGAGCAGGGCCGCCGGGGTCGGAGCGTGGAAGGGCATCTCTCCGGTGGAGAGCCAGTAGAAGATGGTTCCGAAGGAGAACAGGTCGCTGCGCGGATCGGCAGGCTTGCCTTCGATCGTCTCCGGCGCGAGATGCGCGGGGGAGCCGAGAATGGCGCCCGTCGCCGTGAACTTCTCCTCGGGGTCGAGGATGGCGGCGATGCCGAAGTCGGTGAGCTTCACGACTCCGTCTTCGCGGACCATGACGTTCTCGGGCTTCAAATCGCGATGCACCACCCCGGCCGCGTGCGCTGTCGGCGCGGGCGTGCAGGTGCGAATGGAGCACCTTCACCGCGACGGTCCGCTTCAGCTCGGTATCGTAGCCGCGCCACACGACGGCCATGCCGCCCTGGCCGACCTGCTCGTCGAGACGGTAGCGGCCGAGCTGCAACGAGGAAGCTCCTCCCGGGGCACCAATGTCGCGGTCGACCGCGCGGCGCAAGATCCTCGGCGCACGGTGTGGAAAGGGCAACCACGCGTCAGCGCAGAGGTTTTACGCACGATACCGAGCCGCGCGCGACAGCCGTGCCACTGTATGGGACGAGAGCGTCCCGATCAAGGGTTCCGCCGCGCGGATCGGATGCGATCGAGCAGCGTTTTCAACATCTCGATCGGGTCGCGCGGGAGCGGTTCGCGCGCCTTCGGGCGTTCGTCGAGGGGCGCGAAGCTCGCCTCGGCGGCGCGGGCCGATCGGCCGAGCTGCTGCCTGGGCACGGGACGCGGAGGGGAAGGCGGCGCCTCCAGCTTCTCCGCCGCGGCGAGGTCGGCTCGCGCTCCGGGCGGCGCGAAGCTGCGCAGCTCTTCGAGGCGCTCGCGGAGCAGCTCGTTGCCGGGATTCTTCTCGACGGCCTTCTCGTACCAGCGGGTCGCTTCCTCGAAGCGTCCGGCGCTGGCGTGGATCTCGCCGTGCTCCGCGTCGCTCAGTGCCTCGGGGGCCGCCTGCTCGGGAGCGTCGGGCTCGGCGCGGCGGCGATTGACGAGCTCGCTCGGCTGGAGGAGCGCGCGGACCGATTCCATGCGCTGGCGCACCCGCTCGTCCTCTGGATTGTCGGCGAGCAGCGACTCGAACAATTCGAGGGCCAGGAGCAGCTCGCCTCGCCGGACGGCACGCTCGGCACGCTGCTCGAGCTCGTCGGCGGAGAAGGCCATTCCGCCGGATCAGATCGCCCGCGGACCGGCCCTGTCAACTTCCGGTGCGGGAGGCAAGGCGGGCGCCCCCCGGGGCGGTGGGAGCAGACCGTGCGAACGGCTTTCGACGGCGAGGCGCAAGAGGCCCTCCACGGCGCTCGGGTATCGCGGAACGAAGCCGAGCGTGCGCAGCCGCGAGGTGTCGTAGTACCGATCGGCGCTGAACTGTTCGAGCAGGGCAGGATCGAGCGCCGGCGGAGAGCCCGGCGGTTCTCCTTCCCACGCCGAGATCCAGGCCCGCGCGAGCTTCCGGTTGAGCGGGCCCCAGAACATCCAGCCCGGCATCCGTCGCAAGAACCAGAGGAAGGCCCGGGCCGGAGCGGGCGAGTACGGAACGCGCCCGGCTTCCTCGGCGCCGGCAGCCTGGAGCAGGGCGCGGGCCAGCTCCTCGAGCGGAAGCGGTACGTCGTCGGCGACGTTGAAGGCCTTGCCGTCGAGCGAATCGGGATCTTCCGAAGCCACGAGAAGCGCGGCGCGCGCGACGTCTTCGGCGTGGACGGTGTGCACGACCGGCCCGCGGCGCGGGACCCACAACGGCCGGCCCGAGCGCGCGGCGAGCGCGGCGACGGTGAGCGCGGCGGCGAGGCCGCGCCGCTGCCCGGCTCCGTAGGTGAGGGCAGGGCGGAGGACGATGAGCCGCAAGCCGCGCGTGCGCCGCCAGAGATACGCCTCGCGCTCGACCGCCCAGCGCGTCTGCCCGTGCGCATCGACGGGGCGCTTCGGCTCGCCCTCCTCGCAGGGAAGGTTGCGCGGCCGGCCGTACACGGTCGCGCTGGAAACGAGGAGCAGGGTGGCCTTGGCGGCGAGCGCCGCCGCCATCGAGGCGCGCGCCATCTCCAGCGCTTCCTCGTCGAGGCCCGCGCCCGGGAAGGCGGCATGGGCGACGATCGAGGTTCCCTTGGCGAGCTCGGCGGTGACGAGCGCGGCTTCCGGGCTTCCCAGCTCCGCTTCCGTGTACGTCGCCTTCGGGGGAACGGGCGAACGGTGGGTCCCGGGGCGGTCGAGGGCGCGCACCTCCCACCCCCCATCCGCGAAGGCATCGCAAAGATGCGAGCCCACGAGGCCCCTCGCCCCGGTTATGAGAATCGCGCGGCTTCCCACGACATAGAGTGGTTGGCATGCAGCGACGCCGCGCGCAACTGGAACAAGTTCCGGGGGGATTCCCCGAAAGAGCGGAAGGCGCCGCAGGTACGAGTCGCTCGCACACGTAATCCTACGAACCGACTTCTCCACGGAGACGGCGCGCGATTATGCTGTCCATGGGGGTATTGCACCTTGGTTCAGTACTTGGAGTCAGTGCTAGTCGAGCGTTGCCCCGACCTCCTCGTCGTTCTCGACGGGGACCTGAAAGTCGTGCGCGCAAGCGCCGGCCTGCGTTCCGCCGTCCCGCTGGTCGAGCCGGGAACCGAGTTCGCCCGCTCGCTGGAGGATCCGTACCCGGCCCGCCTGGCGCAGGCGCTCGCCCTGGAGCGCGACTCCGGAGTGGCCTTCAATCTCGACGTGATGCATCGAGGCCGCGAGCGGCTGGTGCCGGCGACCTACCGCTTCTACGCCCTCGAGAAGCCGTTCGTCGCAGGTCTCGGCCGCGAGATCGCGGCCACCGAGGACCTGGCCGATCAGGTGGACGCGCTCCGCCGCCGGCACCAGGAGATGCTCTCGCAGCTCGCTTCGATGACGGGAAGGCTGCGCGAGCTCGCGCGCAACGATTCGCTCACCGGCCTGCTCAACCGCCGGGCGTTCCTCGATCAGGGCGAGCACGAGTGGGTGCGTCACAAGCGCCATCGGCACCCCATCGCCTGCTTCGCCCTCGACGTCGACTCGTTCAAGAACATCAACGACAGCTTCGGCCACGCTGCCGGCGACGCGGTGCTTCAGCACATCGGCACCTTGCTCCGCGCGACGCTCCGAGCGAGCGACGTCCCTGCCCGGACCGGCGGCGACGAGTTCGTGGCGTTGATGCCGGAGACCACCGTCGAAGGCGCCGCCGCCACCGCCGAGCGTCTTCTCGCCCGCATCGCGGCCCATCCGGTCACCGTGTTCGATCAGACCTTCGAGACGCGCATCTCCATCGGAGTCACCGATTCGGTGGGTTGCGCCAGCCTGGAAGAGTTGATGGCCCGCGCCGACCGAGCGCTCTACCGCGCGAAGAAGGAAGGCAAGAACCGCGTCTGTCGCGACGAGCCGACGCTGTAGGGCAAAAAAAAAAGCTTCCCGGCGCGTTCATCCGCACCGGGAAGCCGGGGTAAGGCCAGCAAAGCCTGCCTCAGGCGTGAACCTGGGGAGTTCCCTGCTGCTGCTGTTCCTGCGGCTGCGGCTGGCCGCCGTCGGAGGGCGGTGGATTCTTCGCCGCCTTCTCGAACGGATCCTCCTCGAGCGCCGAACGGAGCACGTCGTCCATCGAATGGGCGAAGACGAACTCCATCTCCCTCTTCGCCTGCTCGGGCACGTCGTTGAGGTCCTTCTTGTTCCGCTCGGGCATGATGATCCGCTTGATGCCGGCGCGATGGGCGGCGAGCACCTTCTCCTTGATGCCGCCGACCGGTAGCACCAGCCCGCGGAGCGTCGCCTCGCCCGTCATCGCCACATCGCCGCGGACCCGGATTCCGGTGAGGAGCGAGGTAAGCGCGGTGAAGATGGTGACGCCCGCGCTCGGGCCGTCCTTCGGAATCGCGCCCGCCGGGAAGTGGATGTGGATGTCCTGCTTCTCCAGGAAGCGGGGATCGATGCCGAGCTTCTGCGCCCTGTTGCGCGTGTAGCTCAGCGCCGCCTGGGCGGACTCCTTCATCACGTCGCCGAGCTGACCGGTGAGCGTGATGCCGCCCTTGCCCTGCATCTTCGTCGCCTCGATGAAGAGGAGGTCCCCCCCCGCCGCCGTCCAGGCGAGGCCGGTGGCCACTCCGGGAGTCTCGGTGCGCTCGGCCGTCTCCATCCAGAACTTCTCGGGTCCGAGGATGATCTCGAGGTCCTCCGGCGTGATGGTGCGCTTGGTGCCGGAGCCTTTCGCCACGTCCACCGCCACTGCACGGCAGACGTCGGCGATGGTGCGCTCGAGATTGCGGACGCCCGCCTCGCGCGTGAAGCCGGTGATGAGCTTCGAGAGGGCCGGATCGGTGAGCTCGATGTTGTCGATCGAGAGCCCGTGCTCCTTCACCTGCTTCGGGATGAGGTGATTCCGCGCGATGTGCGTCTTCTCCTCGAAGGTGTAGCCCGGTAGCTCGATGACCTCCATGCGGTCGCGAAGCGGCGGCGGGATGGGATCGAGCTGGTTGGCGGTGGCGATGAAGAGGATCTTCGAGAGGTCGTACGGCACGTCGAGGTAGTGATCGGAGAAGCTGTTGTTCTGCTCCGGATCGAGCACCTCGAGGAGCGCCGCGCTGGGGTCGCCGCGGAAATCGGCGCCGAGCTTGTCGATCTCGTCGAGCATCATGACCGGATTGACCGTCCCGGCCTTCTTCATCGACTGGATCACGCGGCCCGGCAGCGCGCCCACGTAGGTGCGCCGGTGGCCGCGGATCTCGGCCTCGTCGCGGACGCCGCCGAGCGAGAGACGGACGAACTTCCGTCCCGTCGCGCGCGCGATGGACTGGCCGAGCGAGGTCTTGCCGACGCCGGGAGGTCCGACGAGGCAGAGGATCGGGCCCTTCATGTCGTTCTTCAGCTTGCGGACCGCGAGGTACTCGAGGATGCGCTTCTTCACTTTCTCGAGCGAGTAGTGGTCCTTGTCGAGGACCTGCCGCGCGTTCTCGACGTCGAGGTTGTCCTCGGTCTTCTTGGTCCAGGGCAGGTCGGCGATCCACTCGAGGTAGGTGCGCGCGACCGTGTACTCGGAGGAAGCCGTCGGGATGCTCTTGAGGCGGTTGAGCTCCTTGTTGGCGACCTTCTCGACGTCGGGCGGCAGGCCGAGCTTCTTGATCCGCTCGCCCAGCTCGTCGAGCTCTTCTTCCTCTTCACCGAGCTCGCCCAGCTCTTCCTTGATCGCCTTGAGCTGCTGGCGCAGGTAGTACTCGCGCTGGGTCTTGGACATCTCGCCCTTGACCTGCGAGTCGATCTTCGAGCTGAGCTTCAAGATCTCGCGCTTGCGGTTGAGGAGCTCGAGGACGAGCTTCATCCGGTCCTTGAGGTCGACGGTCTCGAGGACCTGCTGCTTCTCCTCGATGGGCACGTCGACGTTGGCGGCGATGAGATCGGCGAGGTGCCCGGGCTGGGTGATGCTCTCCACCAGCTCGGTGGCGGCAGCCGGAAGCTCCGGCATCATCTCGATCACTTCGCGGGCGAGCTTCTTGAGATTGATCCCGAGCGCCTCGATCTCGACGTGATCGGTCGGAGTCTTGTCCTCGATCGCCTCGATCCGCGCCTTGAGGTACGGGTGCTCCTGCACCAGCTCGTTCACCCGGAAGCGCGCGAGGCCCTGGACGACGAGCGAGTAGTTGTCCTCGCCCATCTTGAGGAGCTTCACGATCCGCGCGACCGTCCCCATCGAGTGCAGGTCGGCGGCGCCGGGATCCTCTTCTTCGGCCTTGCGCTGGGTGACCACGCCGATCACCTGATCGTCGCGCACCGCGTCCTTGATGAGCGCGATGGTCTTTTGCCGGCCGACGGCCAGCGGAAGTACTCCGCCCGGGAAGAAGACGCTATTGCGCAGCGGGAGAATCGGGAGGACCTGCGGGATGTCCTCTTTGTTGATGAGCCCCGGGGCTGCCGGGGTTACGACCTTTCCCTTTTCCGACATCGCCTGGCTCCCTCCGGGGTCCTTGGGAAAAGATTGGGCAAAAGCACTGGGAACTTTTCTTCCTCTCTAACGGTAGACGGCCAATGTAGCCACCCCAGGGGGTCTGGCAAGAACGCTGGCGCGCATCTTGCTCGACGAACCCCAAGCAGGCCAGCGCAACCTTGACGGGTTGCCGGGCCGTTCCCAGCTTGCCGGAGCCAGATGCCGAGCCGCCCCGCGCAGATCGCCGCCAAAGGCCTCACCCTCTGCACCGTGCTCGCCGTGGCGAGCGGCTGCCAGAGCTACGTCGCCGTCCCTGTGCAGCCTGCGACACTCGTCGCGGTGCAGCAGCACTCCCAGGTCAAAGTCACGACCAAGGCCGACATCCTCTTCGTGGTGGACGACAGCCTTTCGATGTCGCAGAAGCAGGATCGACTCGCCCAGGCCCTGCAGAACTTCACCACCGCCCTGGACAACCTCGATCCTCCGGTCGACTACCAGGCCGCGGTGGTCACCACTTCCATCTTCGAACGGTTCGGCGCCTGCGCGCCGGACGGCAACGCCAGCGCCGCGGCCCAGTGCTCCAGCGACTGGGGCGCGAGCGGATACGCCTGCAAGACCTCGGCGTGCGTGCGCGACTTCCCGGACGAGGCCGGCCAGCTTCGCCAGGCCGCCGGGGCGCCCGCCCGGGTGCTGCGCCGCCGCGACACCACTGCGGCCCAGTTCAGCCAGTGGCTCGGCGAGGCCGTCCAGGCCGGCTCGGCCGGCGCAAGGCAGCCGCAGGGCCTGCAGGCGATGAAGCTCGCCCTCAGGGACCCCCAGAACGGTTTCGTGCGCGACGGCGCCAAGGTGGTGGTGGCCTTCGTCACCGACGCCGAGGATTGCTCCGACCCGGCGCAGCGCATGTCGATGCTGGTCAAGGACGCGCAAGGGAACATCACCGACAAGTGCGCGGCGGATTCGGCCTCGATCGACGGTGCGCTCACCTCGCTGGAGCCGGTCGCGGGCTACGTGAACTTCCTCCGCGCCCTCAAGGATTCGAATGGCAGCCCCAAGGAGATCGAGGTCGCCGCGCTCGTCAGCTTGAAGAACGGGACCCGCGATCCCGGGCTGTGCGCCAACTCGAGCTGCGTCGCCCGATGCGACGCGCCGCCGCAGCAGCAACAGTGCCAGGCCACCTGCGCCGGCTCTCCGACGCTCGCTTTGTGCATGGCGGACTGCACGGCGGCCTGCAAGACCTTCTGCGGCGGCCAGGTACCCGGTCGCCGCTACGTGGAGATGGCAACGGCGTTCAGCGGGCTCACGGCCAACATCTGCGCCGACGACGCCAGCGATCCGTTGCAGCGGCTCGCGAAGATCGTGGGAATCCCGGCGGAGCTTGAGCTGCTCGCGCCTCCTTCCTCGCCAGAGCTTCTCCGGGTGTCGATCCAGCGGGGCGGCAGCACGGTGGAGTGCGTGCAGGGGCAGGGATACGACATCGTGCAGACTTCGGATGGGCCGGTGGTGCGGCTGCAGGGGACTTGCCGGCTGCAGCCGGATGACATCTGGGATCTGCGGTACCTCACCAACGGCTAGGTGGCGCGGGTTGCCGCTCCTGGCGGCGCGGTGATACGACCCCGGCTCCTCCCGGGGGACCGATGCGAGCCGCAATACTCGCCCTCTCCGTCTGCGCAGCCACCGCCGCCCACGCTCAAAGCGTCCAGCAGCGCTGGGACGAGCTGTGGGCGAAACGGGAGACCGCCGACGCTCAGAACGAGCTCGCCCGCATCGCGAAGGCAGAGCTGGCCAAGGATCCCGACTCCTTCGATGGAAATTGGCGGCGCGCCTCGCTTCTCGTCTGGCAGGCGGACGCCGCCGCCGACGGCAGCGAGCTCAAGGCCGCGCTCGGGAAGCTCGCGTGGGAAGCCGGCGACAAGGCCGTCGCGGCGAAGCCCGACGACGTTCGCGGCCACTACTTCGCGGGTACCGGCCTCGGGCTCTACTCCGAGGGCGTCGGCATCCTCACCGCCTTGAGCCAGGGGCTCGAAGGCAAGTTCCGCGATCGCATCCAGACCGCGCTGAAGATCGACAAGGACTTCCTCGACGGCGGCCCCCAGGCGGTCTGGGGCCGCTACTTCTTCAAGCTTCCCTGGCCCAAGCGAAACGTTGCCGAATCGATCAAGGTGCTCTCTGCCGCGGTCGAGCAGCACCCGGGGAACCTGCGCGCGAAGCTCTATCTGGCGGACTCGCTCGCCGAGGACGGAAAGGGCGCGGAGGCCAAGAAGATCGCGCAGGAAATCCTCGACGCGCCCCTCCAGGGCGACGTTCCCGAGAAGAAGCGGATGAAGGACCTCGCGAAGAAGTGGCTCTCGAAGCACTAGGCGTCGCGTAGAAGGCCGCGCTAGGCTCCACGCGGGAAGATCCCAGCCCGTCACAGCAGCTCGAGGGAACCCATGGCGACTGCACAGAAGACCTTCGAAGGAATGCAGAAGCAGCGCGAAGAGCTCGCCTCGATCCGATCGGTCGGCGGCCTGTTCCGCTCGCGCGCCTCGCAGGATGCGCGCCGCACGGCGGCCTTGCGGAAGAAGAATGGAGCGTGGACTCCGCTCACCTGGGGCGAACTGCAGTCGAATACCGAGGAGGTCGCGAACGGGCTCGTCGCTCTCGGCGTCCAGGGCGGAGACAAGGTCTCCATCATCTCCTCCACGCGGGTGGAATGGTCGATGTTCGATTTCGGGGTCGCGATCGCGGGCGCGATCGCGGTGCCCATCTACCATTCCTCCACAGCCGAGGAGATCCGCTACATCCTGGAGAACAGCGGCGCGGTGCTGGCGGTCGTCGAAGACCCCAAGCAGCTTGCCAAGCTCCGCGAGGCGCGTTCCCGGCTTCCCAGGCTCCGCAACGTCGTCGTCATCGACGGCGAAGGCGACGGCGAGTGGGCGCTCTCCTTCGCCCAGCTGGTCGCTCGCGGGAAGCAGGGCGGCGGCGCCCGCGAGATCGAGGCGCGGCTCGCGGCGCAGAAGCGCGACGACCTCTCCACCATCCTCTACACCTCGGGCACGACAGGAGTGCCCAAGGGCGTGATGACCACCAACGACCAGATGCTCTTTGCGTCCGAGGTGGTGGTCGGGAGCGGGCTACTTTCGCGCGACGACAGCCATCTGCTCTTCCTGCCCTTCGCCCATTCCTTCGCACAGATCATCAAGGCGGCCTGGCTCGGCAGCGGGCTCACCATGATCTTTGCCGAGTCGGTGGACCGGCTGGTCGACAACGCCTCGGAGACCGGTCCCACCGTTCTCTCCGCGGTGCCCCGCGTCTTCGAGAAGGCGTTCAACAACGTCATCACCGGAGGAATGGCGCAGGGCGGCCTCGCCGGCCGGCTCTTCCGCATGGCGATGGCGGAGTTCGATAAATACGCGAAGGCGAAAGACGAGGGGCGGGCATACTCGTCGTTCCCCTTCACCATCGCGAAGAAGCTGGTCTTCCCCAAGATCTACCAGAAGCTCCACAAGCGATTCGGCGGGCGCATCCACACCTTCGTTTCCGGGGGAGCGCCGCTCGCGCGCAAGATCGCCTACTTCTTCGACCTGCTCGGTTTCAACATCCTCGAAGGATACGGGCTCACCGAGACCATCGCGGTCACGAGCGTGAACCTGCCCGGCTTCAACAAGCTCGGGACGGTAGGGCGTCCGCTTCCGGGAGTAGAAGTGAAGATCGCGCCGGACGGCGAGATCCTCGAGCGCGGGCGCCACATCATGCGCGGGTACTTCGGCATGCCGGAGGCGACCGCCGAGGTGATCGATTCGGAGGGCTTCTTCCACACCGGCGACATCGGGGAGGTGGACCGCGACGGCTTCCTCCGCATCACCGATCGCAAGAAGGACCTCATCAAGACGAGCGGCGGCAAGTACATCGCTCCGCAGGCGCTGGAGGGCGCGCTCAAGACGATGAGCGAGATGGTGAGCCAGGTGGTCGTCATCGGCGACCGGCGCAAGTACGTCTCGGTCGTGGTCACCGTCGCCGAGGACCAGGCGAAGAAGCTTGCCGCCGAGGCCGGCGAACCCGCGGGCACCTACGCGGAGGCCGCGCGCTGCAATGCGGTGCGCGCGAAGATCCAGGCGGCGGTCGATCAGCTCAACTCGACCTTGCCGTCCTACGAGACGATCAAGCGGTTCACCATCCTCGATCGCGATCTCTCGCAGGAGGCGGGGGACCTCACCCCGACGCTCAAGGTGAAGCGGAAGGTCATCACGCAGAAGTTCAAGTCGCAGATCGACGCGATGTACGACGGCGAGTCGGTCGACTGAACTATCCGCAGCGCAGCGGTTCCTTGCGCAGATCGAGCTCGACTTTTCCGCGACGCACGACCACGCGCGCGTGCTCGACGGCTCCATGATACGGCAGATGTGCGGGATCCTTGGTCCCGTGCACGACGATGTCCCCGCGTAGCCCCGGGACCAGCTTCCCCCGGCTCTCCTGCAACAGCAGCGCCCGCGCCGCCGCAGCCGTCATCCCGTACAGCGCCTGCGCCGGGGTCATCCCCGCGAGGACGCATCCCGCCGCGAGCAAGAGCGAGACGCTCTCCATCCGCTGCGTCCCCGGATTGAGGTTCCCGCCCAGCGCCACCGGGACTCCTGCCTTCAAGAACGGCGGCGCCTGCGCGGGCGGATCCTTCAACGACCATGCCGCGAGCGGCAGCAGCACCGCCACCGTGCCCGACTTCGCCATCGCCGCGATCCCGACGCTCCCCGTCTTCTCCAGATGATCGGCGCTCGCGCAGCCCGTCGCCGCCGCCAGCGCCGCTCCACCGCTGTTCGTCAGCTGATCCGCGTGCAAGTGTCCGACGAGGCCGCCGCGAACGCCCGCCTCGAGGATCGTGCGGCATTCGTCGGTTCCGAACGCGCCCTTCTCGCAAAACGCGTCCACGCCGTGCGCGAGCTTGTCGGCTGCCGCCTGGGGCAAGAGCTCCTTGAGCACCGATTCGACCCACGCGCGCGACTCCATCCCGGGCGGGACCGCGTGCAGGGCGAGCAGGGTGGGAACGACGTCGCAGGGAGCCCCGTTCGCCGCCTCGCGAATGAGCTTCAAGAGGCGCAATTCGCCCTCGACGCTCAGGGCGTAACCCGTCTTCACTTCCGCCGTCGTGACTCCGGCCCTCGCCAGCCGTCCCAGGCGCTCGCGCGCCGCCAGCACCAGGTCCTCGTCCGTCGCTTCGCGCGTCGACTTGACCGTGGCGACGATCCCCCCGCCCGCCTGCCCGATCTCCGCGTAGGTCGCTCCCGCGAGGCGCTGCGAGAACTCGTTCGCGCGGTCGCCGGCGAAGAGGAGATGTGAGTGCGGCTCGACAAAGCCGGGGGTGACGAGCTGTCCCTGGGCGTCGATCTCCACCGCGTTCGGGGCGACCTCGATCTCCACGCCTTCGCCAGGCGGCGGCTTCGCCTTGCCCTTGCGCACGCGGGCCGTGGCCTCGGGTTCCACGTGGATGATCTGTTCGCCCGCGATCGCCACCAGCCCGTCCTCGACCAGGCCGAGCGGGCCCTCGCCGGGGGCATTCTGCGCGCCGGTCATGGTGGCGATCCGTCCGTGGCGGATGAGCAGGGTGGCGGCGGTCATTGATGATTTCGCGTCAAACCGGGGATCTGGACGCCGCGCTCGCGAGCCACCTGGATCGCCTCCTCGTATCCGGCGTCGGCATGGCGCAGGATCCCCATCGCGGGATCGCTCGTCAGGACGCGCTCGAGCCTGCGCGCCGCCGCCTCGGTGCCGTCGGCCACGATGACCTGCCCGGCGTGCAACGAATAACCCATTCCGACGCCTCCGCCGTGATGGAACGATACCCAGGACGCTCCGTTCACCGCGTTGACGAGCGCATTGAGGATGGGCCAGTCGGCGATGGCATCGGAGCCGTCCTTCATCGCCTCGGTCTCCCGGTTCGGCGAAGCCACCGAGCCGCAGTCGAGGTGGTCGCGGCCGATGACGATGGGAGCCTTCACCTTGCCGCGGGCGACGAGCTGGTTGAAGAGGAGTCCCGCCTTTGCCCGCTCGCCATAGCCGAGCCAGCAGATCCGCGCCGGCAGCCCCTGGAACTGCACGCGGGTGCGCGCCATCGTCAGCCAGCGGCGGAGCGATGGTTTGTCCGGGAAGGCCTCGATGAGCGCCTGGTCGGTCGCGTGGATGTCGGAAGGGTCTCCCGACAGCGCCACCCAGCGGAACGGTCCCGCGCCCTGGCAGAAGAGAGGCCGGACGTAGGCGGGAACGAAGCCGGGATAGGCGAACGCGTCGGCGACGCCGCCCTCCTGCGCCTCGGCCCGCAGGTTGTTCCCGTAATCGAAGACATGCGCGCCGCGGCGTCGCAGTTCCAGCATCGCCCGGACGTGGTCCGCCATGCTGGCGCGAGCGCGCTGGATGTATCCATCGGGATCCTTCGCGCGCAGCGCGGCGGCCTCCTCGAGGGAAAGACCAGCGGGCACGTACCCGTTGAGCGGGTCGTGCGCAGCAGTCTGATCGGTCACCAGGTCGGGCACGATCCCGCGGCGCACGAGCTCCGGCATCGCCTCGGCGGCGTTCGCGATCACACCGATGGAGACCGCTTCGCCCTTCTCCCGGGCGCGCGACACCCGGGCGAGAGCCGCGTCGAGCGAAGGCGCCTCCTCGTCCAGATAACGCTGCGCGAGCCGCCGTCGCAGGCGCGACGGATCGACCTCGAATCCGAGGAAGACGGCCCCGGCCATCGCGGCAGCGAGGGGCTGCGCTCCCCCCATCCCGCCCAGCCCGGCGCTCACCACCAGGCGCCCGCCGAGCGTCTCGCTCCCGAAATGGCGCCGCGCCGCCGCCACGAACGTCTCGTACGTTCCCTGCAAGATCCCCTGCGTCCCGATGTAGATCCACGACCCGGCCGTCATCTGCCCGAACATGATGAGGCCCTTGCGCTCCAGCTCCCGGAACTTCTCCCAGGTGGCCCAGCGCGGGACGAGGTTGGAGTTGGCGATCAGCACCCGGGGCGCGTCCTCGTGGGTCCGCAGCACGCCTACCGGCTTGCCGCTCTGCACGAGGAGCGTCTCGTCGCCTCCCAGCGTCCGCAGGGTGGAGCAGATGCGCTCGAACGACGGCCAGTCCCGCGCCGCCTTGCCGTTGCCGCCGTAGACGACGAGGTCGTCCGGGCGCTCGGCCACTTCGGGGTCGAGGTTGTTCTGCAGCATCCTGAGCGCCGCTTCCTGGATCCAGCCCTTGCAGGAAAGGGTGGTTCCTCGCGCGGCGCGGACGGCGTGCGGCATCGGTTGCCCTCCGGCGGCGGCGCACTTTACGCCTGTCGCGGCGCAGGTGCGCGGGTTACCCTCCCTCCATGGAAGACTTCCGCAAGAACCTCATCGAGGACGACGACGACCGCATCGCGGAGCTGTTGCGATCGACGAGGCGCGTCGCGGTGCTCGGAATCAAGACCGAGGCGCAGTCGGGGCAGCCGGCCTTCTACGTTCCGGCGACGCTGCAGCGAATGGGGGTCCAGATCGTCCCGGTCCCCGTGTACTATCCAGAGGTCACCACCATCCTCGGCGAGAAGGTCTACCGCAAGGTCGCCGAGGTCCCGGGCGAGATCGACATCGTGGACGTGTTCCGGCGCTCGCGAGACGTCGCGCCGCACCTTCCCGACCTGCTCGCCAAGCGCCCGCGCGCGGTCTGGCTGCAGAGCGGGATCCGCGACGACCAGACCGCCGAGGCGCTGGCCCGGGCAGGGGTGCTGGTCGTCCAGGATCGCTGCTTGATGGTCGAGTTCCGCGCGATCCGCTAGCGGCCGGACCGATCGCCGCCCGAGCCGGTCTGCGAGGGCGCTACCGGCGCGATCGAGGAAGGTTGTACCGGTGGATCCTTCCGAGCGGCGGCGACCGTGTCGTCCGCGGACGGCTGCGTCGGGGCCGCTACCGCCACGGGCGGCGTCGCGACGGCGCGCTGGGCGACCGCTCCCGCGCGATCGGCGTCGAAGAGGCAGAGGCCGAGAAGCTCCTTCTGCTCTCCGTTCCGCTTGCGCAGCCGCATCTTCGCCTGCTGCGACTCGGCGAAGGCGTCGGCGCTCTTCTGCGCCCGCGCGAGCCGGCTCCGGTAGTCCACCACGCCCAGCACCTGGTGCCAGAGCGAGTCGTAGAGCTTGTCGAAGTGGTCGCGCACCTCGGCATCGAGGAGCGAAGGCGAAGCCTCGGCGGGAGCGCCATCGACCGGCACCACGATTCCGTCGAGGGTGCCGAATCCGTTTGCCCCGCGATCGACGAGAGTCACGCCTTCCCTGACCACCAAGGGGTAGTCGTCGTCGAGGATCGAGAAGCGCAGCGTGGTCGGGTCGGCGAGGCGCACGGTGGCGATCCTCCCGCCGAACGGGAAGGTGAGCGCGTGGGTCTGCTCGGCGAAGAGCTCCTTCACCAGACGGTCGCGATCCTGCGCGGTGATCTCCGCGCGCAGGCCTCCTTCCCGCTTGGGAACATGCAGGGTCTCGAGCTCCTCACGGAGCTGATCGACGCTGACCACCACGTTGAGCGCCGCCGCATCGGAGTAGCCGGCATGGAAGACGCCGACCAGCTCGGGCTGCGAGGTACGGCAGTTGACCGCGAAGACCGGACTGCCGCTGTTTCCGGCGCTGAGGAGCGCGTCGACCACGAAGTCGCTGTGGCTCCAGCCGTGCTCGGTGTCTTCGGTATACGGATTGACCACCTTGCCGACGTTCACGGCGGCAAAGGCGCCGAGAGGGAAGCCGCGCACCTGCACGAGGTTGCCCGGGCGCAGCGCCGAGGAGCGGCCGACGCGGAAGGGCATCACCGGAAGGATCTTGCGGGCCTTCACGATGGCGATGTCGGCGGCGGAATCGGAGAGCGCGAGCTTGAGCGGCACGTGGCCGGGTTCGTAGTCGTCCTCTTCGTCGCGGACGATCTTGATCTGCTCGCGCACCTTCTTGCTGCCCGGAGGAACGCCGTCGACCTGGTGCTCGTCGTCGGTGACGTCCGGGCGGTTCGCGACGTGCTCGTTGGTGACGATGAGCGTCTCGCCGTCCTTCACCTGGTAGGCGAAGCCGGTTCCGTGCACGACCGAACGGATGTAGTTGCGGCGGAGCTTGCCGTCGCGTCCGTAGTAGACGCGCTCGTAGGTAGCGATGTTGCGGATGGAAAAGACGAACTGGTCCTTCACCGCGTCGAGGATCTCGCTCGCGCGAGCAGCGGGAACGCTGTCGGCGTAGTCGCCTTCGCACAGCGTGGGGACCGGCGCCGGAGCCGGCGCGGGGCGGGGAGCCTTGGCGGCGGGCCGGACCGGAGTTGTCGACTTGGCGACGGCCGGGGCAACGCCGACCGCTACCAGAAGGACTGCAAGCGAACCGATCATGCCCTTGCCTCCTTGGCTGGCCGAGCCTATCCCGGCAGCAAAAAAGAACGGCCGGGCGCTTCCACGCCTGCCTTGCCGCGCGAAGGGGCTGAGGTCTATGGTCCCGCGTCATGCCGGCCAAGATCCGCGTAGTAGCCGCGATGATCGAGCGGGACGGCAAGTACCTCATCACCCAGCGCCGCCCATCCGCAACCCTCCCCCTCCTGTGGGAATTCCCCGGCGGCAGGGTCGAAGAGGGAGAGACCGACGAGGCCGCCCTGGCCCGCGAGTTGAAAGAGGAGATGGGGATCGACGTCGATGTGCGCGATCGTGTCATGCATGTGCAGCATTCGTACCCGCACTACGACATCGACTTCTGCGTCTACGCTTGCACGCTCCTGGGCGGTGAGATCGAGAACATCCGCGTCCACGACCACCGTTGGGTAGCGCCGCGCGAGATGGACAAGTACGAGTTTCCAGCGGCCGATGAGAAGACCGTCGCGCAGCTGCTCGATCTCACCAATTAGCGATCCGGCGCCTGCTCAGCTCCTGGACCTACGAACTAGGTTCCTCATGCCGCGGCTGGTCAGGTGGCGGACCGGCTGGCGGGACCTTAGGTTTGTGCAGGGGAGAGGTCCGCCCACCGGGAGGGGAGCACCGAAATGATCGGAAAGCCCAGTCCGCGCGGCAAGAAGCCCGACAAGCAGGGCCAGACAGGGCCGCGCTTCGGTTCGCCCCTGGCGTACGTCTTGCTGGTCCTCGTCGCCTTCCTGCTGCTGCGCACGTTGTTCCAGGACGCGGGCTTCCAGCGCGTTCCCTACAGCAGGCTGGTCGAACGGATCCGCAGCGACGGGTGTGCGAAAGTCATCCTCAGCCAGGACTGGGTGAAGTGCTACGCGAAGCCGGGCACCGACACGCCCGCGCGCAGCGAGCTGCCTTGGTTCGCGGTGCGCGTTCCCGGCGACACCACGCTCGTCCCGCTCCTCGAGCAGAAGCATCTCGAGTACGAGGCGGTGACCGAGAGCAGCACCATGGATTTGATCTGGATGCTCGCGGTGCCGGTGGGCCTCGGGCTCCTCTTCGTCAGCTGGCTCACGCGCCGGATGAGCGGCGGCATGCCGGGCGGTCCGCCCGGGGTGATGAGCTTCGGAAAGACCAAGGCGCGCATCTACATGGAGGCGCAGACCGGCGTCTCCTTCAAGGACGTCGCGGGCATCGACGAGGCGGTCGACGAGCTGAAGGAGATCGTCGAGTTCCTCAAGACGCCGAACAAGTTCCGCCGCCTCGGCGGCCGCATCCCCAAGGGCGTGCTCCTCGTCGGACCTCCCGGCACCGGCAAGACGCTGCTCGCCCGCGCCGTGGCAGGCGAAGCCGGCGTGCCCTTCTTCTCGCTCTCCGGCTCGGAGTTCGTGGAGATGTTCGTCGGCGTCGGCGCCGCGCGCGTCCGCGATCTCTTCCAGCAGGCCGCCGCCAAGGCGCCGGCCATCATCTTCATCGACGAGCTCGACGCGATCGGGAAGAGCCGCAATGCCGGCATGTTCGGCGGCCACGACGAGCGCGAGCAGACGCTCAACCAGATGCTCGCCGAGATGGACGGCTTCGACGCCCGCACCGCGCTCATCGTCATCGCCGCGACCAACCGTCCCGAGATCCTCGACCCGGCGCTGATGCGCCCCGGCCGTTTCGATCGGCAGGTACTGGTCGACCGGCCCGACAAGCGCGGCCGGGAGCAGATCCTGAGAATCCACGCGCGCGAGGTGAAGCTCGGCGCCGACGTGGATCTGCGCGAGGTGGCGGGGCGCACACCGGGATTCGCCGGCGCCGATCTCGCCAACGTGGTCAACGAGTCCGCGCTTCTCGCTGCCCGCAAGGACCGCGACAAGGTGGTGATGGCGGACTTCATGGAGGCGATCGAGCGCGTCGTCGCCGGCCTGGAGAAGAAGACCCGCCGCATGAACGAGAAGGAGAAGGAGATCGTCGCCTACCACGAGTCGGGGCACGCGGTGGTCTCCACGCTCTGCCGCTACTCGGAGCCGGTGACGAAGATCTCCATCATCCCGCGCGGCCTCGCCGCGCTCGGCTACACGCTCCAGCTTCCCCTCGAGGACCGCTACCTCATGTCGCGCGAAGAGCTGCTCGACAAGATGGCCGGGCTCATGGGCGGGCGCGCCGCCGAGGAGATCATGGTGGGCAGCATCTCGACCGGCGCCTCGAACGATCTCAAGCAGGCGACGGAGATCGCACGCCTGATGGTGGTCGAGTACGGCATGTCCGAGGCGATCGGCCCCGTCAATCTCGCCGAGCGGCGCTCGACGTTCCTGAACGGCGAGAAGGGATTCGGCGGCTTCGGCGACAAGAACTACAGCGAGCAGATGCAGCGGCGCATCGACGACGAAGTGTCGCGTCTCTTGGAAGAAGCGATGACCCGGGCCCGCGACCTGGTCTCCCGGAATCGCGAGGCGCTCGGCAAGGTCGCCGCGCGGCTCCTGGCCATCGAGGTCATCGAGGGCGACGAGCTTCGCCGGATCCTGGTCGAGGCGGGCGCGCCCGTGCCGGAGAAGCGCGGTCCCGCTGCCGCCGAGGATGATCGGCGCGGCGAGGTGATCGCGCCGGTTCCGCCGCAAGATCAGGCTGCCGGAGCATAGTGCCGGTTGGCCGAAGGCCGGGCGCCGTCCCTCGCGGGGCGAGCAGGGCGGCGCTCGAAGCCTGCAGCAAGCGTGGGGAAGGGGTAGGGTTTCGGGGGTAGGCGGGTCGGGGGAGACTGATGTCCACGCTGAAGATTGGCCGATCGCACAAGGCCAGGAAAGCGCTCTTCGCCCGGGGGATCCGGCGTGGCTTCCTCTCGGTGGAGGAGATCGACGAGGCGTTGCCTCCGGGCAGCCTCACCGATGCCGAGCGGTGGCTTCTCTACTACTCGCTCAAGGCTTCGCGGGTGGAAATCCGCGACGGCGAGGGACATGCCATCGAGGTCGAAGAACGATCGCCGGACTCCGGAAGATCCCTGAACGAGGAAGTCGGCGACGAGATCGGGTTCGAGGCAGAGGCCGATACCCAGCACTGATCCGTACGGATCGGCCCGCAGGACAATTCTTTTAAATCTCGGCTGCGCAGCCCGCGTCCAAGCTGTAAAAACGGGTACTCGATTTCCCGAAATGCAGGGCGGGCATAGCTGTTCTCTGGCAACGACCGCCCGCTTGGAGGCTCGTAGCCATGTCTCGCTTTCGTTTCACCGGTTTGATCGTGTACTTCGCCGCCGTCGCGGCGCTCGCGCCCGTCGTTCTCACGGGATGCGATCACCCAAGCCAGTTCGCCGCCGACGCGCATGCGGATACCCTTCCCGCGGCGCAGCCGGCTCCGGCGCAGCTTTCCGCCGATCGGCAGTTCTCCACCCTGCCGTCGCTCGCCCCGATCGTGAAACAGCTCCGTCCTACCGTCGTCAACGTCGCCTCCCGCTTCAAGCCCAGGCGCATCGCCCGCAACCAGCGGCCGCCGCAGGGCCGGCAGCAGCGCCCGAACCCGTTCGACAACCCGGGAGACGACGACGACAACGGACAGGGACAGGAAGATCCGATGGAGCGGTTCTTCCGCTTCTTCGGCGGCGGCCCCCAGGGCCAGGGTCCCGACCAGCAGGAGCGCCACGGCCTCGGGTCGGGTTTCCTCATCGGCGACGGCTACGTCCTGACCAACAACCACGTGGTCGAGATCCAGGATCCGGGCTCGAACAAGTTCCGCCCGATGGACGACATCAAGGTCTCGACGGACGAGACGGCGCCGGGCGGATCGCGCGAGTTCACCGCCAAGGTCGTCGGGAACGATCCCAAGTCGGACGTCGCGCTGCTCAAGATCGAAGGTGAGCACGTCGCCGAGCTGCCCCACGCGACGCTCGGGGACAGCGACGCGCTGCAGGTCGGCGATTACGTGATCGCCATCGGCGAGCCGTTCGGCCTGCAGGCCACGGTCACCGCCGGGATCATCAGCGCGAAGGAGCGCGCGCTCGGGCCGGGCTCCGTCTACAGCGACTACCTGCAGACCGACGCCTCGATCAACCCCGGCAACTCCGGGGGACCGCTCTTCAACCTGCGCGGAGAGGTGATCGGCATCAACAGCGCCATCATCAGCGGCGCGAACACCATCGGGTTCGCCATCCCCATCGCGGTGGTGAAGCAGATCCTGCCGCAGCTACGCCAGAAGGGCCGGGTCGTGCGCGGCTTCATGGGGGTGCAGCCGCAGGCGATCACCGCGGACATGGTCGATCAGCTCGGCCTGAAATCGACGAGGGGCGCGCTCATCGCGGAGGTGGTGCCGAAAGGCCCGGCGTCGGAATCCGGATTGAAGCCGGGCGACGTCGTCGTCGGGCTCAACGGCAAGCCGGTGAACGACCCCAACCAGTTCCAGCGCGACGTCGGAAGCGTCCAGCCTGGCCAGGTCGCGAAGGTCGACGTCATGCGGGATGGCAAGACGCGCACTTTCGAAGTGAAGCTCAAGGAGCGGCCCGAGGACAACGATCTCAACGAGCGCAGCCCTGCCCCGGGCAACGCGGAATCGGCGCCGGGCGACCCGCTCGGCCTGCGCGTGCAGAACCTCACGCCGGATCTTGCGCAAAGGGCGCGCGTCGAGGAGGGAACCAAGGGCGTCGTGGTCACGGACGTGGCTCCGGATTCCCCGGCGGCGACGGCCGAGCTCGAGCCGGGCGACGTGATCGTGGAGGTCAACCGCCAGGAGGTCGGCTCCGTCGACCAGTACAAGAAGGCGATCGGCCGGTCGAAGAAAGGCGGAACCATCCTCTTGCGGGTGAAGAGAGGACCGTCCTCGAGCTACGTGCCCGTGAAGCTGAAGTCCTAGAAGTCCTAGGCGACGGCCTTGCGCGTCGGCCGCGGTCCGACCTGCGGGATCATCCCCGGAGGTCGCAAACCCGGCCGGCGCTGCTCGCGCGGAGGCTTGCTGCCCGGAGTCCGACCCTCCCGCTCCGACGGCGAGGAGGGGATGGGCGCCCAGGGAACCGCTCCGTTGTGTACGGGCGCCTGCGGAGACGATGCGGAGGTCGTGACGCGTTCCGGCGAAGTGGACTGCGCGAGGATTGTCGCCTGCAAGACGGCCAGTGCCATCGCCAGGGCCAGAAGGCCCGAAGTCAACGCGCTTCCTACCTTCCGGCCGTGCATCCTGCTTCCTCCGGGAGCAAGCCTTCGCCCCCTTCAACTCAAGGTAAGACGTCGCGGTCCGAGTTGCGAGCCGATACCCCCGGATCGCCCTTTCCTTGACGCCCTCGTCCTACGCACCTACCGTGCCCCCGTTTCCCATGTCCAGCCGCGAGCACCAATCCAGGCCGGCCGCTGCACGGCGTGAGCCCGGTTTTCCGACCCGGTTCGACAAGGCATTTCCCGTATACCTGGAAGGCGAGCGGGGGGTTGCCGCCGGAATCGGCCGCAACATCACGCAATCCGGGATGTTCGTGGAGACGCGCGAGCCGTTCCCGCTCGGGTCCCGCGTGCGGGTGACCTTCACCTCCCCCGGACGAGGGCCGGAGATGGTCCTCGAAGGCGAGGTCCGCTACCAGTGCTTCATCAATTACGCCCGGGCGGACCTGGCGCGGGCCGGCATGCGCGCGATCGGGCTGCGCTTCGTGACTCCGCGGTCGTCGGAGTCGACGCGCAACGGTCCAGTTCACTAGTCCTTCGCGTAGAGCGACCACAGACCCTCGTGTGCGATCCTCCGGAAACGAGGACCGGTTCCGGCGCGCGCGAACGGATCGATCGCTCCGCGGACCAGTACGTAGTCGTAGTAGTTGCCGTCGACGATCGGGTCGAATTGCCACGGCTCCCATTCCCAGTGCACCGGATGACGGGGAGGCTCCGTCTCCGGCCGGTAGCGCAGTGGAGATTGCGGCAACTCGGCGAAGGAGAACGCGGCGATGCCGCCGCCCCGCGCCCGGTAGTAGCTCCCGAAATGAAGGTAGGGGACGAACTTCGCCGTCCGTGAACCCCGCTCGTAGACGAGCGTGAGCAGGCGGCGGCCAGGCTGTGCGCGGGAGAGCACGCGATCGAAGCCGTCCGCCTCGCGCGAGAACTCGCGGGCCTGCCGCGCCGCGACCCCGGCGGAGGCGACTCCCACGGCGAAAACAACGAGGAGCGGTAGCGCGCCTCGCAGCCCGCGTCGCGGCCGCAAGAGGAGCGGTACGAGGAGCGCCGCGGCGATCGCGTAGCGCTCGTTCAATTGCCACAGCCATCCGATGGAGATCGGGAACCAGAAGTAGAGCGCCACCGCGAGTGCGGTCCAGAGAAGGGCGAGGGCGAAGCGCCGGCCCGGGACCCGGACGGCGGCTTCCCGGGGCATGGCGAGCGCGACGGCCGCGGCGACGAGCGCGAGCGAGATCCACTGGTCCTCGTCTCCGGGCCAGATGTCGAGGAGCGCTTCGGGGAGCTTCTTGATGGCATCCGCCGCAGGCTCGAACCAGATCGCCACGGGCTGGTTCCAACCGACCCTGTCGGGATGCACGACGGGGCTGGTGAGCAGGAACGCGATTCCCAGCCCCAGCGTCGGAAGGGTCCAGACGAATCGCCGGGCGAGGTCCGCCCGCCGGCGGGGTCCCAGGATGACCTGCGCGAGCGCCGCCGCCGGAGCGAAGAGCAGGAAAGCAGAGAGGTGCAGGTAGAAGAGCGCCACCGACAAGGCGGCGAGGAGGACCGTTCGCGCGGGACGCGGCGCTTCCGCCTCGCGCACCGAGACGGCCAGCGCCCAGAGGAGGAGGGGAAGCGCCGCGACGTAGTTGAAGAACCCGATGAGGAGCGACTGCGACCAGAAGAGCGGGACGGCGAAGAGCGCGAGCCTCTGGTCCGCCCCGAGCGCGCGCAGTAGCGATCGCAGCGCGTAGGGGAAGGCGATCGCCGACAGGGAGAGCAGCACGAGGTTGGCGCGCTCGGCAGTCTCGAAGGGGAAGGCGAGCAGCGCGCCGGCGAGGTAGTAGAGCAGGTACTGCGACCTTCCGAGCGCAAGCGTGAAGTACTCGCGCGACTTCCAGGCCGGATCGTCGAAGTGGCGAAGCGTGGCGATCGCGGCCGCGTGCTGGGGCAAGTCGGTGAACGGCAGATAGGGCGCCGACCAGAGCGCCACGACGTTGGTCGCTGTCGCGATGGCGAGCAGCAGGTTCCAGATCGGGTGTCGCGGGTCGGTCGTGTGCACGCGCGCCGGATCTGCTGTGGATGTGGGAGCGCCGGCGAGCACGGAGGGGGCGGATGATACCTTCCGCTTCGAGGAGGCGGGGATGGAACGCGCTTCGTACGATCTCGTGGTCCTCGGAAGCGGGCCGGCGGGGGAGAAGGGCGCCGCGCAGGCGGCGTATTTCGGCAAGAAGGTGGCGTTGATCGAGCCTCTCGCGCCGCTGGTCGGCGGCGCCTGCACGAACACCGGAACACTCCCCTCGAAGACGATGCGGGAGAGCGCGCTCGCCCTGACCGGCATGATGTCCCGCGGACTCGAGGCGGCGGTGCTGGCGATGCCCAGGCCGTACTCGGGGGCGACGCTGCTCTATCGCGAGCACATCGTGGTCGAATCGGAGCGGCGGCGCATTCGCAAGAATCTCGAGCGGGAGGGGATCGACGTCTACTCGGGCGTCGGCTCGTTCGTGGATGCGCACACCGTGCGGGTCGCGCCTCGCGACGGAAGCGAGCCGAGCGTCCTGCGCGGCGAATTCGTCCTCGTGGCCACGGGGTCTCATCCCTACCGGCCGCCCTTCATCCCCTTCGAGGCAAAGGAGATCTACGACTCCGACGAGATCCTCGCCATCGAGACCATCCCCGAGACGATGATCGTGCTCGGTTCGGGAGTCATCGCCAGCGAGTACGCCTGCATCTTCGCGGCGCTCGGCGTGAAGGTCACGATGATGGACGGCCGCGCGCGCCTCCTCGAGTTCCTCGATCAGGAGATGGGCGATCGGTTCGCCGCCGAGCTCTTGCGGCTGGGCCTCGTCTTGCGCCTCGGCGACGCACCGGCGTCGTGCGGTCTGGACGAAAAGACCCGGATCTGCACGGTCGGCACGAAATCGGGTCGGACGGAGACGGCGCAGGCGGTGGTGGCGAGCTCGGGACGGAGCGGCAACGTCGAGGACTTGAACCTGGCCGCCATCGGAATCGTCCCCGACAAACGCGGCAACATCGCCGTCGACGAGGTCTTCCGCACCGCCGTCCCCAACGTGCTCGCCGCAGGGGACGTGATCGGGTTTCCCGGCCTCGCCTCGACGAGCATGGAGCAGGGCCGCCTCGCCGTCTGTCACGCCTTCGGATTCGGCCACCAGCAGCGGATCGCGCCGATCTTCCCCTACGGCATCTACACCATCCCGGAGCTCAGCTACGTCGGCGCCTCCGAGGAGGAGCTGCGCAAGCGGGGGACCGACTACGTCGTCGGCCAGGCGTTCATGCGCGACAATGGGCGGGGGCTGATCCTCGGCGCGGAGAGCGGGGTTTTGAAGATTTTGGTGGCACCGGACAGGAAAATCCTCGGCGTGCATATCCTGGGCCCGAGCGCCACCGAGCTCATCCATGTCGGGGCCATGGCGATGATGCAGGGTGCGACGATCGACCTGTTCGTGGACGCGGTGTTCAACTATCCAACGCTTTCCGAACTCTATAAATACGCGGCCTACGACGCTCTGGGTGCGCTACAGCGGCGCTCCGTCTCCTGGTAGGCGAGGAAGCGGACATGACGTGAATATCCGGGGCGTCCCCGTGTCTGCGGTTCGCGGGGCGCAGCGTATCCGCCTCGGATGCTCGCATTGGGCGACGCACCCGTCAGGTTCCCCCCGATGCGCTGCGCCCTCCTTCCCGCCACCTGGGTCAGCGGCCGTACCAGAAGACGGAGAGTCCGACCTCTTCTGCAAGCGGTGCCTTGCGCCATCGAGCCGCGAGGGAAACCCCGCCGAAGTGCACCCGGCCTTCAACGCCCAGATCGTAGGTGGCCCTGGGCGAGGCGAGCGGTAGATAGCGCCAGGTGGCGGTTCCGAGCAGCGCGGCGCGCTCGCCGCCGAGAAGTCGGAGCAGCACCCCGGGGCCGACTCCTGGCCTGAACCCGCTACCGGAAAGGCCGTGCAGGTCCGGAGCGCCGAGCACGTCGGCATCGGCGGTCAGCGCCCCGGAAAAAGTCCCGCTCGCGGAGACGAATCCAGGGCCTCCCCCCACGGTGAAGAGGCCCGCGATGCAGCCGCTGCAGCCGGAGTCGACCACCCGGGTCGCGCCGAGACGCATCTTCCACGAGACGCGCCGCTCGAAGCGGTCGATCGGGTTCAGGCTGGTCACCTCGACCACCGACGCATCCTCGAGATGGAGCGGGCGATGGCGATCCGCGACCGTCAACCGCGCCTTGAAGAACTCGATCTGCGTGCGCGGCGAGAAGCCAGCGGGCGGATCGGCGAGATCGTGGAGCGCGAGCCGTCCTTCGAGGACCGCCAAGGCGCCGTCTTCGCGCGAAGCCCCGCCGCCGATGCCGAGCCGGAGCGATCCGTGGCCTTGCTCGGGGCCGCCGAGCGACGGAGGAGCGATGGCGAGCGGGGCGCTGGGAACGCGAATCGCGCTGCGCCTCTCGAGCAGCTTCTGCCGGAGCGCGTCGGCTGCCGCATCCGCGTTGACCACGATGTCGCGCCCGTGGCGCACGTCGACGAGGTCGAGGGCGGCGTCAAGCACCCGCACGCGCGCGTCCAGAGCGATCCCGTCGAGGCCCGGCGAGTCACCCGTGTCGGCGAGACTCTCGACTGCGTCCAGCTCCGATCCCGACAGGTCCTTGGTGCGCGCCGCAAGCTGGGTCCGCGCCGAAGGCCGGTAGCGCACCGTCCGCACCAAGCGCGGATTGCGGAAGAGCGCCTTCACGCTGTCGGCGGGCAGGGTCATCGGGCCCACGTGCGAGAGCAGATCCGCCTCCGGATCCGCCGCCTCGAGAGCGCCGAGGATTTGGTACGAGCAGTTCTCCGTCGCGTAGTAGTAGTCGAACCAGGTCTGCCCGAGCTCCCACAGATGGGCGACGAGGAGCGCGAGCTTCCGTCCGTCGAGCGCGAGCTCGTACTCCCAGAGATCGCGCGACTCGAAATCGGCGTACTCGCGGACCTTGTAGAAGTAGGGGCGGGCGCTGAACTCGCCGCGGAAGAATCCGAAGAGTCCCTCGAACGCGTAGAGGATCGCGTTCGAGGTGTCGGTCACCGCGGCGAAGTCGACGGCCTGGTCGATGAGGTCGAGGCGTTCTCCGCCGGCGGTGACTTCTTCTTTGTTGAGGCGCAGGAAGGTGTGCCCGAAGGCAGAAGACGGGTTGTTCAGATAGTAGGAAGAGAAGACGAGCGTCGCCGACCGCGCGCTCACCTTCTTCCAGAACGCCTCGAATCGAGGGCACGAGCGCGGAGGGAGCCGGGCGAGATCGATCGGAATCGCCGCGACGAGCCAGGCGAACCGCGCCGGGAACCGGCACATCGGATGCTCGAGCGAGGGATCGGCCAGCGTCGCGCCCTCGGGAGCCGCCTCTCCGGGAGCGAAGAACCCAGCTACCGTTGCTTCCATCTCGGCGGCTGGATCGACCTTTCCTCGAGGCGAGAGGAACAGGGCCGGGCCGTCCGCCTCGCTCTCCCATCCGCCGAGAAGCCCTTTGCGCCAGTGTCCGAGGCGCAGCCACGCACGCTCCGCGGCAAGCGGTCGCGACCGGATCGCCGCGAGCAACTCGGGCAGGTACGAAGGATCGGGCTTCGCGTCCTCACCTGCGAAGGCAGGGCCGGCGGCGGCAAGCGCCAAGGCGAGGAGGGCGGCGCGGGCCGGCTGCATGCGAGAAGGCCGGGAAGGAGCCTCTGGCTCCCTCCCGCCTGACCGTCACTCTAGCCGATGTTGCGGCACGCGAGCGAGCTGTCGCCGCGCAATTCCTTGATCACGTTCTGGGAGACTTCCGTTGCCGGCGCCTTCTCGCCGGGGAACAGCTGCGTGAAGCGCTTCTGCAGGACGGCGCCCACGGCCTTGGCGTCCTTGCAACCGGCCACCGAGGCGAGGGTGGTGATGGTTTCGCCGCTTCCGCGCGCCGCATCCTTCGCCAGCGCCTCGCGATTCCCTTCGATGAAGGTCTTCGCCGCGGAGCTGGAGAAGCCCGCCTCTCCGCAGTTCGAGGTGCCGGAGGTGATTCCGAACGTCTGCGATCCCACCGTACCGTTGGTGGTCGAGGCGAGGACCTGGATCATGCCCTTCTGGTCGCCGAAGATCATCGAACCGAGGCCGCATCCGGCCGCGCCGTAGGTCGACTGTCCATGCGCAGCTGGATTCTGCGCGCGCGCCATGGTGGCGCCCAGCATCACGGCAAGGAACAACCCGAAACGTGCTCCGCGCATTCGTCCCTCCTTGAGTGACATCCCCATCCCGAAACGGCGGCGACAAGCTACACCAAGCCATCCAAGCCGTGTAGTTCGCAGCCATCGACCTCCGGCGCGGGTTGCGCTAGCCTCCGCGGGCGATGCGGATCCTCGTCGCGGTCGACGGATCGGACCCTTCGCGGCGCGCGGCTACCCGCGCCGCAGATCTCGCGCGGCGCCTCGGCGAATCGCTCACCGTCGTGCACGTCCTGCCGCCGCCGCCGATCTTCTCCGAGCCCGCCGTGCTTCCCGACGTCGCCGAGCTGGAGAGGCGCGTCTACGAGCGCGGCAAGGCGGTGCTCGACGAAATCGCGGACTCGCTCCGCCACGACGGGCTCGAAGTGCAAGCGCAGCTCCTCGCGGGTCCCGCGGCGGAGGTGCTGGCGGAAGCCGCGCAGTCGTCCGAAGTCGATTTCGTCGTGGTCGGAAGCCGGGGCCGGACCCTCGTCGGCAGCATGCTTCTCGGCGGCACCTCGCACCGCCTGATCCACATCTGCAAGAAGCCGGTGCTCGTCGTGCATTGAGCCGCGGGCCGCGCGCGCTGTAACGCTTTCGCGCGCCGGAACACTCGTCTCGCAAACCCCAAAGCGCCGAAGGCCGATGCGCCTTCCCGCGCAGGAGGACCCCTTGCCATGAGACGAGCCCTCGTGTTCGCAGCTCTCCTCGCCGCCTTCGCCGCACGCGCGGAAAGCGGTCGCACCCTCTTCATCCAGAGCGCGGTCGAAAATCCCGACGACACCGCTACCTTCCCGCTCTATCGCGGAACGAGCAACGGACAGACGGTCTGGTACGTGATCTTCAATTCCTCCGATGGCGCGGACGCGGACACGCTGGGCGTCAGCCGGGTCGACAAGCTCGCCAACGCGCGCGGATCCCAGGCCGTACAGAAGGTATCGATGGTGAACGGCGCCATCGTCTTCCCGGGAACCGTGGATTTCTCGCCCCAGCGCAACGTCGCGCCGGGCCCGCAGGGATTTCCGCCCGCGGCTGCCGGCCCGGGCTCGGTGGCGGACCAGTTCTACAGCCCGATCATCCAGTTGCCGGACGGTACCATCCGCAACGCGCCGCACGTCGCCAACGCCAGCGGGCTGCACGACAAAGTCGTCACCATCGATTTCGCGGGCGGCACGGTAACGCTCCGCGAGACGCACGGATTCGCCGGTGGCAAGGCGGTGCGGTACGTCTCGACCGATGCGTCGCTCGACGTTGCCGCGGCCCTCGAAGGGAGCACGTTCGTCCCCCGGCTCAACCAGGCGCCTTCGCTCGACGACGACAGCACCCACTCCTCGCGCGCGAGCCTCGCGGCCTTCGTCAACGGACAGACCGGCCAGGCGAACCCCCAGCGGCAGGGTCTCAACTCGGCGCTCCTCGATGGGCTCGATCCCCTGAACGTATTGCGGTGGGACCCGTCGCAGGGCCGCTTCAGCCCGCTCTGGGACGTCCACCTCGCGGCCTGGACTCCGGCGGCGGTCGCCGCGAAGAGGAACCTGCGCCAGACCGACTACGGCGACATCCAGGGGCTCGTCAGCCACGGGATGATCACGGGTCCCGGCGGCGTGCCCTTCGCCGCGTCGAACTTCATCGTCAACTGCCCGATCGTCAGCTCGGAGTAGGGAGAGCCTGAATCGGGGCAGAGCCTGGATCTTGGGGGTCCAGTCGCCAGTCGAGCGAGCTGGCCCCCCTGGGAGAGGCGCCGGAGGCGCCGGATCGGAGAGCGTCACATCGGAGCTACAGCCACCACGAAGCCACCGTGGCCGTTTCTATTGTGAGAATCCTTCGAGCTGGTAGTGGGCCTCGATGCGCTTCAGCGCGAGAACCATCGCCGCCGTGCGCATGTCGACTTCCTTGCCGATGCAGTAACGGACCGAATTGTGCGTGGCGGTCCGGCGCGGCGTATTGCGGGCGATGTCCCGGATGATGCGGTAGGTGATCTCGCCACCGAGCGCGGCGGGAATGAGGATGTCCGCCTCGACGTCCCACAGATCGGTCTTGGAAATCTGCTGCGCCTTGGAATAGCCGGCTACGGTGCGACGCAGGTTCGACGGGTTCTCGTAGACGTACGAGATGAGATCGGTCACGTCGATGCCGTTCGGGTTGTAGATGGTGCCGCCCGCGTCGTTGACCGCGAGCAGCCGCGCTCCGAGTCCCTTGAGGATCTCCGCCGCGTTCGATCCGACGTTCCCGAACCCTTGCAGCACGAACGACGCCCCCGCGGGGACCGATCCGCGGTCCGCGAACCACTCCTGGATGGTGTAGGCGAGTCCTTGTCCGGTCGCGCGCACGCGGCCTTCCGAACCGCCGATGCGGGTGTCCTTGCCGGTGACGATGCCGCGCAGGCGGTGCCGCTCGCGCTCGCCGTCCGTGTACTGGCGCAAGAGGAGGCCCATCACGTTGGCATCGGTGCCGACGTCCGGCGCGGGGATGTCGAGGTCGGGACCGACGAGGGATTTCAGCCGGTACATGTAGCGGAGCGTGAGCGCCTCGAACTCCTCGCTGGAGAGCGATTTCGGGTCGACCTTGATGCCGCCCTTGCCGCCTCCGAACGGGACGTCGGAGATGGCTGTCTTCCAGGTCATCTCGGCGGCGAGCACCTTGAACAGGTCGAGCGAGACGTCCTGGTGGAAGCGGATGCCGCCCTTGTAGGGGCCGCGGGCCTGGTTGTGCTGGACCCGGTAGGCCTTGAAGCGCTCGGGGCGGCCGGGGAGCACCTTGTAAAGGCCCTTGTCCTTGAGGCGCACGACGCCGTCGCGCATGAAGACGTTGGCATTGATGAGCGCGCGGCGCTTGAAGACGAAGCTGCCGTCGAGGAGCGGCTCGAGGCCGTCGGGCAGGAGCTCGCTGTCCTTGAGGTCCTTGTACTTCTCCTGCTCCTCCTTCGGCAGCGGCAACAGCCGCGTGTGCAGCTTCACCGTGACGTAGAAGATGTGCTCGTAGTCGGGCTCCTCGAGCTCCATCCGCACCCGCCGGTCGAGCCCGATGAGATCCGCGGCGCGATGGAAGACCTCCATCGCCTCGGTGTAGACGGTGGGACGCTTGTGCTCGTGGGTTGTCGCTCGCGTGGCCAATCCGCCTCCAAGGCGTTCGCGGGGGGCATGCTCTTAGGTCTGAACCCCGCGCCTTGTCAACGGTTCTCCCCGAGCGAACGCACGTAGCGGGCGAGCAGCTGGATCTGCTCGTCCGACAGCTTGTTGCCGTAGGCCGGCATCAGGACCTTCCTCTTCTTGTCCTTCACTCCCTTCGTGATGCCGCTCCTCATCTCGCGGTCCGTGGTCTCCTTCTGGAAGTCCGCGCTGGTGAAATCAGGTGCCTTCAGCTCGCGGCCTTTTTCCGTGTCGCCCTTTCCGTCCTCGCCGTGGCACTTGATGCACTTCGCCGTGGCGAAAAGCTTCTTCCCGTCCGATTGAGGAGCCACGGGCGCCGGGGCAGGTTGCGGCAACTGAGCGAGGATGACGGCAAGCGCGAGTCCGATCACGGGTTCTCCTCCATCAGTCCAGGTAATGGCGGAGCGCCCGTTGGGCGGCGTCCCGTACGGCCGCGCGGACGTCGGGCGGTGCGACCACCTCCGCCTCTCCCGCGAAGGAGAGGACGAGCGCCACGATGTACGACTCCCCGGCGCTCTCGATCGATGCTTCGGCTCCTCCGCCTTCGATCCGGCGGGCCTTTTCCCCGTGACGCGCCAGCGCCCAGGCTTCGACCGCCGGCGAGAAGCGGACGGTCACGGCGCGTTCGGCGCCGGTGGGGAAAAAGAGCGTGTCGCGCTCGAAAAGCCCGGGATCGAGCGGGCCCATGTCGGGGAAGGCAACGCCTGTCTCGCGAGCGCTCCGGATGCGGTCGGCGCGGAAGGTGCGGGCCGCATCCTTGCCGACGTCATGGGCGTAGACGTACCAGCGGCCCGCGTGGTCGAGGACCGCGCGGGGGCGGATGATCCGCTCGCTGGTCTGACCGCGTCCGTCCTTGTCGTACTCGAGCGCGATCTCGCGGCGCGTCTCGGCGGCGCGCCGGATGGTAGCGAGAAGCTCCTCCGTGCCGCGGGGCACGGGGGCCGCCGCCGCCACGCGATGGGCGAGCGTCGAGTAGAGCTCGCGGGCGCGGGGCGGGAGCTTTGCGGCGATCTTCTCCACGCCGAACTTCACCGCCGGATCGGCGGGTGCCGTTTCCTGCGCCGCGGTGGCGAGCGCAAGCGCCTCGAGGGCGGTGAGTTGCGGCGGCTGCGAGAAGGACTGATCGAGGAAGACCGCCACGCGGCCCCTCTCGTCCACGCTGATGTCGATGTAATCGTCGGGCGAGAAGGGTGGCCGACCGACCAGCGCGAGCAATTCGATGTCCGCGCGAAGCTCGTCGGTGCCGAGGCCCAGCTCGCGAGCGAGCTGCTCGACGGTGATCCCCGGACGCCTCCGGGCCGCCGGTACGATGAGCAGGAGGCGCCGGAGCCGTTCGCGCTTGTCCGCCTGTCGCGGCGCCTCGCCGGAAGTGCGCGCCGGCGGCGGCGACGGCTCGAGCGCGCGGACCTCGGGAGCTCGGGAATGGCGATCGCGGATCGCTTCCAGCGCGACGCGGGCGCGTGTCTTCGCCGCGTCGGGCGTGGCGACGAAGACTCGGTCGCCGAGGCCGAGCACCTGCGAAAGGAGCCCGTCCATGTTGGTGACGGTGAGCTGTGCCTGTGCGTCGGGAGCCGCGTCGAAGGCGCGCTCCGCGAGCAGCTCGCTCCCGGGCGCGAAGCGGAGCGTCACTTTCGATGGATCCGAGACGCGCCACAGCCAGGGACGCAGGCCCGCCACCTCGCCCGCGTCGAATCCCTCGGGAATGGTGAAGTCGGCCTGGGCGGGCTTCTGCTCGTTGATCTCGAGCGCCTCGATGCGGTCGAGCGCGAAAACGCGCTGATCGGTGCGCAGATGGCAGTACCCGACGAGCTTCCACGCGCCGTGCCGGAAGGCGAGGCCGTACGGATCGACGTCCCGCTCGGTGACCTCGCGGGTCGCCTGGGCCCGGTAGCGGAGATGCACGCGCTTGCGGCGCGCCACCGCGTCCGCCAGCGCGGTCAGCTTGGCCGAGCGACCCGGATCGCCGGGCCGGACGACCAGGAGCCCGCGAGCCGCGGCCTCGCCTCCGGACGCCGATCGCTGCCCTGCGACCGAGAGCTTGCGCAGCGCATGCGCCAGATCGTGCGCGAAGGGGAAGTCCCCCGCCGCCAGCGCCGCGCTGGCCGCGGCATAGAGCGCGGCCGCTTCCTCGGGCTCGAATCCCGGAGCGGGCAGGAAGTAGGCGCTCCGATCGATGCGATATCCGCCGATGTCGCGGCCGTCCTCGTACTTCGGAGGCACGAATTCGATGGGCACCCCCAGCTGAAGCAGCTCTGCCTTGTCGCGCTCGAGCTTGCGCTCCGCCGCCTCGCGCGGGCCGCCGTAATCGTCGGGAAACGATTCGCGCAGCTCGGCGAAGGGGATCGGCTCGCTCGCGCCGAGGAGGAGCGCGACGAGATCGAGCAGCCGCTCGGTGCGATCCAAGATGGTCCTTGGTTATAGCCGCGCGGACGGGCGGTCAATCTCGGAAAGGAGCCCCTCGATCGCGCTCCACACTTCGTCCGGCTTCTCCAGGAAGGCGAGATGCCCCGCGCCTTCGATCACGGCGTGGGCCGCTCCGGGGATGCCGCGCGCGAGCGCATCCGTCTCGGCCGCCGGGATCACCTGGTCGTCCTTGCCGGCGACCACCACGGCGGGAACGCGCCAGCGCGGAAGATCGGGCGACGAATCCGGACGGAGCGCCATCCCGCGGAGCGCGTCCGCCACGCCTTGCGCCGTGGCGGTCCTCGCGAAGCTCGTGGCGAGATCGAGAAAGATGTGCGGCGAAGAGGGCGACAGGAGCTTGGGAAGGAGCGTCGCGGTGACGGCGTCGGGCCCCTTGTCGAGCGCGGCGCGGGCCTGCTCCTCGCGGCGATTCTTCGCCTCCTCGGAGTCAGCGCTGGCCTTCGTGCAGAGGAGTGCGGCGCCCTCGAGGCGCGAAGGAAAGAGGCGATGGAAGGCGAGGGTTGCGTAGCCGCCCATCGAGCAGCCGGCGAGGGCGGCCGATTTCGCTCCCAGCGCGTCGAGGGCGGCCGCTGCGAGTCGCGCCAGATCGTCCATCGTGCAGGGCCGGCCTGCCGCCATGCTCTGCCCGAAACCGGGAGCATCGAGGGCCGCGCCCCGTAGTCCGGCCGCGGCGCAGCGGCCGAGGTAGTCCGTCCAGCACGAGCCGTCTAGCGGGAAGGGATGCAGGAAGAGCACCGTCCTCGCGCCCGCGGGTCCTTCGGCGCGGAGGAATGCTTCCCGACCTTCGAACCGCAGCCGGAGTTCCATGCGGAGCTCAGTTCCCGACCACCTTGATCGCGCCCCGGTACATGTCCATCGGGCAGGCGAACGCGAGCTCGCCGCTCTTCGGCACCTTCACCTTCACGTCCACCGCCTGGTTGAGCGGGAGCATGTGGCGCACCGGATCGCCCTGTACCTCAACAGCGTCTGCGCAGGTGGGATCGGCCTTGCGCGTGAAGCGCAGCACCAGCGGTTGGGAAGGCGCCGCATCCACGTGATCGGGCTCGAACCCCTTTTCGGTCACGGTGATGGGGACGACCTTGGAGGCAGAACCGGTCGAGCCAGCCTGGGCAGCGGGTGGGGAATTTCCCGACTTCTGGCACGCCGCGCAAAGAAGGACGGTCAGGGAGATCCAACGGAACGTCATGTCCGTACTTGTCACAAAAGGTCGTCCTCGGCGCAAGCGAACTTCGTGACGGGGCCGTGGCGACGGGCAGGGATGATTTCCGCGAACCCGGCCTTTGCGCTGAGAATCGAATGTCACGGGGGATCGATGAGCCAGGCACGCTCGCAGATCCAGCAGCGCGCCGGGTCCGCGCTCCGGGAGGGCTACGGGCCGGCCGTGCGCCGGTTCGAGATCGCCAGCATCGCCGTCTTTGCGGCAGCGATGGCCTGGCTGCTTCTCCGGTTCCTGACTCAGGTGCTGGAGTTCCCTTTTCTGACGGCGAGCGCGTTCATGCTCGGATTCGTCGCGGCGGACTTCACCTCCGGCATGGTGCATTGGCTGGCGGACACCTGGGGATCGGTCGACCTCCCTTTCGTCGGGCGCGCGCTCATCCGCCCCTTCCGCGAGCACCACGTCGATCCGAAGGCGATCACCCGGCACGACTTCATCGAGACCAACGGAAACAACTGTTTCATCTGCCTCGCGCCGGTGACGCTGACGGCGGCGTTCGTCTCCTTCGACGGATGGCAGGGCCTCTTCGTCGGGGTGCTCGTCTTCTCCCTTTGCCTGTGGATCTTCTGCACCAACCAGTTCCACAAATGGGCGCACTCGGACGATCCGCCGGCCGTCGTCGCCTTCCTGCAGCGGGTCTCGCTCGTCCTGCCCCGCGATCACCATTCGGTTCATCACACCGCGCCGTTCGCCACGTACTACTGCATCACCGTCGGCTGGCTGAACGAGCCTTTGCACCGGATCGGTTTCTTCCGCGGGCTCGAGCGGGTGATCTCCGCGACGACGGGGATGTTGCCTCGCGAGGACGACATCGGGCGCGATGCCGCCGAAGCGATCGTCGAGGAAGAGCAGATCTGTCCCGGCAACGCGACCAACCCGGAACCTGGATAGCGCTCATTTCCGCTCCATCGCCGCGGTCCAGGCGGTGATGCGGTCTTTGCGCCGCGCGATCTCGGCGACGATGGCCGCAGGATTGACGGAGACAACCACCAGATTCGCCGCGGACCGCACGCCGGGCGGGACCGGAATTCCGGGTCGGAGCGGCAAGAAGCCGGGAGCGCGCGCGACGAGAAGCTGCTCGATGTCGCGCGACGCGAGCCGCTCGACAAGCTTGCGCGCTTCTTCAGGGTGCGGCGCATTCTTCGGCATGAAGAGCGCGGTGGGCCACACGAAGACGCCGATCGAGCGCTGATCCGGATAGACGACGTCCACCTTGGCGGCGCTTGCGGCTGCCTTGGCTGCCTCGTCGCTGGAGACGACGCCGATGGCGGCCCGGCCGGCGACGACCGCGTTCCGGACCGCCTCGTCGTTCGGCAGGATCTGGGCGTCGTTGAGGCCGAGGCCCTGCAGCCACGTCTCGGTCCGCTTCTCCCCCCAGGCGAGAAAGAGCGCGGCAAAGTGCGCGAGCGCGGGGCCCGAGGTCGGTCTCGTCAGCGCGACCTTTCCCTTCCACCTCGGGTCGGTGAGGGCGGAGAGGCGCGACGGTGCGGCGTGGCCGTGCAGCGCCTGGGTCGCCACGAGCAGCACCTGCGCCCGTCCGCCGACCGCGACCCAGGCGCCGGTGGGATCACGGAAGAGACCGGGGACGTCGGACGCCGTCTGGGGCATCGGCGCCAGCTCTCCCCGGTTCGCTGCCTCGACCGCCGCGTACGGCTCGGCGTGCCAGAAGACGTCTGCAGTGGGAGAGGAGGCAGGCGATCGCTCCG
>VBKL01000159.1 GCA_005879805.1 Deltaproteobacteria bacterium | reverse complement strand
ATTCCGCTGTTGGCGGTCTCCTTCATGAAACCGACGGAGACGACGGTGATCAGCACCAGCGCGATCATGTAGAGGGACACGGCCACTCCGCTTGATCCGCCCCAGGCGAGGAGCGCCGTCGCGAGCAGGGGTGACAGGCCGCCTGCGAACACCGACGCAAGCTGGTATCCGAGCGAGGCGCCGCTGTAGCGGACGCGGGCCGGGAAGAGCTCGGAGAAGAAGGCAGCCTGCGGGCCGTACATCGCGGCGTGCCCGAGCGAGAGAGGGAGCACGATGGCGAGCGCGATCATTCCCGTTTGCCGCGTCTGCAGCATCCAGAAGAAGGGGAAGGCGAGCACGCCGCAGGCGACCGCCCCATAGATGTAAACCGGGCGCCGGCCGAGCTTGTCGGAGAGCAGGCCCCACAAGGGCCCGAGGAAGATGTTCACCCCCGCCGCGATGAGAAGGCCGTTGAGCGCGATGACCCGGTCCACCTTGAGCTGCGTCGAGACGTAGGTCAGCGCGAAAGCGGTAAAGATGTAGAAGAGGCCGTTCTCCGCGAAGCGCGCGCCCATCGCGAGGAGGATGTTCTTCGGGTGCTTGATGACCTCGAGGATTGGCATCTTCGGGATGCTCTTTTCCGCGCTCGCCTGCTCCTTGACCTTGAGGAAGACTGGCGACTCGGCGATCTTCATCCGGATGTAGAGGCCGACACCGACGAGGAGGAAGCTGAGGAGGAACGGCACGCGCCAGCCCCAGCTCAGGAAAGTTTCCTCCGGCATCTTGGAGAAGTAGCGGAACACGAGCGTCGAGAGCAGAAGGCCGATGTAAGCGCCGATCTGCGGGAAGGACCCGAAAAAGCCGCGCCGATTCGCGGGCGCGTGTTCCACGGCCATCAGCACTGCGCCGCCCCACTCGCCGCCGAGGCCGAACCCCTGGGCGAGGCGGAGCACCACGAGGAGGATGGGGGCCCAGATGCCGATCGCGCCATAGGTCGGTAGCAGGCCGATGCACGCGGTCGCGAGGCCCATGATGAGGAGCGTGATGTACAGCATCGTCTTGCGGCCGATCCTGTCGCCGTAATGGCCGAAGATGATTCCGCCGATCGGCCGGGCGATGAATCCGACTGCGAAGGTCGCAAACGCCGCGACGGTGCCGGTCAGGGGATCGAGCTGCGGGAAGAAGAGCTTGTTGAAGACGAGCGCGGCTGCGGTGCCGTAGAGGAAGAAGTCGTACCATTCGACGGAAGTTCCGATGAGGCTGGCCACGGCTACGCGGACCGCTTCCGATCCAGGCGCAGCGGTTGCGGGGATTACACGATCCGAGGGGGGCATGATGGTTCTCCGTTTGGGTCGCGCCGGCGCGCGAGGTCCTGGTTCCGGGACGGCGTCGTGCAGGAATTGATCCAGGAGTGGCCAGATCCCTTACCCATGCGCGTGGCTGGAATTGCTTTCCAGCTTGGCTTCGCCGTTTCGAGGTAGCCGAAGCAGCGGACGCGCGCACTCTTTGCGGCGGGGAGCCGCAGGAACGCAAAGCGTGCGTCCATTCGAGATTCGGCGGCGTCGCGCCTCGGTGGCACATCGCTTGCTCCACCGGCGCACGCCGCGAACCGTGCTCCAACACCGAAACCGAGAGGGGAATCATGACCTGGATCCAGAGCTACAACCCGCTCGGCAGCCTGTACCTGTCGGCGCTCGTCGCCGCCATTCCCGTCGTCGTGCTGCTGGCGGCGCTGGCCTTCTTCCACGTCAAGGCCCACTGGGCGGCGCTGCTCGGCCTCGCCATGGCGCTCGCCACCGCGGTGTTCGTCTACGGAATGCCCGGAAAGATGGCCGCGGCCACCGCGCTCAACGGCGCCGCCTTCGGCCTCTTCCCCATCGGCTGGATCGTGCTCAACGCCATCTTCGTCTACGACATAACCGTCGCGACCGGGCAGTTCTCGGTAGTGAAGGACACCATCGCGGGGCTGGCGAGCGATCGCCGCATCCAGGTGCTGCTCATCGCCTTCAGCTTCGGCGCCTTCATCGAAGGCGCAGCAGGGTTCGGAACGCCCGTGGCCATCTCCGCGGCCATGCTGATCGGGCTCGGGTTCCGGCCGCTCGCAGCCGCCGGACTGGCGCTCATCGGGAACACCGCGCCAGTCGCCTACGGCGCGCTTGGCTCGCCGCTGCTCGCACTCGCCAAGGTAACGAACCTTCCGCTCGAGCAGCTCTCCGCCATGGTTGGCCGGGCTTCGAGCATGAGCGGGAGTCCGATGCCGCTGCGGCGTTCGCCGGCGCCGTACCCGCCGGTTCGATCGGCGCGATGAAGTCGCGTGCCGTCGCAAAGGGTCCCACCTCGCGAGAAGCCTGGCTGGCGTGGATGCCGTGGATCATCCTTTGCGTGTTCGTCTTCGCCTGGGGGCTGCCCCAGGTGAAGACCTGGCTCAATGGAATCCACAACCCGACCTGGCAAGTGCCCTACCTGCACAATCTCGTCCTGCGCGCGCCCCCCGTGATGCCGAAACCGACACCGGAAGGCGCCGTGTACAGCCTCAACTGGATTTCCGCGACGGGCACCGGGCTGCTCCTCGCGGGCATCGTCTCGGGGCTCTTGCTCGGGCTCAACCCGCGCAGGCTCCTCGGCATCTACCTCGGCACGCTCCGCCGCGTCCGGTATTCGCTCTTGACGATCGCCGCGATGCTGGCGCTCGGCTTCACCACCAGGTA
The DNA here is from genome assembly GCA_005879805.1 of Deltaproteobacteria bacterium. GTDB lineage: Bacteria > Myxococcota > Myxococcia > Myxococcales > 40CM-4-68-19 > VBKO01. The sequence goes on along the minus strand of VBKL01000159.1, from coordinate 17,167 downwards.
CGCGGGATCGGACGCGACGATGGGCCTCGCGTTCGCCTCTACCGGCAAGGCGTTCCCCTTCTTCTCTGCGTTGCTCGGATGGCTCGGCGTCGCGCTGACGGGGAGCGACACGTCGTCGAACGTGCTCTTCGGCAACCTCCAGCAGGTGACCGCGCAGCAAGTAGGCATCTCGCCCATCCTCGCCGCAGCGGCCAACAGCTCCGGCGGCGTGATGGGGAAGATGATCGACGCGCAGAGCATCGTCGTCGCGGGAGTAGCGACCGGACAGGTGGGAGGCGAGGGATCCATCCTCCGCTACGTCTTCTTCCACAGCCTCGCGCTCGCGGCGCTGGTGGGCCTCCTCGTCTGGGCACAGGCGTATTGGCTCACGGGAATGATTCCGCACTGAGGGAGACGTCTTCGCTCCTCGACTGGAACGCTTCCGGCCCGGATCTTGAACCGGGCAGTTCTCTCGTCCTCGTCCTCGATGAGGGCACCTCGCAGAAGGTCGTCGGCTGTTGGCGGTGCGGTCGCGTCTAGCGCGACCTGATCTGTCGGCGCGTCAGACTTTGCGGACGTTGGTCGCCTGCGGACCCTTGGGGCCCTCGGTGACCTCGTATTCCACCTTTTGCCCTTCCGGCAGGCTGCGAAAGCCCTCCGCCTGGATGGCGGTGTGGTGGACGAATACGTCCTTGCCGCCGCCATCAGGCGTGATGAAGCCGAATCCCTTCGCATCGTTGAACCACTTCACCGTCCCGGTTGCCATCGATCACTCCTGGCGGCGAGTTCCTGCCGTCACCCTGATGATGCAGCTTCCCGCCCGACTTTGCGACCTTCCTTCGGTCCGGCTGTGTTCACTCGTCTTCGTCCGCCCGGCGATCGACGATGCAGGAGAGCAGATCATCGGGCGCTGCGTTCAAGCCGCGAATGCCGTCTTCGCGGGCTAGCGCTGCCCGACGCCTTCCAGATCGCCTCCAGCGCTGGATCGCGGCCGGCGCGGAAGTCGCGCAGTGTCAAAGGCGCCGGAAGGGTAGGCGCCGTCCAGGGCCGTTGGTCGCCGGGGAACGAATCGTTCCAGCGCTTGCGCGAGAGATTGATGCTGATTCCGGAGGAGGGCAGCTGGAGGAGTTCCGGATCGCCGAAGTGGTTGGGACTTTCCCCCGTGGGCTCTCCCACGAAGATGGCCTTCGTGTTCCGCTCCAGGAAGGTGGTCAGGTTCTGTGCCGCCGACTGGGTCAGCCGGCCGATGATCGCGAAGAAGCGCCCCCGGGTCTGGAAGGCGGGCAGCGTCTTGAACCGCTCCCGCAAAGGTTCGAAGAGCGTGTTGTCACCACCGCCGTTGAGTCGCAGATCGAGCACCACGATCCGGTTCTTGCCGATGGCGTCGAATGCCTCTCGAAAAAACGCGGCAAAGGACTGGCCACCTTCCTCGTCCTGCACGCCCCGGTCCTGGATGTAGAGGGTGGAGCGGCCCGATATCTCTTCGAACCAGAACGGCTTGCCGCGGTCCTGCAACCACAGCGGCAAGGAGGCGGGAGCGGCGCTCACCCAATCGGAACCCCGCGAGGCAAGCGCAGTGACCGACAGGCCGCCGGTGTCGGGCGAGCCGTCGGCCTTGCGTCCGAGCGTATGGAGCTTGCGGACAATCGCGCGGCCGTCCTTCTCGACCACGACATCGTACTCGTCGGGGCCCCCGGCAAGGCCTTCGTAGAAGAGCAGCTCAGGGCGGACCAGACGTGTAACGACGAAGGCCGACCGCGACATGTCGTTGGTGCCCTCGGTCAGTTGCTTCATGCGCTGCACAACCTCGGCCGCGGAATGGCCGTTGATCGAGATGATGGTGCCACCCAGGAGGTCCTGTTGCGCGGGCGAGGCGGCCACGACGCCAGGCGCGCCGGCGAAGAGGTAGACGCCGATAGGCACGTTGGCGAACCGCAGCCCTGGGGGAATCGAATGGATGCCGCTGTGCGAGTCGCCGATGGCGGAGGTGATGCGCATGAGCCCGGCCAGCATCTGCCGATCGGGAGCGTGCGGCGCGCTGGCGATCAGCGCGCCGATCATCGAATGGAGCTCACCGCGCTTGAGCGCGTGGAACAGGTCGACATGCGCCGAGGGAGCCTGCGCCTCGAAGAGCTTTAGATCGCCGGGCCAATCGATATTTTCCTTTTCCGCGGGCGCCGCCCCAGCGGTGATCGCGACCAGGAGCACGAGGGCACCGCCGAGCCATTTCATCCTGGCGAGCGTATCAGAAACACATCCAGCCCCAAGGCGACTCCGTGGAGCGACCGCGTGCTCATGGATGCTTACGCCGGAAGAATCGGTCTTCGCGCGCGCCCTGCGCGAAGTTCCGCAAGCGCCTGCGGGCGCGTCGCGGCGCTCTCTCCTGACTGATGCGAATGCGCGGCGCAGATGATTTCGTGGACAAGATCTGGTCAAATTTGCGGTAGATCATCTCAGCGTAAGCTACCGACGCTCGCGCGAGCGCACTACGGAGGGGCAAGCATGCGCCACGTCTCATTGACGACGGTCGCCACGGTCCTCGTCTGCATTTCACCGTACGCCGCTATCGCTGACTCGCCACTCGACCGAATCCGGTCCAACGTGGAAGGCGTGTACGCTCTCGTCGAGTGGCACCTCGGCGATCGCATCTTGCGGCCGCCGGATATCGATGGGCGGTTCGTTCTTCGCGACGGCGTGGCGGTCGTGATGATTCGGAACTGGTCCGACCCGGCGAGCAAGGTGACCACCGCACGATTTGGCAAGTACACGCTGGAGTCGGCGATCTTCGCTTACGGCTATGACGACGATACGGTCGTCACCGAGACAACCTCGGGAACGAAGGTCACGCACCGCCCGGCGGAAGCGATGCGAGCCTTTACCGTCAGCGGCGAGGCCGACGGGGTGCACCTGCGCAGGACCGAGGGGCAGATTGAATTCTTCTTTTCGCGAGAGGGGCTCATCTACTCCGAGAACGGAAAGGCGTTGCGGGTGTGGCGCCGGATCAAGATGGGCGTTCCAGCGAACTGAGGATCCGCGCGACCTTCCTCGCGAGCTCGGGGATACTCCACCTTTACCTTCATCGCCTCAGATGGAGCGAGCGACGGGATGCGTTCCACGCATCGCCGGTACTGCGGGATCGCGAGCGGCCGAATCGTCTGCAAAACGAACCGGAAGGCTCCTTGCCACGTTCGACGCCTTCCGGATGGTTGGCGAGGTCCTTGCCCATCGAAGGAACACAAAGGGGTCGCGGAAGGACGTCATCATCCGAGCGTCACCGCGACTCCGTCCACCACGGCGGCGGCGTCCACTCGGGCCGAAAGCTGAAGGGAACGATCATCTTCACGGCGATCGGATTGTCGGGCCCGCGGACCGACGGCTTGAATCGGCATGTCGCCAGGTAGCCGTGCACGGAGTCGACCAACTTCTCGTCGCCTCGCCCCGTGTGACAGATTTCGCCGACGGATCCGTCAGATCGCACGACGAACTCCAACACGACGTCCTGCGCCGTCGGCATCGTCCCGCGCCAGGCCCCGGGGTCTCCTTGGCGTCCTCATGCGTGTCCTGCGCTGAAGGACCCCAAGGCGGGCGCGGCTGCATTCAGAAGGGATGGGCTCCGTGCGCGCCTATCGAATACTCGACCTGCAGATAGGTAGCGAACGACGTCGAGGGGACCGCTCCCGCCGTCGCGGTGGGAAGGAAGGGCCCTCCGCCCGATCCGACGTGCTCCGTCTCGGCGTAGATGCGAACGCGAGCGAACTCGCTGCCCTGCCAGGTAAGACTCGCCGATCCGCGCTGTGTCCGCCCGAGGACGCTAGAAGTGGGTAGACCGAGGACGTCGCCCCGCACGCCGATGAACCAGTTCCGCGCCACCTGCACGACGACCTGCGAGTAGAGCCCTCCGTCCCACTCCTCGCCGATACCGCCGGCGTTTCCGAGGCGGCGCCAGACCGCCTCGGTTTGCCACGCCACCGACGTGTATCCTTGCACGACATTGGGCGGTTTCCACTTCACGTAGAGATCGGCGCCGAAGAGGTCGCTGCGCCGCCCGGCGCCGGGGAATGTCCCCGCATCGTTCGCCCGCAGGAACCCCGGGGACACACCGGTGGCGAAGTTGAACCCGCCGTACACCGACCACTCCTCGCCCACCGGCACGAAGTATTTCGCCTCTGCGGCGTAGGTGAGATCGGTCGCGCTTCCGCCGCCGAAGCTGGCAACGGGATCGACCGGCGAATCCGGGCCGGGCGGTATGTCGGGCGCGGCGAGCGAGAACGCCTCGCCGTACAAGACGACATAAAAGGGCAGAGGCGCGAGCCAGCTCACTTCTGCGCCGGGCCCGCGCAGCCCGTCAGCGCCGAGGAAGGCGGCATTGAGGAGCGGCCTGCGCGTGAAGTCCTGCACGTGGAGGTGCTGGCCGTTCTGCCGCCCGAACGCGCTGCGGAACGATCCGACCTTTGCCTGCAGGTTGTAAGGCAAGCTGGTCGTGGTGGCGAACGCCTCTTCGACCTCGAGCCCGGAGAGGTTCGGGATGGTGAGGAAGACGTCGCCTCTGAAATACGGGTCGACGATGGCAGATAGCGCCAGCTCCACCTCCTGTGCCGTGAATCCAGATCCCCGCGAGGCGGGTCCGCCGTGCAGATCCGGATCGTCGCCGTTCCGGTAAGCGACGCCGCGCCGCTCGTAACCCGCGTTGCCGTCGAAGATGGCGCTGATGTCGGGGTTCAACGACTGCGTGCCGCGCGCCATGGTGCCCTGCGGGCCTCCCGTCGAGGGCGGCGTCGTCGACGACGTGGAAGTGGTGCTGCCCGTCTGCTGCGCCGCGGGGGTCGATCGAGCGTCCTGCTGGAGCGACTTCTCCAGCTCCTTGCGCAACGCCTCGTCGTCCGGAGTCCCCGCGTCCGGCGCCGCGGCGATTCCGCCGTCAGGACCGTCTGCGGTTTGAGCCAAGGCGGTGCATAACGGCGCGCAGCAAAGCAGCGCGGCGAGCAAGCAGCGGGTCCGCGGCATGCAACCTCCTTCTGGCTTACGGCGGGATGCGGCCGTTCAAGACGCGGCGGCCAGGCGCGTGAGCACCTCTTTCACGAGATCGAACCAGTTGCGGACCTCGGGCGTGGCACCGACGTCCGTAGGCAGCGTCAGCATCTTCGCTCCCGCCTTGCTGGCGACGAGCTGCGCGGTGTTCTGGTTGTAGAAGTCTTCGACCAGGAGGACCTTGACCTTCTCCGCGCGCATCGCCTGGATGAGGCGAAGCAGGTGCTGCGGATCGGGCGGGATGCCCGGCTTCGGCTCGAGGTAGCCGATTTCCTTGAGGCCGAGCCAGCTCGATACGTAGCTCCAGCTCTGGTGGTAGGTGACGACTTTGTCGCCATGCACCTTGGCGATGAGGGGCTGCCAGGACTTCTCCGCCGCGTCCACCCGTGCCTGGAAATCGGCGAGGCGCTTCTGGTACGTGGCCGCGCCCTCCGGATCGAGCTGACCCAGCCGCGACGCGATCTCCTTGGCGATGATCTTCGCGTTTGCGGGCGGCAGCCAATAATGCGGATTGCCGAGCGGATGGATGTCCCCCATGGAACGGTCGATCTTGGTCGTCGGCACGTCCACCACCGGGATCGCGCGCGAGCAGTCGAGGCTGCCAAGCTCGCCGTTCTGGATCTTCGGGTTGCGCGAGCCGAGGACGAGCGGCGGGAGCCAGCCGATCTCCAGATCGAGGCCCACGAAGACGAGCAGGTCGGCCTTGTTGAGATCGACCATCAAGCTCGGTTTCGGCTCGACGAAATGGGGATCCTGGTACCCCTTGCCGAGCGAGACCACCTCGACCCGATCGCCGCCCACCTCCTTGGCGAGGGAGCCGAGAGTCGGAATGCTGGAGACGACGCGCAGGGCCGCCCGTGCGGGGGTCGCCGCAGCGAAAACCGTGAGCACGAAGATGAAACGGCGGATCATGCTGCCTCCTCGGCCTTCGACATTGCCTGCCCAGCGGTTCTTCAAACGGTTCCGCGGCGGAGCAGGCGCAGAAGGCCCGGAACGAGGAACAGGGAAGCGACGATCACCATGCTGGCTCCCGTCGGCAACGACTCGACCCAGCTGACGTAGTAGCCGACGGCCGCAGACACGATGCCGATGGCGACGGAAAGCGCGATGGTGGTGCGGAGCCGCTCCGTGACCATCAGCGCCGCCGCCGCGGGAACCACGGTGAAAGCGAAGACGGGCAGCGCGCCGACAGCCCGCGTGGCCACCGAGATGATCACCGCGATGACGAGGTTGAGGACCAGCTCGTACCGCAACACGCCCACTCCCTGCACCACGGCGGTCTCCGAGTCATAGCTGACGAAGAGCAGCTCCTTGAAGAAGAGCGCGTGGATGAGGAGACCCACCGCTCCCACCGCGAGAAGCGCCTCGATTTGCGAGAACGGCACGGTCACCGCATTGCCGAAGAGGATGTCTCCCACCGCGTGCGCTTCCTGCGCGATGCGGGGGCTGTTGAGGATGGCGAGGACCAGTGCGCTCGCCGCGATGTAGCCGATGCCGACGACGGTCTCGGGGGCGAGCTTTCTATGCCCGGGCCGGAGTGAGAAGAGGACGCCCGCCAGGCACGCGAAGAGGAGCGAGAACCAGGTCGGATCGAGGAGGATGGGGATGCCGAAATGGTGGGTGTGCGGGTCCACCCCTGCGACGGCCGAGACGTAGAAGGCGAACGCCACGCCGACGCCGCTCACCTCGGAGAGGGCGGCGGAGACGAACACCATCCGCTTGAGCACCACGAAGACGCCGAGGTACGAGAGCAGCGCCGCCGCGAGCACTCCCGCAAAGAGCGGTTCCTGCCATAGCTCGCGTCCTGCCCAGAAATCGTTGAAGGCGCTCACCGGTCTTCCTCGACCTCCGTCGGGCTGTCTCCCGATCCGTTGCCGGCGGCGACGGACCCGATGACGATGGCCGTCTGCCCGCCCACCTCCGCAACCCGGACCTCGCGTCCGTAGAGTCGTTCGAGCTTCTTCGGGTCGAGCATCTGGCGGACGGGACCCACCTCGAAGACGCCGCGAACGCGGTCGACCAGCGCGACTTCGGTTGCGAACCCGGCGACTGCAGTGAGCTGGTGGGTGACGAGGACGACGGACAGGTCGTGCGCGCGCTTGAGGCGCTCGACCAGCTCCAGGAGCACGCGTTCGGCGGCCGGATCCATGGCGCTCGTCGGCTCGTCGAGGACGAGGAGCTCGGGTTCGGCGGCGATGGCGCGAGCGATCAGCACCCGCTGGTGCTGGCCCCCCGAAAGCGCGTAGAGGGGACGATCGGCGAGGTCGCCGACGCCGATCTCCGAGAGGGCTTCGCGCGCTCTTTTCCGATCGTGGGTACGCGGCCGGTGCAGAGGGCCGAGCAGCGGGGTTCTTCCCATCAGCACGACATCCAGAACCGTCAGCGGCCAGCTCTGATCGAGGCGATCACGCTGCGGCACGTAGCCGACGCGCGGTGCCCGTCCCTGCGGAAGCAGCCGGCGCCCGCCGAGAAGAGGCAACAGACCCAGCAGAGACTTGAGCAGGGCGGTCTTTCCGGCGCCGTTCGGACCGAGGACGCCCAGCGTCGACCCTGCCTTGACGCCCAGATCGAGGGGCGGCAGCAGCGGGACGCGGTAGCCGATGACGGCGCGTTCGAGGCGGACGAGATCCACGCGTGACGCTCGTCGCCCGCTCAGGCGCGCCGCTGGGTGCTATCGGAGGGTATCCCGGCTGTCGAAGTTCGATAGCAGAGAACGCCCCGCGTTACGGCGGCGAGCAGGAACGACAATGTCTTCTTCACGTGGAAGCTCCGAATCAATGGCGACGCACTCGTGCGCCGCGAAAATCGACATGGCCGATCGCTTCGACTGAGGTGGGAGCTGCGGCCTCAGGCGAGCGGCGGCGATGCCTTCGGAGCGAACCGGTAGACTGCGAGGCTTACGAGGCAGGCTGGCTCATGGGCGGCGATCGAAGCCGCGCGGGCTTCGAGAACCGGCGGAAGCCAACCTTCGTGTGACTCGCCGCGACCGCGGAGGTGCGCTTGCGCGGCGATGGCGCAGTGATCGTGCGCGCCTTCGGACGAAAGCGGAGGCGATGAATCGTGCTCCGCGAAGAGGGATGCGCCGTCGCCTGACGCGCGCGCATGTTGGTGCGCCGGTGCCAGCGGGCCATCCACCAGCTCGCCGTCCTCAGGGCAGGCGAAGTGAACCCGCTGCGCTTCGTGGAGGCTATCGAGGAGCGGCGACGCAAACAGCGCGAACCCGAGGAGCGCCGACGCGGTCCGTCGGAACGGACGTACGACGCCGGGGCTAGGCCGAACGGCCGTGCGCATGACGCTCTTCGATACATCCCCGCATCCCCATATTCAAGCATCGCAAGCGCCTGCGGAAGCGGGACTACTGTTTTCCGCCTTCCTACCCGCAATCCGGCCGCGGCCGCCCGGAAGCGTCGACCTACTTCGCGAATCGTCGAAAGCCGTCCCACCCGCGCGACCTGCACGCTCACGATTGCATCAGGCTGCGCAGCAGCACCAAGGGGACAGTGGATCGGTGGAGATTCGTCGAGAGCGGCAAGGAGCTCGAGGTTTCAGTCGACGGACACATCGTCACGAACGACGGAACGGTGCTGGTCGACGCGGCGATCGGGTATTGTGGTTGAATTGCTGGGCCGCCGTGCGACGTTGGTGCCGGTGGTAGTGGTCGATCAGCGGATGGCCGCTTCGACGGCAGCGCGGACGTCGGCTGCTTCAGCGTCCGATATGTCGTGATCCAGCCCCGGGTAGGTGCGTAGGTCGGCGGTGTATCCCTCGGCGCGCAAGCGATCGAGCGAAGCCTGCACGGTCGTCGAAGGAAACACCGGGTCGGCATCGCCGAGAAAGGCGTGGATCGGAGGCAGCCCTACTGACCGGGTGCGCGAGACCGCCGGCTCGGGTAGGGCCCCCGCCACCGCAAACACCGCCCCGAAGTCGGCTGGGTGCTCCCGCGCCGCGGCCAGCGCGACCACCGCGCGCCCCGCGCGGATCGGCGCCCATCGGATGCAGCGAGAGCACTAGCGGAACGCGCTCTCCCGGCTGCGCTCCGCCGACGCGCTGAAGGTAGCAGCGCTGCCCCGCCAGGCGCCGCTCCTCGACCGGTCCGGGCCGCGAGGGAACCGCAGGCTTGCATGCCGCGGCGGCCAAGAACAGGCAGAGCACGCGCATCGGTTCGAGAACGCCGCCGGAAGCCAGGCATTCCATTGCCAGACTTAGGCGATGCGCGAGACAAAGGGCCTGTCGCCGGTTCACGCGGCTTCATTGCGGCTGCGCAATCCAAGCATCGCGAGCGCAGCCGAGAACAATCTGGGTCCAACTGGGGTCCAAGATTGCCGCGAGAGCGAATAATGCGGCGGACCCGGCTGGCCCCAGGGAGGCTCGGACGGGCGTCTTGAGCACCTTCGCGTGGTCAACGCTCTCTGGCTCTGGCCGTCAGCAGTCACCGCCTCTGCCGCGACTTGGCGCACCACCAAGTGACCCTCATCGTGCGCCGCGCGGCGTCGTCACAGGGGCGGCGACGGATTTGCTGGAGATGTCGTCCGGATCGTTCTCACGCATCGCGCGCCGTCAGCACATAAGACGAGCCGACGACGCTCGGACCGTACCTGCCCGGGGCAAATGCGCTCGCGAGCGCAGCCTTCGCGCGCCAGCCCGTGCAGTGTCCGGGAGCGACGACGCGCGGACGGATGCGATCCTTCAGGTCCGCGATCGTGGGCTCGATGCGCTTCTCCATCTCCTTGCCGCTCAGGTGATAGCCGCCGAGCACGACGTCAACCGGCATGTCGGGGAATTGCCGCTGAGCGGCGAGGCAGGCATTCACCACGCCCGCGTGCGAACAGGCCGAGAGCACGGTGACCCCGCGCCCGCGCACGACGGCGGCGACGAACCGCTCGTCCAGAATCAACGGATCCGGTTCGGCGCGCGCGCCGCGTAAGCTGTGATGTCCCGCAAGGCCCGTCTCGTACGCAGTCACCCGGTCGATGCCGCCGCTGGCGAAGAAGAAACTCTCGAGAAGCGCGTGCTGCGCCGCCTGTCGGATCACGTCCCCGCCGGAAGCCTCGAGTTGATCGAAGCGCGGCTCCTCCGGCAGCAAGACCATGGACCCGGATGGCAACATGATTCCGCGCTGGTCTGGCCGGTCCGGGTGCACATCGACGAACGGAGGGGGCAGCCCGCGGTTCCGGCGGGCGGCGGCGATCGACGCGACTACTTCCGGGAATCCGCCGCTGTGGTCGAAATGCCAATGGGAGAGGAAGACGCCCTCGATCGCCGAAACGTCGATACCGAGGCGGGCCGCGTTCTCCATCCAGACCGACGCGTACGGCCCCACGTCGAACAGCAGACTGTGCTGCCGATCCCCGCGACGTCCCGTAGCAAGAATGGACAAGCCGTGGCACGCGCAACAGCACTGGTCGAAGAACACGTTTCCCGGATGCCCACCGAATTCCCTCGCGGGGGGCGAGCGCTGCAAGAAGCCGCCGATCTCCCCGATCTGCGGCACCCCCGGATCGATGCTCGAGAGCGCGTCTGTCTCGTTGTCGATCACGACGGTCAGGCGCAACTCGTCGAGGGGCGCGATCTCTTCCTGGCGCATGGCGAATCAGTATCACTTCGTGGGAGCGCTCTCCATCCGCGAACTTGGCTCCGAATTCTTCGCGGTGCGGCGGCGCGCTGGTTATCTGGCTGCAGGCTAACAGCGCTGAATGAAGGGGGACGCTTTGCTTCAAAGTCGCGCCCTCAGAAGCCACAGCTTTCAACAACGCGCGCCTCAAACTGAGTGCAGATTCATCGCTCCTCCCCTGCGACCGCCAGGAGCGCGCTCAGGTCCTGCGGGATTTCCATCGGTGTGAATATCCCCACGTCGGACCCGCCGGTATTGCCGCGAGGCGCTCGCCCCGTCCACGAGCCGGGCGCCGCGAGAATGAGGCGAGGGACCTGGCCGAGCAGCTCCGAGAAGTCGCGGCGGCGCCACGCGAAGGCCACCATTGCGCAGTGCACGCGCACATGCGGACCGGCGTGGAACTGGCTCAGCACGTGTGCGCGCTCGAGCGACCGCCACGCATGGTCGAGATCGCCGCACGCCGCGGCCGCTTTCGCCGCGACGAGCTGGGCCTCGAGAGATGTTGCCAGCGCAGGCGTCATCGTCTTGGCGGGACGCACGATCCGGTATGCGATGTAGGCGGCGACGATCGGGTCCCATGCCAGGCAACCCAGCGCGTATGGAGCAGGAGCGAACGCAGCTCCCGCGCCCAAGTAGTGAAGCGCGATGTCCCAGACGGGATGCAATGCCCAACCCGCGACCAGCCACCATTGCGAACCCCTGAGACCGAGAAACGCGATGCCTCCGTAGATCGCAAGGCCGAGAAGCTCGAGGCCGATCCAGCCCGCGCTGGCGCGTCCGTACACAGGAAAGATCACGTATGCGAGCGCCGCGACGACGAGGCCCCCGAACAGAATCCGTCGCGTCTGGGACTGGATAGCGTAGGCAATGAGTACGAAGAGAGCGCCGAAGACTGCGCCGGAGATGAGCCAGAACGTGGAAGTCATGTGAGCGTCCTTTGTCGTCGCGGGCCGCGAGTTCAGGGCGACAGCTATTTCGTCGCGTCGCAGGCGCGGCCCGTCGCGCAACGGCAGGTGGTCTTGCAGCTGCACCGTTCGCCGCAAGCGCAGCGCTCGGCCTTCGTGTTCGCGCATCCACAAGACGACTTCTCGCAACGGCACTCGTTCTGGGTCTGGTTCGCCATCGGGTCTCTCCTGGTTTCCGGCGCGCTCCGTTGCGCGCTGTCGGATAGGAAGACGCACACCGCGGGAGAGCATTACACACGCTGCCGCGATAGGCGGTCCGCCGGACAGATCACGGCCCAGGCCTCCGATTCCTGCTGCCACGAGCGCGAGTGCGGCTGCCGCGAGTAATGCGGGACCCGGGCCTGCCGCACGGCGAACCTCCCGGAATCTGGTTTCATGATCTGGATGGCGTGAAGGGAGACTGAGCCGAAGACTCGAAAGCTCTACGAGCTAGCAGCGCGTAGGGCCTCGAAGAAATTGGCATAACCGCACGCACCAGCGCGCGGTCATCCGCGAGTACGAGGCGCAGTGTGCTCACGGCTCTCCGGCGGCGGTTGCCGGCAAACGTGCCACAATCGTCGTGCCGCGGCCGGCGGCGGAATCGATTCCGAGCTCTCCGCCCGCGAGCGCCACGCGCTCCTGCATGCTGAGCAGGCCCTGGCTGCCGCCCTGCGTGGCGCGCTTGCGAGCCGCGGCGACGTCAAAGCCGCGGCCGTCGTCGCGCACGACGAGCTGCAGCCGGCCGTCCGACGGGCCCAGCTCGACTTCGACGCTGTGCGCCTGGGCGTGCCGGGTGACGTTGGTCAGCGCCTCCTGTGCGACCCGAAAGCACGTCGTCTCGACGGCGCCGGGCGGTCGGGTAGGGAGCGGCGCGAAGCGGAGACGCGCGACAAGCCCGGCGCGTTTGGCCTCGCGCTCCACGTACCAGCGCAGCGACGCCTCGAGACCGAATTCGTCGAGCAACGGCGGGCGCAGGTCGGTCGCCAGCTCGCGCATCCGCGCGATCGCGCCGTCGACCAGCGCGATCGACTCGGCATCGTCGCGATCGTGACGGCCGAGGTTCAGCCGCAGCGCCGTCAACACCTGGCCGAAGTCGTCGTGCAGCTCGCGGGCGACCGCGCGCCGCTCGGCTTCCTGCGCCTCGATCAGCTTGCGCGAGAGCGCCCGGAGCTGCTCGCGCTTCTCCTCCAGCTCGGCGGCAGCGCGCGCGTGCTCGATGGACGTGGCGAGCACGTTCGCCACCGACCAGACGAATTGCAGCTGCTGGTCGCTGAAGCGTCGCTTCGCCTTCGTCGCGGCGCTGAGGATGCCGAACGGCCGCTCCTTGCCTGCGATCGGCACCGTGATGCCGCTCTTCACGCCCAGCGCCATGAGCAGCTCGCACGGGACGAAACGCGTCTCTGCGGGCAGGTCCTCGACGACCACCGGCGCCTCCGACCGGAGATTGAACCAGGCCATGAACCCCGGCAGCGCGCGCGCGGAAACGTCTCGCAGCGCCTCGTCCACCGACGGCCCCGCGCCGGCCCGGAACTCCATCCGCTCCGTCGCGGGGCTCCATTCGAGCACCATGCCGTACTCGACGCCGAGCGTGTGCGCCAGCGCGGCGGTTGCCTCGTGGAACAGCGCTTGCGTGCCGTCGCCCTTGAGAGCGGTGAGGCTGAGCTGCGCCAATGCGGACTGCTGCTGCGCCCGCCGGGCCAGCTCTTCTTCCGCAAGCTTGCGCTCCGTGATGTCGGCGTTGACGCCGTGGATGCGCGCCGGACGGCCCTGCTCGTCGCGCAGCACGGTCGCGCGGCCAAAGATCCAGCGGACTCTCCCGTCCGGCTGGACGACGCGGTATTCGATGTCGCCGGGTCCGCCCTCGAGCAGGCGGCCGCGGCTCTCCATCACGCGGCGCAGATCGTCAGGATGAACGACGCGGGCGTAATCGTCGAGGTTCTGTCCGCGGCTGCCCTCGCCAAAGAAGAGGCGCTCGTTCTCGGGGCTGCTCTGGATGGCGCCCGTGACGAGGTCTTGCTCCCAGCTCCCGATGCGGCCGAGGGCCTGCGCCTCGATGAGCAGCTTTTCGCTCTCGCGCAGCGCATCCTCCGCGTTCACGCGCTCGGTGACGTCCTCGTTGATCACGACGGCGCCCACGACGGCGCCTCGTTCGTCGCGGATGGGCGCGGCCGAGTTGCGAATGATCTTCTTCCGGCCGCCGGAAGTCTCGATGTCGATCAGCTCGTTGAGGTTGGTCTCCCCCTTCTGCAGAGCGCGCTGCGAGGCCCATTCTTCAACTTGGACGCGCCTCGCAGTACCGTGCCAATACCCCAGGATCCTCGCGTAGCGAGAGGCGCCTGAAGCAATGAGGTCGTCCCAGATGCGCTCGGATGCGGGGTTGAAGCTGACGATGTTCGCTTCCTTGTCCAGCACCATGACCCCGACCGGAAGCGTGTCCAGCACGAGCCGCAGCAACCGCTGCGATCGCTCCGCCTTCTCCTCGGCGCGCTTGCGCTCGGTGATGTCCAAGGCAGTGCCGACGATGCGCTCCGGACGCCCCGCCGGGTCGCGCAGCAACTCGCCCCGGACCAGGAGCACGCGCTCGACCCCGTCGGCCAGCAGCGTGCGGTATTCGGTTTCGAAGGGACCGCCGGTCTCGATGGTGCGGCGGCGCAGTTCCATCATCCGCTCGCGGTCGGCGGGGTGGATCAGATTCCACGCTTCCTCGCGCGGGCGAGGCCCATATCGCACCTCGCCATCTCCCAGCAGCGTCGCCAGGTCCATCTGGACGACGCCGGTTCGCAGGTCCTCCTCCCACGCGCGCATCTGGCCGATCCGCTGCGCCTCCAGCAATACTCGCTGCGTCTCGCGCAGCGCACGCTCGGTCTCCTTCACGAGGCTGACGTCCATCAACGCCGCCATGGCGCGGACGGCGCGGCCGCGCTCATCGCGTTCGATGAGCGCGCGGGTGACGACGTGCGCCCAGCTCCCGTCGCGCCGGCGGAACCGGTATTCGCTCGTCCAGCCCGGCGCGCCGCTGGAGATAGCCTGGTCGCTGTCGGCGACGGCTCGCTGGCGATCGTCCGGGTGGATCCGCTCGGTCCACCAGGAGCCCTCGGTTCCGACCTCTTCAGGTGGATAGCCGAACATGTCGAGGCCGGTCGTGCATCTCACCGTACTGGCGCGCAAATCCTGTTCGCACAGGGCGTCAAATACTGCCCGCGTCAGCCGGAGACCGGGTTCGCTGTTGTCGGCCGGACTGCGAGTCGTCGCAAGCTCTTCCACGGCAGACCCCGGATCTAGCCGGTGCGTTGCTTGCGCACCACTGCGCGCAGCTCGCCGGCATCGAAGGGTTTGTGCAGCCGGAGGTTTGGCACCTCGTCGAGGAATCGCTGGGCTGCCGCCGTGAGCACACCGCCCGTGATGAAGATGACGCGCGCCGCTTGCGCCGGGTCGATGCGCATCAGCTCGGTGTAGAGGCGCATCCCGGACATCTGCGGCATCGTCAAGTCGAGCAAGATCACATCATAACGGGCACCAGCCTCGATCTGCTCGAGCGCTGCCTTGCCGGACCGCACGAACTCGAAGTCATGCCCGGTGAAAATGCGGCGCAGCGCATTTCCCACCATCTCTTCGTCGTCGACGGCCAGGATCCGCGCCCGCGGCTCCTCCTGGCGCGTGGCCGGCCGTGGATCGGCCCGGTGGTCGGCCGGAGGCGCAGGCGGCAGCAGCACGCGGAATTCGCTCCCGCCGCCGGGCGCGCTCCGGACGGTGATCTCCCCACCGAGCGAGCTGACGATGCCCTGGCTGATGCTCAGACCCAGCCCCGAGCCCACGCCCGTCGGCTTGGTAGTGAAGAAGGGGTCGAAGATGTGCCGCAACACTTCGGGCGGCATGCCGGACCCCGTGTCGCGGACGGCCACCACGGCGCGTCCCTCTTCGTCGGTTGACGTCGACAGGCGGATCTCGTTCTGTTCGACCGCCCCTTCGGGGATGGCCTGGGCAGCGTTGACGATCAGGTTGAGAAACACCTGGCCGAGCCGCGCCGGTACGACGGACACCTGCGGCACCGGCCCGTAATCCTTCACCAGGCGCGCGCGGTGCCGGATTTCGTTGAAGCTCATGTTGATGGCCGATTCCAATAGAGGCCGCACGTCGACGACGTCGACTCGCTGCTCGTCCGGACGCGAGAACGTCTTCAAGTCGCAGACGATGGAACGCACGCGCGTCGCTCCTTCGCGCGCCTCCTCGAGCGCGGCGCACACCTCGCTGCACGCGGCGCTCTCTATTCTTACGAGCTGCTCGAGCGCGAAATCGAGGTTGGCCTGCACGTACGCGAGAGGGTTGTTCACCTCGTGCGCCACCCCCGCCGCTAGCATGCCGACGGACACCATGCGGTCGGCCATGAACACCTTCTGCTGCATCTCGCGCTCGCGGCTCAGGTCGCGCGCGGCGGTGGCGATGGCTGGCTGCCCGTCGTAATCGAGGGGGAAGCTGGCCACCTCGACGGGCAGCGTGCGCCCGCCCTGGAGGAGCAACTCGATCTCCATGGGAGCGACGGACTGCCCGACGCCGAGCCGCACGATGCTTTCGGCGAGGCGCGGGCGATCATCCTCGATGACCAGGCCGACAGGATCGCGTCCCAGCAGGTCTTCAACGCGCGAAAGCCCCAGGTAACGCAGGCAGGTCGGATTGGCGTACAGGATGCGGCGGTCGCGGTGCAGGATGATCGATTGCGGCAGGCTTTCGATCAGGCTGCGAAAGCGTCGTTCGGCGAGGCGCTGCGCCTGCTGGGTTTCGGCGCGCTGCAATGCGCGCTCTGTGATCGCACCCATCTCGGTCTCCTCGTTCTCCATGACACACTCGTCGGCGCCGGCGCGCAGGAACTCCACGCACCCCGCGAGTGGCGCGCCGACGATGATGAAGGGGGTTTCACGCGATTCCCGCTTGGCGATTCGCAGCGCGTCCAGGACGTCGAAGGTGGGCACCGGGGCGGCGACGATCCCGTTCCACCTGCGGGCGAACAGCTTCGCGCGCAGCGCGCTCGCGGATTCGACGCGCATCCAGGCGGGGCGATACCCGCGCTCACGCAGCGCCTCGGCGAGCGGGCCGGCATCGAAATCGGGTTCGGCGATGAGGAGCAGGTTCAGCTCCTTCGGGTCGGCCGCGCCTGCACTCCCGGTGAACGACATGTCCGTGAGTATCGACGGCGAAGCCCGGCGACGCAGTCGGGGAAAGTCCTGACTTCGCGCGCGCGCGATCATCGAGGGCGCCGCTGCCCTGGACTCGAGGGTGGTTCGCGTTCCTCAGCGCAGTAACGCCGCGCACAATCCCCCGAAGGCGGCGGTCCCGAAGGCGAGCCAGGCGAGCGAATCGCCGATGCGGCCTCCGTGCAGGAGCCGTAGCCCTCGTAGAAGAGGATCCCAGATCGCCGCCACCACCGCGCGGAGCGCCACCGGAATCCGCTTGCGGCCCAAGGTCACCGCGGCGATGGCAAGGGCGAGGAGCGGGCCGCGCAAGCTCTTCAAGACCTCGTTTGCAATCTCGGACGGCGGCGCCGGAGGCGGCATCGCGAGCGCATCGCCGTCGAGGACGCGAGCGGCCGTTCCCCGGGTATCGAGGAGCC
>VBKL01000158.1 GCA_005879805.1 Deltaproteobacteria bacterium | reverse complement strand
GCTGGTGAGCGAATGCGTTTCGCGGGTGCGCCCGTCATCCATCTTGTTCACGTCGAGAAGGAAGCCACGGTCCGGATCGATCTGTGCGCTGGCGGCGCGGACCGGTTTCTCGAATACCCAGCGCTCCCAGCGGCCGGTGGCCTCCCAGGCGACCCGTTCGCTGGTACCGTCGTCGAAACGGACCTCGACGGTCTGCGGAACGATCGCGCCGTATCTGCGCGCCACGACCGCGCTGCGGAAGGGGAACGGCCCCGGCTCGTCCGGCCTGGCCTTCGGGTGCTCCTTGCGGAAGCCCTCGCGCTTCTCGCGGATCTCCTTGTCGACCGCGTCCTGATCGATTTCGACCGGCTTCCCCTCCCGCAGCACGACGCCCGGCTGGGGGAGGATCTCCGCCGATTCGACCGACTCGAGGCGATCGTCGATCGAGGAGGCGGAGTAGACCTGCTCCTCGAACCAGCGGTCGACGATTTCCTTCTTTCCGGTGGCCTCGGCGAGCACGGCGTGCAAGTCCGCCGTGCCGGGATGGCGAAAGCGCCACCTTCGATAGTACTCGCGCATGGCAGAGGCGAGGACCTCGTCGCCGACGAGGCTCCCAAGATCGTGGAAGCTCAGCACCGTCCGCTCGTAGACCATCCCGTAGCTCGCTTCCGAGTACCGGTGCCATGCATTGCCCGCGATGGGCTCGACGGGGTATCTCGAGGCCCCCCCCAGCCGCTCGTAGTCGTAGGCATCGAGCGGGAAGGTGGGAAAGCCGAGCCGGGAGAGCGCCGGGACGCGCAGCGGAATGGGTACCCGGGCCATCAGCCTGGTGTCCCACCACTCGTTCAGCCCCTCGTCGAGGAACGGTTCCTCGAATTCGTTGGAGGCGATGATGCCCATGAAGTACCCGTGGCCGAACTCGTGGACGTTGACGAAGCGTACGAAGCCATTCAGCAGTGGATCGTCCTTGGCGGCATAGCTGGTGAAGAAGGTCTCGTACTCCATCCCCGCCGACTCGCTGGCGTTGAAGGGAGGCACGATCGCGGTCGACGTCTCGTAGGGATAGGGGCCGAGGGTGTCCGAGAAATACCGGATCGACTCGACGGTCGCGTCGAGGGTGATGCGCGCCGCCTTGGCAAACTCCTTCGGATAGAGGACCTTCACCGCCACCTTTGGACTGCCCGGCCCCTGATAGGTTCCGGTGAGCGTCTGGAACTGGTCCCAGGCGGCGAAGGCGAAGTCATGGACGTCGCCCTGCACGAACCGGTGGCGGGTCCCCTCTGGGGTCTCGACGGGCGCTCCCTGCTCCTCCCCGACTGCTCCGATCACGAACTCCTTCGGCGCCGTGATCGAGACGTCGTAGCTCCCGAAGTCCGCGTAGAACTCGGAGTTGAGGTGGAGCTCGTGGCAGTTCCAGCGCGGCGCGGTGGCACCCCGCTCGCCGGGTAGCTCGAGGACGCCAATCTTGGGAAACCACTGCGCGACGAGGTGGTAGCTGCCGAAGTAGCCCGTGCGCGCGATCACGCGCGGGAGCTGGTCGTGGAACTCGATGTCGATCACGGTCGATCCGCCCGGAGAGACGGGGTCGGCGAGATCGACGCGCGCCACCGTCCGGTCGGTCGCGGGTCCGCCGTCGGGATGGACGAACTTCCAGGAGAGCGGCTTCCCCGACTGGGTGACAGCGCCGAGCTCGATATAGCCCCACTCGCCCTTCTTTGGCGTGAGGCCGGTGCGGAACGCGCCGTAGCGGGCCATCTCCACGTAGAACGTGCTCCCCCTTCCCTCGAAGGCGTTCAGGTAAAGGTGGATATAGAGCGACCTGACCGGCACCGTGCTGCGGTTGCGCCAGGTGAGGCGCTCCTTCCCCGTAACCGTGTGCTTGCGCGGATCGAGGACGGCCTCCAGCTGGTAGTTGGCGACGCGATCGGAGAGCGTCGGCTCGCTACCGGAGCGCACCCCGCCCCACGCGTCGGGAGCGGAGGGAATGCGACTCGCGCCAGCATCCGCTCCGGCGACCGCGATTCCATCCGCTGAGACTTCCGGGGCAGACGGCGGAGCGGGCTCCGTCCCAGGACCCGCCGGGGCCGCCGAAGGCGAGGCGGGCTTCGCGGTCCGCGGCGCGGGCTGGGCCGCTCCGAGGGAGGCGCAGAACAGGATCGCCAGCATCATCGAGGGATCATCCTTTGCTGCAAGCGCGTTCCCAACGCAATCCTTGCGCGCTAGAACCTAACGATGGAATCGCACGTCTACGTCGGCGACGTCGCCGCCCACGAAGGGAAGGAAGCGCTCTTTCGCGGGTGGCTCTACGGCAAGCGATCGAGCGGCAAGCTCCACTTCATCCAGCTGCGGGACGGCACCGGCATCATCCAGTGCGTCGTCTCCAAGAAGGACGTTCCCGAGGCCGCCTTCCTCGCCGCCGAGCACGCTCCACAGGAGGCCTCGCTGGAAGTGCGCGGGACGGTGGCGAAGGATCCGCGCAGCCCGATCGGCTTCGAGGTGCACGTCAAGGATCTGCGCGTCCTGCAGGGCCAGCCTGGCTATCCCATCCAGCCGAAGGAGCACGGGGTCGGGTTCCTGCAGGAGCAGCGACACCTGTGGCTGCGCAGCGCGCGGCAGCGCGCCATCCTCGCGGTGCGGCACACGCTCATCAAGACCATCCGCGACTACTACGACGAACGCGGATTCACGCTGGTCGACTCGCCCATCCTCACGCCCGCGGCTTGCGAGGGCACCTCGACGCTGTTCGAGGTTCCCTACTTCGATCTGGGCAAGGCGTTCCTCACCCAGAGCGGCCAGCTCTACGGCGAGGCGGCGGCGATGGCGGTCGGCAAGGCGTACGTGTTCGGTCCCACCTTCCGCGCGGAGAAGAGCAAGACGCGGCGGCACCTGACCGAGTTCTGGATGGTCGAACCCGAGGTGGCCTACCTCGACCTCGAAGGAAACATGGACCTCGCCGAGGACTTCCTCGTCACCATCGTCGGCCGGGTCCTCGAGAAGCACGAGAAGGACCTCACCGGCGTCCTCGAGCGCGACCTGACCCTGCTGCGCAAGGTGGAGAAGCCGTTCCCGCGCATCACCTACACCGAGGCAATCGAGACGCTCCACAAGGCAGGCAATCCGACCCAGTGGGGCGACGACTTCGGCGGCGACGAGGAGACCATCCTCTGCAAGCAGTTCGATCGCCCGGTGATGGTGCACCGCTACCCTGCGTCCTTGAAGGCGTTCTATTTCAAGAAGGACCCGCAGGATCCCAAGCTCGCCCTCGGCGTCGACGTGCTCGCGCCGGAGGGATTCGGCGAGATCATCGGCGGCGGTCAGCGCGAGGACGACTACGACACGCTTCTCCGCGCCATCGACGAGCACCAGCTGCCGCGCGAGGCGTTCTCCTGGTACCTCGACCTGCGCAAGTTCGGATCGGTGCCTCACTCCGGCTTCGGGCTCGGCGTGGAACGCACGGTGGGATGGATCTGCGGGTTGCCGCACGTCCGCGAGACCATTCCCTTCCCGCGGATGATGGAGCGCCTCACGCCGTGAAGCTTCTCCTGCAGCTCGTCCTCGCCATGGCGCTCGTCGCGGGCGCGACCGCGATCCTCGCCCGGATGCATCTCGGCTCGTGCGTCGATCTCCCGATGCACGACGAGCCGTCGCCCGACGGGCGCTTCGTCGCCAGCCGTTTCGAGCACACCTGCACCGGCTCGACGATGGCGACGACGGAGGTTTCGCTACGCGCGGCCGCGCTTCCCTTCGACACGCCTGCGCCGGAAGACGTCGTCCTGATCGCCTCCGGACGTCCTCCCGTCGACCTCAGCTGGCGCGACGGGAGGACTCTGGTTGCCAAGACGGCGGGAAAGGTCGTCGAGCAGCGTCCATCGTGGCGCAGCGTGGGCGTCGTGATCCAGGCGGTGCGGTGACAGGACGCTAGTGGCCCTTGTCGTCCTTCTTCTCCTCTCCCTGCATGTCTGGTTCCTTGTGCCTGGGCGGCTTCTTCGCATCGGTCGAGGAGGCGCGTTCGGCCCCGTTGCCGCCCGGGGTGCTCGGCTCGGTCGCCTGCGGCATCGACTTTGCGGACTTGTGCGCCTTCTTCCCGCTCTTCGCGGTCTTCTTCTTGGGCGGCTCGCCCTGCAGATCGGTCTGCGGTGTCGGCGAGAGCGACTCCGCCTTGTCGCTGGTATTGCTGCTCGTGCTCGCGGGGCTGTCGGCGCGCGAGTCCGGCTGCGAAACGGCGGGCTTGTCGTGGGTGGTCGGCTCGGCCCCCTTGGTGTCCTTGCCGAACTGGCCCTGGGCGAGTGCGAAGAGCAGTGCGAAGGCGAGATGCATTGGCGATCCTCCGGTGCGGCGGCTGCCGCTCCTGGAGGGAAGCTGCGAACGTCCTGGGCGCGTGACAACGAGCGGGCGCCCGACTAGCCGCCCTAACGACGCTTCTTCGGGCCTTTGGAGGAAGGTGGCGGGATGTACCGCTGCGGACCCGTTCTCGGCGCCGGTTCGCGCGCGGGAGGCGGTTGCGCCCCGGGTATCTCCGGCGCGGGCACTTTCACCACCCGGCGATCAGGCGGCCTCGCCGCGCCCGTCTGCGCCAGGGTTTCCGCGACCTGCGCGGGATCGGTCGCGAAGAGCAGGCCCCGGGCGGGCGCCTGCTCGTCCTCGACCAGCCTGCGCGCGCCCTCGTCCGCCGGGAGGGCGGCGGGAAGCTGCAATGCGGCGTCGCGCACCCCCGCTTGCGAGAGCCTGCGCAGCCCCTCGAGGACGCGGGCGGAAAGCTCCGCGGGATCGCGCATGGATCCGATTCCGAAGAGGAAGAGCTTCTCGAAGGGAAGCCGCGCGCCCGGCGGCGTGAGCAGCGCCTCGCCGGACGCGCCGGTGAGGAGCCCGCTCCGGATCATGCCCGAGAGCCTGCCCGCGAGCCTCCAATCGACGAGGCCAGCGAGACCCGTGAGCGGTCGCTCTCCCTCGCCCACGAAGAGACAGAGCGCTTCCGCCCGCGCCCCGTCGAGCGCTTCGAGAGTGAGCGGACGGAACGACAGCTCCACGGAGCTACTCCTTTTTCGGGACCTGGCCGGGCAGATCGGTCGCGTGCGCGACGCGATCGAGGATGCCGTTGACGAACGACGAGGAATCCTCCGATCCGTACTTCTTCGAGAGCTCGATCGCCTCGTTGAGCGAGACCTTCACCGGCACGTCGGGGCGACGCAGGATCTCGTAGACGGCGAGCCGCAGGACGTTGCGATCGACCCGCGCCATCCGCTCGATCTTCCAGTTGGTCGAGCTGCGCCGGATGACCTCGTCGATGACCTCCTGCTCTCGCTGGGCGCCGCGGACCAGCGCCTCGGCGAAGCGCTTCGTCTCCTCGTCCACGGGATCGAAGTGCGACCAGATCCCGAGCAGTACCTCGGAGGCGTTTCCACCGCTCGTGTCGAGCTGGTAGAGCGCCTGGAGCGCGCATTCGCGCGCACGGCTCCGCGAGCCCATCAGCCGCCTTCCACTTCGGCGTTGGCCGAGCGCAGCGCGTGGACCTGCTCGATGCAGGCCAGGGCCGCTTCCGCACCCTTGTCGAGCCGGGCGGGATCGGCCCTCTCGCGCGCCTGCTCGGACGTCTCGCAGGCCAGGACTCCGAAGGCAACCGCCAGCGGCCGCGGGCTCGTCGCGCCCTCCATCGCCAGCATGCCGAGCGAGCGCGTGACCTCGGCCGCGAGGAGCGCGTAGTGATCCGTGTCGCCGCGGATGAGGCAGCCGAGCGCCACGATGCCGTCGACCCCGCCCTTGCGGGCGACGCGGGCGCAAAGAGGTCCCAGCTCGAACACACCAGCGCAGCGGCGCACGGGGTCGATCGCCGCTCCCTTCGCCCGGAGCGCTCCGAGAGCACCGGCGAGGAGCTGCTCGACGATCTCGGGATTCCACCGCGTCGCGCAGACCGCGAATCGCATGCCCGCGGCGCCTCTCTGCTCGTCGGACTGCGGAGAGCCGCGGCTCACTTCTTCGGCTCCTGCACGAGGGAGAGGAGGTGGCCGAGCTTGTCGCGCTTCACGGCCAGGTAGTCCGCGTTGTGGTGGGAGAGGCCCGCCTCGATGGGCACCCGCTCCACCACTTCCAGATCGTAGAGCTGCTTGAGCCCGTCGATCTTCTTCGGATTGTTGGTCATCAGGCGCATCTTGCGCACGCCGCAGTCGTGGAGGATCTGGGCGCCGATTCCGTAGTCGCGCAGATCGGCCTTGAAGCCGAGCTTGTTGTTGGCCTCGACGGTATCCGCTCCCTCGTCCTGCAGATTGTAGGCCTTGAGCTTGTTGACGAGTCCGATGCCGCGGCCCTCCTGGTCGAGGTAGACGAGGACGCCCTTGCCCGCCTCGTCGATCATCTGCAAGGCGCGATGGAGCTGCGGTCCGCAATCGCAGCGCTGCGACCCGAAGATGTCGCCGGTCAGGCACTTGGAGTGGACGCGCACGAGGATCGGCTCGTCCGGGTGCCAGGTGCCCTTCACCAGCGCCACGTGGTGCAAGTTGTCGACGTCGTTCTCGTAGGCGATGCAGCGCATCTCGCCGCCGAACTCGGTCGGCACCCGGGCTTCCACGGCCCGGCGGACCAGGCGCTCGCGCTGCATGCGGTACTGGATGACGTCGCCGACGCCGACGATGTGGACCCGGTGCCGGGCGGAGAATTTCTCCAGATCCGGCATGCGCGCCATCGTGCCGTCGTCGTTCATCACCTCGCAGATGACGCCGGCCGGATTGAGGCCGGCGAGCCGCGCAAGATCCACCGATCCCTCCGTCTGCCCTGCCCGCACCAGCACCCCTCCCTTCCGCGCGCGCAGAGGGAAGATGTGCCCCGGCCGGACCACGTCGGCGGGCTTGGCCTCCGGATTGATGGCGGCCCGGATGGTCGTTGCGCGATCTGCCGCGCTGATCCCCGTAGTCACACCGTGTGCCGCCTCGATGCTGACCGTGAAAGCGGTCGAATAGGTGCTCTCGTTCTCCTGCACCATCATCGGCAGCGCGAGCCTGCGCACCTGGTCCTCGGTGAGCGAGAGGCAGATGAGGCCGCGGCCATGCTTGGCCATGAAATTGATCGCCTCGGGGGAGACGTGCTGCGCCGCGAGCACCAGGTCGCCCTCGTTCTCGCGATCGGCGTCGTCGACGAGGATGACCATGCGCCCCGCGCGCAACTCGTCGAGCGCCTTCTCCACCCTGACCAGCGCGTTCGCTTCTTCAGTCACTCTATGCTCCTGCAGGCAAGAAGGCGCGCCACGTGCTTGCCGAGGATGTCGGCTTCGACGTTGAGGGGATCTCCCGGCTTCCGCGCGCCGAAGGTGGTGGCGCGAAGCGTCTCCGGGATGATCATCAGCGAGATCGCGTCCTGGCCGATGATCTCGTTCACGGTCAGGCTGATCCCGTCGAGAGCGATCGATCCCTTCTCCACGACGAGCGCCATCAGCTGCCGCGGAATCTCCACCACGAAACGCTGGGCGTCGCCGGCGGGCTCGCGGCTCCGGATCCGGCCGACTCCGTCGATATGGCCCAGGACCAGGTGGCCGCCGAGGCGCTCTCCGAGGGCCAGGGGGCGTTCCAGATTCACCGGGTCGCCCGGCTTGCGGCGTCCGAGCGTCGTGCGCTCGAGCGTCTCGACCGAGACGTCGGAGGTGAAGGTGTCGAGATCTCGCCCCACCACGGTCAGGCAGGCGCCGTCGACGGCGATGCTCGCGCCGTGACCCAGATCGTCGTCCGCGAAGCGGGTGGCGACGGTCAGCCGGGCGCCGCCCTCGGCGATCGGATTGACCGCCGCGATGCGCCCGACGTCCTCGACCAGGCCGGTGAACACCTCGCGGTTCTATCGCAGGGGCCGCGCCCTGACGAGCAGATCCGGCCCCAACCGCGCCAGTTCGGCAATCTGGACTTCGAGCGCCCGCCCCATCGAAGGAGGCGAAGGCATTCCCGCCCACGAGAGGGCGTCCTCACCCAGCACCTTGGGCGCGAAAAAGAGGAACAATTCGTCCCACGAGCGCTCGCGCAAGAAGGACCCGAGGATCCGGGAGCCACCTTCGACGAGTACGGTGGTGAGGCCGCGCCCGGCGATCCGCCTGAGCAAGTCCCGCAGCAGGATGCGCCCCTTCCGGTCGTGCCGGCAGCGCAGGATGGTCGCCCCTGACTGCTCCAGCGCGCGGACCCGCTCCCGCGGCGCCGCGAGGGTCACGGCGACGATCGTTTCCGCGGCGGATCGCTGCCGCAAGAGGCGCGCCTCCGGGGACAGGCGCGCCCGGGGATCCACGACGATGCGGACCGGGTCGCGCTGTCCCTTGCCGCGGGCGGTGAGGCGAGGATCGTCGGCGAGGGCGGTACCGATTCCGATCAGCACCGCGTCGAGACGGTCGCGCAGCTCGTGGACGCGGGCCCGGGCGAGGGGGCCGGTCACCCAGCGCGAGTCGCCGGACCGGGTGGCGAGCTTCCCGTCGAGGGTCACCGCGGCCTTGAGCACGACCCACGGGATCTTCCGGGTGATGAACTTGAACCACTGCTCGTTCGCGCGATCGCACTCCTCGCCCAGGACGCCCGGGTCGACCCGCACGCCGGCGCCGCGCAGGCGCCGGATGCCGCGGCCGTGCACGAGGGGATTGGGATCGATGCTGCCCACCACCACGCGCCGCACGCCCGAGGCGAGGATCGCGTCGGTGCACGGCGGGGTCCTCCCGTGGTGGTTGCAGGGCTCGAGGGTGACGTAGAGATCGGCGCCGCGCGCCCGGGCCCCTGCCTTCTCGAGCGCGACCACCTCGGCGTGCGGCCCCCCGGCGCGCTCGTGGTGGCCGCAGGCGATGACGCGGCCCCCGGAGACGACCAACGCGCCGACAATGGGGTTGGGATGCGTGCGGCCGCGCCCCCGCTCCGCCTCCACGAGGGCCTCGAGCATGAGCTGTCCGTCGCTACTTCTGCTTGCCCTTGCGCTCGTGGATCAGCTCCTTGAGCTCGCTCATGAACTCGCCCACGTCCTTGAACGACCGGTAGACCGAGGCGAAGCGCACGTACGCGACCTCGTCGAGGCGCGAGAGCTCCCGCATCACCGACTCGCCGACGAAGGTGGTCGGGATCTCCTTCTCGCCCATTTCTTGAAGCCGCCGCTCGATGCCGTCGACGATGGCCTCGATCTGCTCGGAGGAGACCGGCCGCTTGCGGCAGGCCAATTCGAGGCCGGCGACGATTTTCTGCCGGTCGAAGGCCTCGCGACGTCCATCCTTCTTCACCACCATGGGGAGGATCTCCTCCACCCTCTCGTAGGTAGTGAAGCGGCGCTCGCAGCCGAGGCACTCGCGCCTCCGGCGGATCACGGCGCCCTGGTTGGAGAGCCGCGAGTCGATCACCTTGTTGTCCTGCGATGGGCAGAAGGGGCACTTCATTTCATCGAATCAATGCTTCCGGAGCCGATTCGCGTAAAGCGGGAACTCCTGCGAAAGCTCGGTCACCTCGCCGCGCACCTTGTCGATGACCTTGTCGTCGGCGGGAGCGTCGAGGATGCGCACGATGAGCTTCGCGACCAGGCGCATCTGCGCAGGACCCATTCCGCGAGTGGTCAGCGCGGGCGTTCCCAGGCGCAGCCCGCTGGTTACGAACGGCTTTTCCGGG
>VBKL01000013.1 GCA_005879805.1 Deltaproteobacteria bacterium | reverse complement strand
AAAGACCTGAAGCGCCGTCAGCACCGGCGGCGTCACGTCGATGGTCACGGGCACGCTTGCGCTCGTCACCGACCCGCCCGGATACGCAAGAATCGCCGTGACCGTCGCGGCCCCATCCGCCAGCCCCGTCCCCCCGATGCTGAGCGTTGCCGCGAACTCCGCCGAGCCCGCCGGCGCCGACCCGCTGCCCGTCCCGATCAACACCCCCGCCGCGTTCCGCACCTGGAACGTCACCCCCGTCGCCCCACCCGGGGCTCTCGCCGTCGCCGCCACCGAGACCCGGCTACCGACGAAACCATTTGCCGCGGGGCTGGTGACCACCACCGACGCCTGCGTCACCGGCTTGCACGTCACGCTCTGCAAATCGCACGACGAACTCGAATCGCACGCCGGGCTGCACGTCGCTGCCACGCAGACCGGCGGGCTCTGCGTCTTGTCGCAGCGCGCTCCGGTTGCGCAGTCGGCGTCGCTTCCGCACTGGCCGTGCAGGTCGTTCTGCGGGCGGAAGCAGCCCGCGCCGAGCGCGAAGGCGAAAGCCACGACCAGTCTGGATGCGCGGGTCATCGGGGCTCCCGTCAGAACGTGAAGTAGAGCGTGAGTCCGGCGGCCGCGAGCGCGCCGCCCGCGATGAGCAGGATGTTTCCCGCCGAGGCTGCGTTCTTGCCGGACTGGATGTTGGCGAGGTCGCCGGGGAGATAGGCCCCACGCTGATCGAAAGAGGCGTTCGCGCCGTGGATCAGCGACCGCCCGTGCAGCCCTTCGTAGATCCCGACGCTGCCGGCGACGACGCCCAGAGCCACCGCCGCGAGTCCGGCCGGACGATTCCACCCCGCCGGAGTCTTCGGCCGGAGGCTCGGGGCGAGCGTGGGCCGGCCGTCGATGCCGAGCGGCAGATCGCGGGCGCTCGAGAGCACGATCGACTCCTCGCGCTCCCTGGCGAAGAGCACGGGCGAAGCCGCCGCCGCGCGCGTCACCAGCAACGGTTTCTGCAGGCTGGTGCGGTCGCCGACCACGACGCGGAGGGTGTGCGCGCCCACCGGCAGCCGCAGCCGCTCCGGATTCTTTCCTGCCCGGTCCAGCGGCCGGTCGTGGACGATCAGCTTCATCTCGGGCAGGTCGAGATCGACCAGGGCCTCGCCGGTGCAATCGCCGCCCGCGAGGAGCCTGCAGGCGAGGGACTCGGCGCGCGCGCGCACCTCCTGGTCGGTCTGCGATTCGATCACTTGATCGTCGCTCCCCAGCACCCGGTCGGTCCGCGTGTCGACGAGCACCACCTTCAAGGTCAACCCGTTCTTGTAGGGCTTGAGCTCCCCCGCGAACACCTCGTCGACGTTCTGCGCTCCTCCGAGCGCGGCGAGACAGGTGGCGCTCACCCCGCAACCCTGCTTGCCGGACACCGGCTCCGGAAGCGCGGCCACCGATCGGTATCGCTGCGAAGATTCGGCGACGGAGCGGAAGGAATCTTCGACGACGCGCAGGAGCGTATCGGTCTCGTTGCTACGAACGAGGCGATAGAGGCCGAGGTGTCGTCCGTCGGAAGACGGACGTCGGCGCGTCTCGGACCCAGGCAGGGGAACAGCACCGTTCGGCCGCGCCGGAGACTCGGACGGCGCCGCGGGCGGAAGCGGCAGCGGAACCGGCTCACCCATCTTCTGCTATGTTCGGGAAGATGCCCCGTCCGCGGCTACGCTCCACCGAATCGCTCGTCGCGCATATCGGTCAGTTGATTGATGCCCATGTGCGCGCCGGTCTTTCCCGTGCGCAGGAGCCCGCTGTCGAGGCCGCCCGCGGCCTCAAGGAAGCGGTGGCGAGCTTCGAGCGCGCCTTCATCGAGCGGGTGATCGCCGAGCACGGCGGCAACCGCCGCAAAGCCGCTGCCTCCCTCCGGATCGGTTACAGCACCCTCAAGCACAAGCTCAATGGCAAACGCATCGCGGCGCAGCGCGGCGGCGCCAACAAGGGACTGCGGGCCGACATGAAGTGCCGTATCGCGGGGTGTACGCGCCGGTCGCGGGGCCCGAGATTCGGCTGGGTCTGCGACCGGCACCAGCGTCTGCCCGAGTCGGTGAAGCAGGAGGCGCGGGCGCGCTGGAACGACCGCAGGCGCACCTTCGGCTGATCCCTGTACGGATGTGCACGCCGGCGGCGGTCTCGCCTAGTCGTCTTCCCCGGCCCCGATCTCGAAATCCTTCAACTTTCCCTTGAGGGTGGAGTACCCGATGCCGAGATGCTGTGCGGCGAGCCGCCGGTTCCAGCCGCTCTGGGCCAGCACCTTCTTGAGATATCCCTTCTCGAAGGCGCCGAGCGCCGCGGCCAGGCTCGTCTCCCGCTCCGCCTCGCGCTTGAGTCCTCCGGCGACGACGAACTCGAGGGGCAGATCGCTCTCCTCGACGATCTGCGACTCGCAGAGCGTCGCGAGCCGCTCCATGAGGTTCTGCAGCTCGCGGATGTTCCCCGGCCATGGGTAGCTCTCGAGAAGCTGCGCCGCGCCCTCGCTGAGCGACTGCGCCACGCGGCCGAGCTGCACCGCCGAGCGGGAGAGGAAGTGCTGCGCCAGCTCGCGAATGTCCTCGCGGCGCTCGCGGAGCGAGGGCACCTGGATGGGAACGACGTTGAGCCGGTAGAAGAGGTCTTCGCGGAAGCGGCCCTCCTCCACCAGCTTCGGCAAGCTGCGGTTGGTCGCGCAAATGACCCGCAGGTCGAGCTGGATGGGCCGCGCGCCGCCGACGCGCTCGATCTCGTGCTCCTGCAAGGCGCGCAAGAGCTTCGCCTGCACGTCGAGCCGCAACTCCCCGATCTCGTCGAGGAAGAGGGTGCCGCCGCTCGCCAGCTCGAACTTGCCGAACTGCTGCCGCATGGCGCCCGTGAACGAGCCCTTCTCGTGGCCGAACAGGCTGCTCTCGACCAGCTCGTGCGGGATGGCCGGCAGGTTGACCGCCACGAAAGGCGCGGATTGCCGATCGCTGTGCTCGTGGATGTAGCGCGCGAGCATCTCCTTGCCGGTACCGCTCTCGCCGGTGATGAGCACGGTGACGGGCTTGGAGGCGAGCTTCTGCGCCGTCTGCGCCAGCATGCGCATCGGCTGCGAGCGGCCGAGAACCATCGGCTTGCGATCGCGGCTCGCCTGCTCCTCGCGCAGCCACGCCAGCTCGCGGGCCGCCTTGAGCTGGTCGAGCGTCTTCACCACCCGCGCGTTGAGCTCGGGCGGCGAGAAGTCCTTGGTCACGTAGTCGATGGCGCCGAGGCGCATGGCCTCGACCGCGACGGCGACCTCCTTCACCACGGAGATCATGATGACGCCGATGTCGGTGTGCTTCTCGCGGACCTGGCGCAGCACCTCGAGGCCCGTCATGCCCGGCATCTGCACGTCGAGGAGCATCACGTCGACGGAGCTGCCCTGGAGCGTCCGCAGCGCCTCTTCGCCGGAAGCGACGGTGATGGGGAACATACCCGCGTTGCGGACGATGGCCTCCATCGTCTGCCGCATGCTGCGGTCGTCGTCGGCGATGAGGACTGTCGCTGCTCTAGCCATTGAGGGCCGGCAATCTACTCCGCAGACACCTTGGCCCCCAAGCGGGGAGCGGTAGCTCTGCGAGCGATCAGGCGAATGGCCAACAGGACGAAAAGCGTCGCCCCGGCGATGACGGGCTCCAGAAGCGCCGTCTTGAAGCGCCAGACGAAGTGGAAAATCGCCAGCACGCCCGCGAGATACGCAAGCCGGTGGAGCGCCTTCCAGCGCCGGAAGCCGAGCCTCTTCACCCAGCCTTGCGTGGACGTCACGGCGAGCGGGAACAAGCAGCACCAGGCGGCGAACCCGACGGTGACGAACCGGGATCGGGTCCGAGCGCACCCCGCAACGCGCGACCCGCGAGCCACAGCAGAGGCGAAGCCGCGGCGAGGAAGACGAGGGGCTTGAGCAGCCGATCGCCCTTGGGCCTCAATAGAACTTCCTCAGATCCATCCCGGCGTACAGCTTCGACACCTGGTCGGCGTAGCCGTTGAACATCAGGGTCGGCCGGCGGAAGACCTCGCCGATGCGTCGCTCCTTCGCCTGGCTCCAGCGGGGATGGTCCACCTCGGGATTGACGTTGGCGTAGAAGCCATACTCGACGCCGCCGCCATATTGCGACCAGGTGGTCTGCGGCTGCGTCTCTTGCAGATGGATCTTGACGATGCTCTTGATGCCCTTGAAGCCGTACTTCCAGGGAACCACCAGCCGGATGGGCGCGCCGTCTTGATTCGGCAAGGCTTCGCCGTAGATCCCCACCGCCAGGAGCGCGAGCGGGTGCATCGCCTCGTCGATGCGCAGCCCTTCGAGATACGGGAAGGGGATGGCGTTGAAGCCGCCCACCCCGGACATGTTCTCGGGCTGCAGCGCGGTCTCGAAGGCGACGTACTTCGCCCGTGAGCTGGGTTCCACCTTCTTGAGGACCTCGGCGAGCGGAATCCCGTCCCAGGGAATCACCATCGACCACGCTTCCACGCAGCGCATCCGGTAGACGCGCTCTTCCACCGTCGAGCTGGAGATGAGCGAATCGATGTCGAACGTCTTCGGCTTCGCGCACTCGCCGTCGACCTTCACCGTCCAGGGGCGGGTCTTCAGCTTGCCGGCGTGGCGGGCCGGATCGTCCTTGTCGGTCCCGAACTCATAGAAGTTGTTGTAGTTCGTGATGTCGCCGAAGGGCGTCTTCTTGTCGTCGACCGTGTAGGAGCTTTGCTTCACCGAAGGGAGCTTCGCTCCGTGCTGCTCCTTCTGCGCGCCGGACACGGAGTGGCCGCCCAGGAGGAG
This sequence comes from Deltaproteobacteria bacterium, assembly GCA_005879805.1. Lineage (GTDB taxonomy): Bacteria > Myxococcota > Myxococcia > Myxococcales > 40CM-4-68-19 > VBKO01. Next base: position 2,867 of record VBKL01000013.1, on the reverse strand, counting down.
AGCGCCCGCTCCGGCGGCTCCCAGGGCGAGAAAGTCGCGCCGGCGCAGGTAAGCGGAGAGCGGGGTGATTTCCGAGGACGGTATCTTGCGATCGCGCGGCATGACGTCTCCGTTTCGTTTGCCGCGGGATCGTTACACCGTCTCAGGCTCCCGAGACATCCCGCTCCGGCGTCGCCGGCGGCTCCGACGAGGCCTTGCGGACGATGGGAGGTACGGCCGCCGGGGCCGGAGCGGATTCGCGCCGCGGCTCGGGCGCTGCGACGCCGCCCTTGTGCCGTACGTTCCAGCGCTCGCGCGCCTCGCGCTGCTCCTCGGGAGAAAGCTGTGCACGGTGCAGATCGCAGATGAAGCCCACCCGTGGGCCGCGCGATCGGTTGGGGCAACCTTCCACCCGGCAGGTCATGTCGAGGGGCCGCCTCTGGCGGGGCTGCTTGGGAGGCAGGCGGACGATCTTCTGCGCCGGGACGAGCGTCGGAAGCTTACCCTCCGCCGCGAGTCGGCGGTTGCGCTCGAGGATTCCCTTCTGCTCGGCCACCGAGAGCTTCGCAACATGCTCGCGGCAGAACCACCGGTTGCGTGGACCCGCACCGGGCCGGCCGCATCCCGGAACCGGGCAGAGCCGTCCGGAGCGACGTCCGTCTATCCTGTCCTTCCCCGAGGAGATGCGCGCGACGACCGCGCGCACTTCGCGTTCCACGGCCTCGGTGAGAGTGCGCTTGAGATCGCCGACGAACCGCTCGATCAGCGCGCGGACCGGATCCTTGGTTTTCTGGGCCATCTCGAATGTCGCCGGTGTCGAAGCCGAGCCGCTCGGCCGCCTTGGTAGGCTGGATTACGCAACTTCAACCCTCGGATGATTCCGTTCGATCTCTTTAACGCGAGAGCGGACAAAGCGCGAGCGAAATCGACCGCCTGTCAGCGCCCGAACAGCCCCTTCAGCTTCTTCTGCGCATCTTCCTGTACTTTCTTGCGCTGCGCGTCCGCCTCGTCCTTCGCGCGCTGCTCCGCCTTGGCCTGCTCGGCCTGGGCCTTTTGTTGCAACTCGCTTTGTTTCGCCTGCGCAATCTGCTCAGGCGAGCCCTGCACGCCGAGCTTGTTGCCGAGCACGCCACCGAGGACGCTGGTGCCGGCCGACTTCAGGATTGCAGCGACGGCGCCTTTCAAATCGAGATCGGCGACCTGCGGATTCCACACCGGACCCGTGAGCTTGATCCCCACGGGAATGCTCGTGGAAGGCCGTACTTTGCCACCCGTGAGCGTCGCGATCGTTTCGGGGGCGAGCGCGACCGTGCCGGGAAGATCGAGCGTGCCGTCGAGATGGATTCCACCCGAGAACGTCATCTGCGCTTCCGGCTTCGTCACGGTGATGGGCTGCTTCAGCCTCGCGAGCCCGTTCTGGATGGTGATCCCGAAAGGCGTGTCCTTGCCGAGATCGGTCACGCCTCCCTTGGTCACCTTTCCTTGCAGCGCGGAAGGTAGCGCGTGCATCAGAGGACCCGTCACCGAGGCGATGATGTCCTTGCCGAGGAACTGGCCGTCCTCGAGGTGACCTTCGAGGAGGCCGGTGAGGTTCTTCGTCAGCTCGCTGAGATCCTGGCTCGATCCATCGAGCTTGATGTCGCCGTTGAACTTTCCGGCGAGGACCTTCTTCGGCGTGCCGAGCAGCGATGCCTGGGCGAGATCGATGCCGCGAGCCTTCGTGACGACGTGCCAGGGCTCCTTGGGATGCGCGAGCCGCAGGCTGGTGCCGGAGGCGTCGATCTGCCCGGCGAAGGCGCCCACCTGCGCGGTCTTCACCACCACCTGATCGTCGTGCATCTCCACGTCGGCAACGATCTTGCTGAGATCCTGCTTCTTCACGCGCACGCTCTCGATGTTGACCTTGGCGTGCCCGTTGATGCCCGCGAACGTCTTGGGGTCGGGCGGCGGCTTCTCCTTCTTCGAAGGATTCGGATAGAGGAGCTTGTCGAGGTCGAGATGCGCGCTCTGCGCAGTCAGATCGAAGTTGGTCGCCTTCTTCGCCCCGGCGCCCTTCGTCTCCAGGAATCCCTTGGCGGAAAGCTCGTCCCCGAGAACGCGGACGACGAGAGAAGCGAGATCGATGCGCTGGTCCGGATTGTCGCTCGACCCGCTCACCGAGCGCGTCCCCTGCACGGTCAACTCGAGCTTCTGTCCCGGAGCCTTGTTGAGCGACTCTCCGGGCCGGAGATCGACGCCGGAGAGATCGAGCTTGGCGTCGAAGGCGAGCTTCCCTCCTCCGGCGCCCCTGGCATGCGCGAGCAGCATCATCGGCGCTCCCGCCGCCTTGGAGAGCGTGTCCGGCACGGCCAGCTTCACCGGGGTCAGATCGACGCTCAACTCCAGCGCGGCCGAGGCCTGCGTTCCGCTCGCGTGCACGAGCAGCCCGATCGGCCCCGATATCTGCCCTTTCAAGCTCTTGCGCAGCGGCGGATAGTAGGCGGCGAGCTTCTCCGGATCGAGATCGTGCGAGCGGATCTCCAGGCCCTCGATGCGCGGAGAGTTGCTCGCCAGCCCCGTCGCCTTGCCCTGCCCGGTGATCCCGGCGGGGCCGAGGTCGAGCTTGAGCTTGTCGATCTGCACGTCTCCCTTGCTCGAATCGCCCTTCACGTCGGCGTCCAGCGAAACGTCCAGCGCGCGTCCGCCTTCGGCGCCGGCGAACTTGAGCCCCGTACCGTGCAAGGTGCCGGCAATCCGGGTCGGCCCGGTCCCGCCGGTGACGACGCCCCCGAGCGCCATCTCGAAGTTCGCGTCCAGCTTCCCGCTCTGCAGGCCGATGTCCTTGGGGACGAACGGCCCGAGCGGCGTCAGATCGATGGGCTCGATCTTGAGCGTGAGCTTCTCGGGGG
>VBKL01000012.1 GCA_005879805.1 Deltaproteobacteria bacterium | reverse complement strand
CAGGTGTCGAGCCCGCGCTGGATGACGCCGTAGAACAGCTCGCTCTCCGCGGGAACGGATGGTCCCGTGCGCAGGTTCCGGCTGAACGGATCGGGCGAGTAGAAGTGGTGCGGGGTCTGGACGAGCGCGAGCTCCGGATCGCGCACCAACAAGCCCATCGTCACCTGCAAGAACGACCGGGCCGGAACGTGGTCGCAATCGAAGATGGCGACGAACTCGCCGTTCGTGCGCTCGAGCGCGTGGTTCAAGTTCCCGGCCTTGGCGTGGCGGTTGTCGGGACGGACGATGTATCCGACCCCCGCCTCGGCGGCGAAGGCGCGGAACTGCGCGCGGCGGCCGTCATCCAGCAGGTGGACGCGAAGCTTGTCGGCCGGCCAATCGAGAGCGCGCGCGGCGAGCACCGTGACGCGGACCACCTCGAGAGGCTCGTTGTAGGTCGGGATGAAGACGTCCACCGACGGCCAGCGGGAGACATCGCCGGGCAGCGCGACCGGTTTTCGCGCAAGCGGCGCGATGGACTGCACGTACGCGAGCACCAGCATCGCGCACGAGTAAAGCTCCGCCGCGAGGAGGACGGCGCCCAGGACCGCATCGAGCGACCACTGGTCGGCGAGGGTGGTGGAGAACCGCCACCAGAGATATCGCGCGGTGGCCGCGATCGAGATGGCGACGAGCGCCAGGCGCGAAAGCTCCCCCTTGCCCCGGCCGACGAGGATCGCGAGCACGAAGGTGCCGACCGCCACCGCGAGCTGCGTGTGCAAATCGAGCGGCGTCGCCGCGTAGATCCCGAGGCAGAGGAGCGCGACGAGGATCCGCATTCAGCGCCTCCGCCGCCGCAGCTCGCGCGCCAGGGAGAGGAAGTCGGCCTGCACTCGTGAACCGGGATCGTCGAGGAACGGATCCTCGTGGATGGTCGTCATGAGGAGCCGCGCGCCGAGCAGCGCGCGCATCGCCTCCAGCGCGGGGACGTCGGTGCGCGCGTCGACCCGGCTCGCCAGATAGCGCGGGGCGACGCGGCGATAGGAGCGCAACTGTCCGAGCCGCGCCTCCGCCGCGCGAACCGTTTCGAGCGAGGGCCGGACCACGACGAGAACCGCGTCGGCCTCGGCGAGAAGCTGCGCGCTGGGCGGCCCTGGCTCGTCGACGACGAGCACGTCGCACCGGGAGGGGAACTCCGGAGGTGGCACGTGCGCGCGCACCGCGCGAAGGCCGCGCCGCGCGAAGGCAGGGATCAGCCCCCGGGCGATCGTCGTGCGGCCGGCCTCGCGCTCGAACGACACCAGGGCGAGCAAGGCGAGCCTCGCGTCCTTCGCGGGGCGGAGTGCCGGCGGGACCGTGAACTCGCGGTACGCGAGGTCCGGGGCTCCCGCGGCGGACAGGAGCCGTTCGATGTCGCGGGCCACCGGGACGGAGGTGGGGATTGCGTGCGCGGAAGGAAAGAGGCGAGCAGGCGCTCCGAGCGGGCGATGCCCCGCACGCTCGTTGCTCGCCGCGCGCTGAACGGATGGCCATGGTGCGCGCCGGGAGGACACCGTGCGCTCGACATCGCCCTGCATCCTGGTCGCGGCTCTGCTGGTTGCTTGTGGTCCCATCGACACGGGGAACGGCTCCTCGGCGCTACCCGCGGACGCCGGACCGGTCTGGGCGGGAGGCGGCGCTCCCGACGGCCCCGACGCCGGCACCCCCGCACCACCCGGTCCAGGCAGCCCTGCGACCCCGACAGCTTGCGAAGGCATCGTTCCTTCCTCGAATCCCAATCCCGTCTCCGTGACCGTCCCGCACCAAGGCGGGGATGCCTGCTGGTATTTGACCACCGACGACCAAGGCGACGTCGCCGCCGAAGCGCATCCCTCGAACGGACCCCCGCGCTGGCAGTTGTGGTCACCTTCCGGAAGCCCGCTCGGTTCCCGGACAGCCGGTTTCGATTTCTTCGGGCAGCAGAGCGGATTCGAGGGAACGCACGTCGAATCCGGTTCCACCTTCTTCGCGCGCTACTCGAACGCCGGCGCCGAGCTCAGCCGGACCTTGCTGGGCGGATCGGGGTGCGGCGGAGAGGCGTTCCTTTCCGCGACTTCTGGCGCGCTGGTCCTCGGCGGCTGCGCGAACGGACCGCTCACGGCCAGCATCTTCGACGAGAACGGCGGCCTCGCCGTCTCCAAGGCAGTCGCGCCGAAGCGCGCCGACGCCGTCGGACTCGTCGACGCGAAAGGCGCGGCGCTCGTCGTCGTGTGGCCCGGCAGCGCCGTCGGCAATTCTGGCAAGGCAGCGGGCCGGTGGTTCGATGCTTCGCTCTCGCCCACCACCGACTGGTTCGCGCTCCCCGGGAACGGCGACCGCCCCGTGCTCCGTCCCCTCGCGAACGGCGGCGCCGCGCTTCAAGCGGGTGGATCGTGGGTGGCAACGGTGGGGAGCGGCAAGGGCGGCTGGGACCCGCCGCCTGCGTGGCTCGCCTCGCGTTCTTCCACGGACTTCGTCGTCGTCCGGCAGGGCCGCGCTTACGCCCTGATCGCAAAGTCGGGCTCCTCGTCGCCACGCAATCGCCTCGAGCTATACACGCCGGAAGGCGAGCACTGTGGCGCGGGAACTTTCCCTGCCGAGGGCCTTTCGCTCGGTCCGGACGGCACGGTGATCGGCAGCGGCGGCGAAGGTGGCTGCCAGGTGACGTGGTGGCCGGCGGTCCTTCGCTAGAGTGGCAAACTTGCGCTGTCGCTCTTGCGGGGCAAGCTCGTCGACGAGATGCACCGGAAATTCGTCATCTCGGGCGACCCCGGAGTGCTGCGGCGGCTGGCGAGCGAGCTCGAGCCGATGGCGGCGATCGTGCGAATCTCGCTCGACGAGAGCGCCTCCCTGAAGCCGCGCGGCGGGGTGCTCGACGTGCAGGCCCTGAATCGCAGCTCCGACGACGTACTGCGCCAGATCCGTCGCGACATCGAGCAGGGAAAGGTGGTGGTGGAGATCTCCGAGAGCACCTCGATCATCGACGTCAGCCGCCAGGACCTCATCGACCACGACTACGACGAGATGCTCTGGGAGGAGATGGAGCAGAACCTCCGCAACCAGGCGCGCATCTCTGGCAACTCGCTCGTGCTCATGGCGCTCGGGGGCATCATCACCGCAGCCGCGATCGGGACGCCGCCGGCGCTACAGGTCATCGCCATCGTGGCGGCCTCGATCATCGCGCCGGGCTTCGACGGCATCGCCGGCGTTTCGCTCGGGCTCGTGCTGCGGCGCTGGAAGGTGGTGGGCCGCGCCGCGGTCGCCGCGCTCACGACCTACGCCATCGCCATTGCGGCGGCAGGGTTCACTTTCGTCGCTCTTCGCGCTGCCGGCGCCACGGGAAAAGGCCTCGGGGATCAGACGGTCATCGAGCTCCTCGCGGTGGGGCCGCCGACATTCGTCATCTCTGCCGCGTCCGCCATCGCAGGTGGACTCATGATCGTGTCCCTGCGGGACATCTACGTCGTCGGTCCGCTCATGGCGCTGGTGCTGATCTCCTCGGCGTCGTTCTTCGGCTGCGCGGTGGCGACCGGCTCCTGGTCCATCGCCACCCAGGCGCTGCGCCGGCTCGCCATCGATGCGGGATTCGTCGTCGCGGCGTCGGCGCTGGTCTTCTGGTTCAAGCAGCGCACCGTGCACAGGCGGCGACCGCTGGACTGACGACCGCGAGACCCTCACGGTGGCGCGCCGCCGGTGGATTTTCTCGAGGGCCCTTGCGCCAGGCGCTCGGCCTCGCGTCGTAGCTCCTGAATCAACACTGCCGCGGCTGGCGTCAGCGGCACCGAGCGCTTGCGTCGTACCAGCGCGCTCATGCGGGTCAGTTGGGGAAAG
>VBKL01000066.1:28524-55171 GCA_005879805.1 Deltaproteobacteria bacterium | reverse complement strand
GCCCTCGCTCGTCGCAAAGCCCGTTCCGCGAACGGTAGCGTCGAAAATTTCCCAGACCTGGGGCATCACGTGCGAGGCCAGCCGGGGGAGATTGGCGAAGGGCATCACCAGGACGGCCAGCGCGTAGAAGAAGGCTATGCGATGGATCCGGTGGCGGTTGTTCCTGTAGAACCCCGCTGGCTTCGGAAATATGGCTACGATCGCGGGAAAGCGTAGCAACAACCACGTCTCTTGCGACGTGCCTTCGGGTCCTTCGCTAGCAGCCAAGACGTCGCCTCCCCCGCCGGGCGATCGTCCCCCTCCGCGATTCGCACCAAACTCATCCGGTAGGGACGAGCCGAAAACAGGGGCGGACGCTACGCTTCGCAATGATCTTTCGCAAGATGGTGTCGTTCCCCTCTCTTCAGCTACTCTCCCGGGTGCCTCATGGCCATCGAAGTCTCTCTCCAGGCCGCAGGGACGAAGAGTGGCGACGGGACGATCACGCCGTCCGCGAACGGAACCGTCACCATCACGCCTCGCGCAGGGACGAAGATGGACCTGTCGGTCGACTACTCGGCGCCGGATGCGGTCGTAGTGTCCGTGGACGGCTCGTTCACCGTCCTTCATGACCGGCTCACGCTGCAGGGCGGGATTTCCGCAAGCGTGTTCGACGGTGCGACCAACCTCGACGGCAAGATCACCTACGCGATCTCGAAGGACGTGTCAGCGAACGTCAGCGCCTCCATCGGTGCCGCGGGAACGCAGGTGGGCGCCGGTGTCGTGATCCGTTTCTGACGACCGTACGAGGGCGTACGGGTCGATAGTCGAAAAAACCTCTGTCGGCTCCGGCGCTTGGACTTGCGACTGCCGTCCGCAACGTTTCGTAGCAGGTAGGCGCTTGACCGACAGCTGGACAGCCGGTCAGAGTGCACGCCCTTGGCGTCCGAAAGGACGGGATGGGGCCCAATGAAACTGAGTCGTTCGTGGGGGAAGATTCTCCTTGTTGTCTTCGGCTGCCTTCTCGCAACCATGGCAATCGCGTCCGTGCGCAAAGCGCACGTGAAGGAGGCGACGCTCAACGCGATGCGCGGGCCGGGAATGGCGAAGACCTTGCCGCACTTCTTGAAAGAGGAGTTGGAGGATCGGCAGGAAGCGCGCGAGCGCGACCGGAAGTTCCTGAGCCATACGCGGCAGCGCGCGACGCCCAGCCTCGCCAACCATGAGGGACCGCGTTCTCTGGCGGAAGAGAAGTTGGCATCGCGTGCCTTCCCTGGGACCTCGCTGCCCCTCGACGGCGCTGCCATCGGCCGGAGCGAGATGGCGCGTCTGGCCGGTTTCGTCGACCAGCACTCGAATTCCGGGCGGCCGTGGGAAGCGCTCGGGCCCGACAACGCCGTGTTTCCGGTTGCGACGAGCAGGACCAACAAGGCCTACGTGACTTCCGGGCGCATCACCGCGCTGGCGATCGATCCCCGCTGCGGCGTCAAGAAGGGCGACGACGAGCGCGACGACGAGGACCGGCATTGCCGTCTCCTGGTCGGCGCCGCCGGCGGCGGTATCTGGCGCACCGACCGCGCCTTCTCGGCCACGCCGCGCTGGGAGTTCACCTCCGAGGAGTTCCTCACCAACGCCATTGGCACCATCGCCATCGATCCGCGCGATCCCGACGTCATCCTGGCGGGCACGGGTGAGCCGAACGCCTCGGCCGATTCGGCTGCCGGCCTCGGCATCTACCGCTCGACCGACGGCGGCCAGTACTGGCGGAGGCTCTCCTCGACGCTGACCTTCCCCGGACCCACGGGTCCGGTGTCGCTCGCGGACGGCTTCAACGATCTATCAATCGCAAGCATCGTCTTCGATCCCAACCGCACCAGCACGTTCTTCGTCGCGACCACGCTCGGCGTGCGCGGCATCAGCGCTACCGAAGGCGGGGTCCTCTCGGCGAACCAGGCTCCGGCCGGCCTCTACAAGACGACCGACGGCGGCTCGACGTTCACGCAGATCTGGGACGGCGGCGGCATTTCCTGCGCCCCGTTCGGGGATCCCTGCTTGACCTCGTGGGGCGTCGACAAGGTCGCCCTCGATCCCGCCGATCCGAGCGTCGTCTATGCTTCCGCGGTCGACGTCGGCATCTGGCGCTCGGAGAAGGCCGGCGGGTTCGCGCAGGTCTTCTTCAGCCAGAACCAGGCGAACATCGGTTCCGACCGCACGGACTTCGTGCTCGCGCAGCTTCCCAGCGGCAAGCTCCGCGTCTACGCGGCGACAGGCGCGACCGGCGCGTTCAACGGCTTCCCTGCGCCGCTGACCTCGTTCAGCCAGGTCTGGCGCATCGACGACGCGCGCCGGCCGGCGGCGGCGCTCATCGCCGAGGAGACGGCGGTGGTTCCCGGCGGCAAGGCGGCGGCTCCGGGCGGTTGGAAGCTTCTCACCAGCTCCTCGGTGGGCGACCCGCGCTTCGCCACCTTCGAGTTCTGCACCGGTCAGTGCTGGTACGACATGGGCATCTATTCGCCGGCCGGCCGGCCCGACACGGTATTCGTCATCGGCTCGTACAACTACGACGAGGCGTACGGCCTCTCGAATGCGCGCGGCGTCCTGCGCTCGACGACGGCAGGGGAGCCGGATCCCGACAACAACCTGGTCACCTTCACGGACCTGACCTTCGACGGCCGCACGCCGAACGGCAACTCGCCGGACTTCCTCACCCAGACGACGTCGGTCCATCCCGATCAGCACGCGCTGGTGTTCGCGCCGGGCAATCCGGACATCTGGTTCGAGGGATCGGACGGCGGCCTCGTGCGCTCGAGCGGGAAGTACGTCGACATCTCGGCGTCGTGCCCGACGCGCCCCTTCATCGGGACCTCGGCGGCGGTCCTCACCACCTGCAAGCGGCTCTTGTCGGCGGTGCCGACGGCGATCTTCAGCCTCAACTCGGGCCTGCGCACGCTGCAGTTCCAGAGCCTGTCGATCAATCCGCAGAACCCGCTTGGCGAGCTCCAGGGGGGGACGCAGGACAATGGCACCTTCCAGTTCGAAGGGTCGGTCGACACCTGGCTGGAGAGCATCGGCGGCGACGGCGGCCTCTCCGGATTCGACGCCAGCAATCCGACGAATCGGTTCCACACCTTCTTCGGGGCCAACGCCGACATCAATCTCGCCGGCGGCGATCCGTTCGAGTGGTTCTTCATCACCGACCCGCTCAACCGATCGCGCGAGAACGTCCGCTTCTACATGCCGATCATCGCCGACCCGCGCCCTGAACGCGGCGGCACCATGTTCGCCGGCCTGCAGTTCGTCTGGCGCACCACCGACAACGGCGGAGACCCCGCGTTCCTCGCCGCCAACTGCAACGAGCTCGGTCCGTTCACGAACTCGGGCAGGTGCGGCGACTGGCAGCGCCTCGGCAACCGCCGCCTGACGGGCGGAACGGTTTCCTTCCTCTCGCGGACGCCCTCCGACACCGGAACGTTGTGGGCCAGCACCGCCAGCGGACGCGTCTACGTCTTCAATAATGCGGACGCCCCGAATCCCGCTACGGCCGGTGAGTTCGAGATCTCCGACGCGCTGGTGGCGAACAACACCACGCCGGTTCGCTTCATCTCCGGCATCGCGATCGATCCGGCGAACTCGAACCACGCCTGGGTCTCGTACGGCGGCTACAACGGCGTGGCGCCGCTCGGTCAGACGGCGGTCCCCGGACACGTCTTCGAAGTCACCTGGGACGGCAAGTCGCCGCGCGCGAAGTTCACCAATCTCGACGGCGCCGGAGCCGGCGCGCTCGGCGACCTGCCGCTCAATGCGCTCGTGCGCGACGATCTGACGGGCGACCTGTTCGTCGCGAACGACTTCGGCGTGCTGCGCCGCGAGGCGAAGTCGGGCCACTGGCACGTTGCCGCCAAGGGCATGCCGATGGTCGAGGTGTCGAGCCTCGCCATCGACTCGACGAACCGCGTGCTCTACGCCGCGACGCACGGGCGAAGCGCGTTCCGCTTGCGGCTCGGGAGCGCGAACCGCGGCAACGGCGCCATTTCGGCGCGCTAGAGCTCGAAGGCATGGCTTGCGCGCCGGGGACCTTTCAATGGTCCTCGGCGCGCGCTTTTCCGCGGATCGCGCACGGTCGCGCGGCATCGAACCGACATGATTCCGTACTCCGTACTCGATCTCGCCCCGGTGATCGAAGGAGGGGACGCCAGTCGGGCCCTCCGCTGCTCGCTCGACCTCGCGAGGCACGCAGAAAAATGGGGTTACCGGCGCTACTGGCTCGCCGAGCACCATGGCATGCCCGGCATCGCCAGCGCCGCGACGGCGGTGGTGATCGGACATGTGGCGGCAGGCACTTCCACCATCCGCGTCGGTTCCGGCGGCATCATGCTGCCGAATCATTCGCCGCTCGTGATCGCCGAGCAATTCGGCACGCTCGAATCCCTCTTCCCGGGTCGCATCGATCTCGGTCTAGGACGTGCGCCCGGGACCGATCTGGTGACCGCGCGTGCGCTCCGCAGGAACCTCGAAAGCGACGTCGACTCGTTTCCCGACGACGTGCTCGAGCTCATGGCGTACTTCCGCGCGTCGCGTCCGGGGCAAGCCGTGCGCGCCGTTCCAGGCGCGGGCCTCGAAGTGCCCATCTGGATACTCGGCTCCAGCCTCTACGGCGCGCATCTCGCCGCGGCGCTCGGGCTGCCCTACGCGTTCGCGTCGCACTTCGCTCCCGCGCAGCTCTTGCACGCGATCGACGTCTACCGCTCCGAGTTCCGGCCCTCGTCGCAGCTCGCCCGGCCCTACGTGATGGCGGGCGTCAACGTGATCGCGGCCGATACCGATCGCGAGGCAGCGCTCTTGCGCACCTCCCTCGAACAGGCATTCGTGAACCTTCGCAGCGGACGGCCGGGAAAGCTGCCGCCGCCGTCTCCCGGGATCGTGTGGGGCCCGCACGAGCGCGCCATGCTCGACCAGGTCCTCTCCTGCGCCGCGATCGGATCGCCGTCGACGGTGCGGCGCTGGTTGAACGACTTCGCTGCCCGCACCGGGGCGGACGAGCTGATCCTCGCCTCGCAGATCTTCGATCACGACGCGCGGCTGCGGTCCTACGAGATCGCTGCGCCGGTGGCGAGCGAGGCCGAGCGGATCCCCGCCTGACGCGTTTGCGCGAGTCGCGCAAGCGGCAGGGGGGCGTATCCATCGGCCGGTCCTCGAAGTCGCAGGGCCGGCCGCGCGGCCGATGCAGTCGGGAAGTTCCGCGTTCCGGGCGGCGTATACTGCAACGCCTCTCGGAAGCGGGGGCACACATGGACGTCCGAGCGCGTGTCGTGGGGTGGTCGGCCCTCGGCATGTTCTGCGTCGTTGGCGCCGGTCGGCCCGATACCTCCAGATCTCCGTGGGGAGGCTACTCGTATCCCGCCTCCTACGATGCCGAGATCGCGGATCCCGACGTCCACCGCGTGCTCTACGAGGACGGCGAAATCATGTTCCTCGAGGTCGCGAACCCGCCGGGCCTCGACGTCCGGATGCACGGCCACCCGTATCCCTCCGTCTTCGCGCGCGACGCGGGCGCCGGCCAGAACACGGCGGGCGTCGCGATGAAGGACGTGTTGCTCGACGAGAAGGGGCCCTTCAACGGCGAGGGATGGGGCCAGGGTCCGCCGCCTTCCGGGCTGCAGTTTCCGCGCTGCACGACCTCGCCGCCGCAGGGACCGCACAAGCCGATCAACAAATCGGACGTACCGGTCCACTTCTACCGGATCGAGTTCCGCCGGCTCGACGGCGACGAGATCGCGACCCGCTGGAAGGATTGGTATCCGTGGATGCGCGAGCCGTCGAGACCCGTGAAGAACGTGGCGCAAATGGATTCCATCGCCGCCGCGCCCGACAATTACCACCTGCTTTACGAGGACGGACACGTACGGCTGCTCGAAGTCGGGATCCGCCCGGGCGAGACGACGCCGCGCCACGCCCACCCGTACCCGGCGGTCCTCGCCTTCAATGCCGCCACTCCGACGAGCGACGCGGGTGAAGGCGCAGGACGCGCGCCTCCGCCGGCCGTGCTCGACATGAAGTTTCCGCTCTGCCTGACCAGCGCGCCGCAGGGGGCGCACGTAATCCACAACGGCGGAAGCGCGCCTCTCCACTACTACCGGATCGAATTCAAGCGCGTCGACGGAGAGGGTTACCGGACCAACTGGCGCAAGTGGTACCCGTGGATGCAATACATGCAGCACATGCGTTAATCCCTACGCATGGCCAGGCTAGAGACGGGGCTCCGGCGCGCGCGCTTGAAGAGCGGGCTCAAGCAGAGCGAGCTTGCCAAGCGCGCGGGAATCAGCCGGCAGACGCTCAGCGTGCTCGAGTCGGGCCGCGGCAAGCCTTCCACCTCGGTCGCGCTGCACCTCGCGCGCGTCCTCGGATGCCGCGTGGAGGAGCTTTTCTGGCTGCGCGACGAGGCGGGAGAGATCACCGCCGAGCTTGCCGCCGGCGCGGAGGGACCCCGAACGAAGTCGGAAAGGGTCGTCATCGGATCGATTGCCGGGAGATGGGTCGCGCACCCGCTGTCCCGGGAAGATCCGCTCGCGCTCACCACCCCGGCCGATGCGTTGCTGGTCCGCGCCTCGCGAGCGGACCAGACGGTCCGCCTGCGCCCGCTCCGTCCGCCCGAGGCCTTGCAGGCGAACGTTCTCGTTGCCGGCTGCGATCCCGGACTGTCGGTCCTCGCCGGCCACGTGGAAGATCGTTGGCCCGGCCAGCGGCTGCGTTGGATCCCCGTGGGCAGCGATGCCGCCCTGAAGATGCTCGGGCGGGGGCACGCGCACCTCGCCGGCGCCCATCTCTTCGACGAGGAGACCGGCCAGTACAACCTTCCCTTCGTGCGCCGTGCTTTCGGAGGGCGCCCGATGATGGTGGTGACCTTCGCGCACCTCGAAGAAGGATTCGCCATCGCCAAGGGAAATCCGCTGCGCATCCGCAAGCCGGAGGACATCGCCAGGCCCGAGATCCGCCTGGTGAACCGCGAGCCGGGGGCGGGCGCGCGCAGGCTCCTCGACCGCGTCCTGCGCAAGGCGCGCGTGCCGGCCTCCGCCGTCGAAGGCTACGAGAACCTCCTCTCCGGGCACCTGCAGGTCGCGCAGGCGGTCGCCATGGGCGCGGCCGACGTGGGCGTGGTGGCCCGCAGCGCGGCGATCGCCCACGGCCTCGACTTCATCCCGCTTTCCGAGGAACGGTTCGACCTCGTCTTCCCCAAGGAGTGGAGCGCCGACGCGCGGGCCGGATGGATCGTCGAGACGCTCGAGGGGCGCGCCTTCCGGCGCGAGCTTGCGAGCCTGGGCGGCTACGACACGCGCCAGTCGGGGCAGGTGGTGACCGAGCTGAACGTGAAGTGAGTCGCCGCTGGTTGACACCGTGTCCATCCTACGTGACATTGCCCGGCATGCGCTCCCTCGGGCTGGCCGGACTGATCCTGGGCGGCATCGTCTTCGCCGCTCGGGCGGACGGGTCGAAGGAGCTGAACGTCTTCGCGGCCGCCTCGCTGCGGGAGTCGTTCGCCGAGCTGGGCAGACGGTTCGAGGCGAAGCATCCAGGCACCAAGGTCCTCTTCAACCTGGCCGGCTCCCAGGAGCTGCGCACGCAGATCGAGAATGGCGCCCCCGCCGACGTGTTCGCCTCGGCGGACCAGAAGCACATGCAGGCGCTGGTAGCGGCGAAGCTCGCCGCGGAGCCGGAGATCTTCGCCCGCAACGAGTTGGTCGTGGTGGTGCCGAGGGGGAATCCGGCAGGCGTCTCCAGCTTGAAAGAACTTCCCCAGGCGAAGCGCATCGTCGTCGGGGTGCCCGAGGTTCCGATCGGCGCCTACACGCTGCGCATCCTCGACGCTGCCTCGAAGCGGTACGGCGGCGACTTCCGCTCGAGGGTGGAAGCGAATCTGGCCTCGCGCGAGCTGAACGTGCGCCAGGTGCTCGCGAAAGTGGGCCTGGGCGAGGCCGACGCAGCCATCGTCTACCGGACCGATGCCGCCACCGCCAAGGACAAGGTGGAGGTGATCCCGATTCCCTCCGAGGTGAACGTGGTGGCGGAGTACCCGATCGCCGTGGTCAAGAGGACGAAGCAGCCCGCGCTCGCGAAGCAGTTCGTCGAGCTGGTCCTCTCCAACGTCGGGCGCGAGGTGCTTTCGCGCTACGGCTTCCGGGCGGGAAACGACACGTGAAGCCGCGCGCAGCGGGCGCGTGGGAGGCGGCACAGCTTCTCGCGACGGTGTCGCTGGGATTGTTCCTCCTCCTGCCCGTCGTGGCGCTCTTCGCCACCTTGAGCTGGAGCGACTTCCTCGGCGGGCTTCGCGATCCGCTGCTCGCGCCCGCCTTGCGCCTCTCCCTCGTCACCACCACGTGCAGCCTCGCGATCGTCGTAGTGCTGGGATCGCTTCTCGCGTGGCGGGTGGCGCGGAACCCGGGCCGCCTTTCGCGCTGGCTGGAAGCGGTCTCGCAGATCCCCGCCGTGATCCCGCCCGCCGTGGCCGGCGTTGGTCTCTTGCTCGCGTTCGGCCGGCGCGGCCTCTTCGGCGCCTTTCTCGACCGCCATGGCATCGCGCTCGCCTTCACCACTCCCGCGGTGGTGCTCGCGGAGGCATTCGTCTCGGCTCCCTTCTTCGTGCAAGCTGCCATCGCGTCGTTCCGCCGCGTGGATCAAAACCTGCTCGTGGTGGCAGGCACGCTGGGCGCGTCACCGTTCCGCACCTTCCTTCGCGTCGGCCTGCCTCTCGCGGCCCCGGGCCTCGTGGCGGGAGCGGCGATGAGCTGGGCGCGCGCCGTCGGCGAATTCGGCGCGACCATCCTCTTCGCCGGCAATCTCACCGGGCGCACGCAGACGATGCCGCTGGCGGTCTACACCGCGATGGAATCTGACCTGCGGGCCGCCCAGGCCCTCTCCATCATCCTGGTGGTCGCTGCGTTCGTCCTCCTCTTCATCCTGCGGCGGGTGGCCCCGGGCGCAGAGCTGCCGGGCTCGGAACTGCGCGGTGCTTGAGATCGCCGTCGCGCGCCGGATCGGCGAGCTCGACTTGCGCATCGATCTGGCGCTCGGCCGCGAGACGGTGCTGGTCGCAGGGCCCAACGGAGCCGGCAAGTCCACGCTCTTGCGCCTTCTTCTCGGCGTCCTCTCGCCGGACGCGGGGCGAATCGCTCTCGACGGAGAGGTGCTCTTCGATGACGTGGCGCGGATCGACGTCGCCGTCGAGGAGCGGGAGCTGGCCTATCTCCCGCAGGACTACGCGCTCTTCCCGCATCTCGACGTGATGCGGAACGTCGCTCGATCCCGTCGCACGCCGCGAGCTGCGCGTCTCGCTGCGCGGATGGCTGCGGTCGTGGCGTCTGCCTGCGCTCATCGTCTCGCACGATCCAGCCGATGCCGTCCTCGCCGATCGCATCGCGGTGGTGGAGAAGGGACGGGTGGTCCAGCAGGGGACGCTGGACGAGCTTCGCCAGTCGGCGGCGTCGAGCTTCGTGTCGGGATTCGTGGTCCGACGCGACTAGTCGTTCGCGTTCGAGGGATATCTCTTCGCCTCCGTCGCGCGGGCGACCTAGTTTCCGCTGAAGCGATGCGCTTCGGGGAAGAACAGATCCTTCCAGCTCGCCGGCCGTTCCTTCACCCGGGCGGTCCGATGCATGAACTCGGCGGTCCGCATCACCCGGTGCGGTGTGACCGTGAAGACGAACCGCGGATCCTCGAGGATGCCGGCGATCTCCTCCACGCTCTCGGAAGAGTTGGTGAGCCGCTTGTAGACGGCGGCGGCGGCGCGCTTGTCGCGGTTGAGCACCTCCATCGCCTCCTCGAGAGCGGAAACGAACGCCTGGTACGCCTTGGGGTGCCCCTCGCGGAACGCGGCGCGCGTCCAGATCACGTTGAGCGTCGCCGGCCCTCCGAGGACGTCGTAGGTGGAAAGGATCGAGTGCAGCCCCTTCGCACGAAGCTCGCGCTCCAGGAAGGGTGGCGCGGAGAAGTGCCCGGTGATCCCGCCGCTTCCGGAGAGGAGGGCCACCGCGGCATCGGGATGGGCCATGCCCACCGTGAGCGGGTCGAGCTTCTCGTAGTTGTCCGGGCCGAATTCCTGCGCAGCAGCCATCTGCAGGGCGATGGCCTGGTTCGAGATCTTCACCGCCGTGACCGCGATCTTGTCCGAAGGCCCCAGGTCGCGGATCGATTTCACTTCCCGCCGGCTCACTATCAGCTCGTTGGGGATGTCTCCCAGCGCGGCGACGCCTCGCACCGCGCCGGCGGTGTTGCGGGTCTTCGCCCAGAGCAGCACGAGGGACGGCACGCCGCCGGCGGCGAAATCCAGCTCGCCGGCGAGGAGGGCGTCGTTGATCGCGTTGACGGCCCCGATCTTCGCCCACTTCACGTCGAGCTTGGCAACACCGAGCTGTGCTCCCCGCCGCTCGATGATGCGCTGGTCGCGCATGATCATGAGCGGCAGGAAGGCGAGCCCGTACTGCTCCGCGATCCGGATCTCGGTGGCTTCGGCTGCCACCGCGCCGGAGGCTACGAGAAGCAAGAACGCCGTGAAGCGGAGAATCGTCCGACTCCTTCTACGTCTTGTGCGGCTTGCAAACGCCGCTGTCGCACTCGAGGCCACTCGCGCAGGCGGGATCGCAGGTCACCGTGCCGCCCCCACCACCGCCGTGGACCTTGCAGGCGCCGTCGTCGCACTCCTGACCGCTGGGACAGATCGGATTGCAAGTCGGGGCGTTCTCGTCCTCGACGTGGGCCTTGCAGACGCCGTCGTCGCACTCCTGGCCGGAAGCGCAGGCGGGATTGCAGGCCGCCCCGTGCTCGACCTCGACCTCGACCTCGCCGAGGCTGCTCATGCTCGTCTTGTAGACGCCGTGATTGCGATCCTCGATCTCGGTGTCGACGAGATCGTCCTTACCGTCGTGCATCTTCACCTTGGCGTTGTTGTCGTCGACCTTGACGGAAAGCTCTGCCGGCTGCGACAGCGTGGTGCCGCGAGGCTCCACCTCGACGCGCTCGACACGGCCCGGGTGCTCAGGCTCCGCCTCACGCAGCGTGACCTGCGTATTCTGCGAAAGGGCACCAGCGGGAATCGTCAAGGTCGCGGCGCCTGCCTTGAGCGTCGCTCCCGCGCTTCCCACCGTCTGCACCGTCGAAGCCTTGTTGTTGCCGCCACCGCAAGCCGCTACCAAGAGAGCGGCACCGGCAACCAACATCTCGTTTCGTCGCATCCTGAAACCTCCGCGCGTCTCGCTGACGCTTTTCGCTTTTGATCCAAATACCCGCGACGACCCCGGAAAGCGACAACAAAGGCAGCTTGCCCGCCGAACTCCCGCATGTGCAAATCTAGCGTCCGTGATCCGCCTCGACGACATCGCGCTGCAGCACGGACGGCAGGTGCTCTTCGTCGGTGCCTCCGCCGTCATCCATCGCGGCGAGCACGTCGGGCTCGTCGGCCCGAACGGCGCCGGCAAATCGACGCTCTTCCGCCTCATCACCAAGGCGGAGGAGCCGGACGAGGGCCAGGTATCGGTGGACCGCGGCGTCACCATCGGCCACTTCAGCCAGGACGTCGGAGAGATGAAGGGCAAGACGGTGGTGGGAGAAGCGATGGACGGCGCCGGCCCGGTCTCGAAAATCGCGGCTGAGCTGCGCGACCTGGAGCATGCCCTCGCCGATCCCGGGAAAGCCGCCCAGATGGAATCGCTCCTCGAGCGGTTCGGCGACGTGCAAGCGCGCTTCGAGGGTCTGGGCGGGTACGGTCTCGAGGCGCGGGCCCGCGAGATCCTCGCCGGTCTGGGCTTTTCGCAAGAGCGGATGGACCAGGACGTCGGCGAGCTTTCCGGCGGCTGGAAGATGCGCGTCGCTCTCGCCCGCATCCTCCTCATGAACCCGGATGCCTTGCTCCTCGACGAGCCCTCGAACCACCTCGATCTGGAATCGCTCATCTGGCTGGAGAGCTTCCTGGCGGGATTCGAGGGCGCGATCCTGATCACATCGCACGACCGGGAATTCCTCAACCGCGTGGTCGGCAAGATCATCGAGATCGACGCGGAGGTCGAGCCGCCGAAGATGCGCAAGACGGTGGAGTTCGAGTTCGGGCGCTCGCCGCGCTCGGGCGAGGACGTGGCGCGGCTCGCGAAAGTCTCCAAGTCTTACGGATCGAAGGTCATCTACGACGATTTCGATTTCCTCGTCCGGCGCACCGAGCGCTGGTGCGTGCTCGGCGTCAACGGCGCCGGCAAGACCACGCTGCTCAAGCTCGTCGCCGGCGCCACCGGCCCCGACGACGGCGAAGTCTCTGTCGGCGGCAGCGTGAAGATGGGCTACTTCGCGCAGCACGCGATGGACGTTCTCGAGCCGGAAAAGTCGGTCTGGGAGACGGTGGTCGACGCCTTTCCCAAGGCGAGCGTCGGCGCCCTGCGCACGCTTCTCGGCTGCTTCGGCTTCTCCGGCGACGAGGCCGACAAGCCCGTCCGCGTCCTTTCCGGCGGTGAGAAGGCCCGCGTGGTGCTGGCGCGGATGCTCTTCGATCCGCCCAACTTCCTCGTACTCGACGAGCCGACCAACCACCTCGACCTGCTCACCAAGGAGATGCTCATCAACGCATTGCGCAGCTTCGAAGGCACCATGCTCTTCGTCTCGCACGACCGGCATTTCCTCGCCGAGCTTTCCAATCGCGTCCTGGAGCTGACGCCGGAGGGGCCGCACGTCTACGGGGGCGGATATACCGAATATGTCTCGCGCACCGGCCGGGAGGCCCCGGGATTACGGAGCTGACCTCCGCCGGCCGGTTTTGCTAGAAACTGGGAGGTTCACTGGTGGTGCCTGTGCAAACCGCCCCTGCGAGGCCATGACCTATACTGTGCCAACGCGTGCCCTCGTCGTGGACGATTACGACGACGCCCGCGAGATGTACTCCGAGTTCCTCGCCTTCAAGGGATTCGAAGTCGTGCAGGCGCAGAACGGGCTGCAAGCACTCGCGCTCGCCGAATCGCTCCTGCCCGACCTGATCGTCCTCGACCTGGCGCTGCCGGACATCGACGGGATCGAAGTCACCCGGCGGCTCAAGCTCTCGCCCGTGACCGCCGGTATACCCATCGTGATGCTCACCGCCAACGCGCAGTCGAGGATGCTCGACGAGGCGCGCAAGGCGGGCTGCGCGGCAGTGCTGGTGAAGCCCTGCACGCCCGAGGAGCTGCTCGAGGTGGCCTTGGGCCTCGGCCGCGTCAGAACAGGCTGATCCCCGGCGACTGGTACCGGTTCATGAGCAAGGTACCCCGCTGGAAGTGCGACTGAAAACCGCACGTCAGCGAGACTCGCGAGAGAATGCAGCGCGACACGGTCCCGAGCACGTTCCGCAGGTCGATGACCCGCTGGGTCGTCACGCAAGCGGCGCTGCCATCGGTCCACTCCGCCTCGAAGAGCCAGAACGGCCTGCTCGACTGCTGCACGCCGATGCCGTCCCAGAGATCGATCTTGCGTCCGTTCACGGTCCAGGAATTCCCGTCGCCGCAGTAGTCGGCGCGCAGCGCGCGGGTGCAGGCCTGGTGATAGGGGGCGAGCGAGACCCCATTCACCGTCTCCCACGGCTTGTAGCCGATGGGAAAGACGCACTTCGCGATCGCCCCCAGCCCCTTGCAGGCGAAGGTGAAGGCGGAGGGATCGTCGACGTGGTCGCCGCCGGTGGGCACGCCGCGCCCGTAGTTCCAGCGGCCGTCAAGCGCGATGGCATAGACGGCGTTGTTGTTCGCGTCCATGCAGAGCGGGTGCCAGGTGCCGTTTCCGGCGCGGAACTGCACCAGGTACGACCAGACGTCGCTGTTGGGAAAGTCTTCGCGGTCGATGTCGACGACGCGCAGGCTCAGGGGCGTGCCGTCGAGCAGCGACGCCTGGAAGCTGGAATTGTCGAAATCCAATCCGGAGAGCTCGTGCCCGTTCCTCATCCCGTGGAACACGGTCCCTTCCAGCCAGGCGGAATCGAGCGTGCGGCCGTTGACCGATGCGCCGTCGAAGAGGGCGTACGCAACGTTTACGGGCATGCCCGGACCGGTGAAGCTCGTTCCGTTGAGGTTCTCGCCGTTGAGATTCTCGCCGTTGAGGTTCTCACCGTTGAGGTTCTCGCCGTTCGAGGTCACGAGGTCGGTGGTTGCCGTCCGGGGGCCGGTAGCATCGGCGCCCTGTCCACAAGCGAAGGTGAGAGTGAGAAGCGACGCCAGGTATTTGTTCATCGTGCGTCTCCGAGGGGGGCTGAGGGTCGATAAGCAGCACAGATGCGCACGCCGAGGACGGCGGCGCGGAAAGAAGGCTCGGGCACTTCGCGATTCGGAATCCGGCAGGTATTCGCCGCGGCGTACGCGCTGCCTCCGCGAGCCACCGCTTCGCCTGGCGTCAGCGACGATTCCACCCATTCCCAGACGTTGCCGGCGAGATCGTCGACCCCGAATGGGCTGCGCGATGCCGGATGGGAGCCGACCTCGTCCGGCCCGAACGTCGCGGCCTGCTTGCCGTAGGTGGCATCGAAATTCGCATCCGCCGGGCGCAAGACGTCCCCCGAAGGGAACTCGCGATCGTCGTCACCCCGGGCGGTCCGCTCCCATTCGAACTCGGTGCAAGGGCGTGCCCCCGGGACCCGCCCCGTGCGTGAGAGCCACTCGGCGTAGGCACGTGCATCGTGGAAGGAAATGCCGGCCACGGGCAAGAGGAGCCAGTCCTGCTCGCTGCGTTCCGCGCGGGGAAGGCGCAGCTTCTCGCCTTCGCGCAGCACCTGCACCCGCGAGCCGGTCTGCAGCGCGAGCACGAACGATCCGCCGGACTCGCGCAGGTCGAGCTGACCGCTCAGGCCGCTGCCGCCCACGTGGGGAGTCCGCTGCTTCCGTTCCGCGGCCGGCAGAGCGCGCAGGTATTCGATCCATTCCCCCCACGTCGTCTCGTGGCGGGCGATGAGGAAGGCAGGCGTCTCGATCCTGTGGATGGGGACGGTGTTGAAGAATTGCCGGACGCTCTCGTCCGATGCGGTGCCGAACCAGCTGCGCCCCGGCGGCACATAAGCGAAGCCCGGCGGGATCGCGCCTCGCGACGGGATTTCCAGATCGATGCGCCGATGCTCGCTCGCGTCGAGCTGGAGCGGAAGATCGATCGCCGGACGGCCGTCGAGGGCGACGGACATCTGATAAGTCCCCGGCTCGAGATTGACGGAAGCCAGAGGCGCGATTCCCAGATCTCGCGCTTCGGCCGGGCGCCGCATCCCATTGCTCTCCACGATTCGAGCGATCCGGATCTTGGCGCCGGACGGAGTCGTGGCGAGAGAGACGACGGCGTCGCCGCGGAATGCTCGCAACCGCTCGCCGGTCGAGTCGTACAGCCGCAGCCGCTGCAAGAGCTCTTCCCGCTCCGGGCGGCGGTCCTCCTGGGCGGCACGGGCCGCGAGGAAGTCGGCGAAGGCTGCGTGCACGTCGGCGCGATTTCCGCCGGTGAGGAGTGCGTCCTCGAACTTCTCCGCCGCGTTGGCGAATGCGGCGGCGGTGCGCGTGCGCAGGGTCAGCGCCCGCTGCCAGGCCTCTTCGCCCGCTTGCTTGCGGCCGGCGTCGAACTCGCGGAACGAAGCGGAGCGGGCCGCCGCGAGGGCTGTCGCTTCCGTCCGCGCCGCCGCGAGCGCCGCACTGGCGTCCGCGAGCCGAGCCGCCACGCTCGTGTCGAGCTCCCGCTGCCGCAGCGCGCGAGAGCCGGCGACGATGGCGACGATGGCGAAGGCCGCGGCGAGCAGGAACACGCGCCGCCGCCGCGCCGCCCTGCCGATGGCGACCTCCGACTTCGATACGAATTCGCGCGCCGTTTCCGAAAGGTTGCTCGCATCGACCGTTCGAGCTCCGGCGATGCGGTGCGATCCCCAGAGCGCCTCGGGGTCGCGCCCCGAACGGACCCATTCGGCGGCGGCCGCTTCCACGCGCTGCCGGACCACTTCCTGGCCGGATTCCGCCTCGACCCACCGGGCCAGCGTGCCCCAGGCGGTGAGGAGCGCCTCGTGCGCCAGCTCGACGGTGCCTTCGTGGATGACGAGCAGCCGTCCGCGAACGAGCGCCTCGAGAGCGGATTGCGCCGCCCGATCTCCTCCCGTCAGCTCATCCCGGGCGTGCCTCGTACGGGTGAGCTGGGGAGTCGCCAGGCGAAGCAGGATGCGCCTCGCCGCCTCGCGCTCCTCGGGAACCAGCGCGGAAACGACCAGGTCGGCATGCCGGGCCAGGGCGCCGCCAACGCCGCCCAGCGCGTCGACCCCGGCCGCGGCGATGATGCCTCGCCTGCGGTCGCGGGTCTCCCAGACCTGCGAGAGCATGAACTGCAAGAGCGGAAGCCCGCCGGGCGCAGTAGCCGTGGCGGTCGCCAGCTCGCTCACCAGCGCATCCGATTCGAAACGGAATCCGTTGGCGGCGGCGGGGCCGGCGATGGCCTCGCGGAGATCTTCCTCCGAGAGGCTACGCAAAAGGTACAGCGCGCGGGGAACCAGCTCACCGAAACCCGGCAGCGACGAGATCGGTCCGAGGAAGTCGTTGCGCGAGGTTGCAAGGAGCCGGATGCCCTCGTAGCCGGCGCACAGCTCGGCGAGGGCGGCGGCGACCGGCGCCGCTTCCTCGCGCCCGATGGTGACGAGCTCTTCGAGCTGATCGACGAAGACGACGAGGCCCCGGTCGTCTCCCAGCTGGCGCGAGACCTGGCGCACGAAGCTCGCGGGATCTTCCCGCAAGCGCTTCTCTGCGTCGTCCGAACCTTGCGGGGAGAGCGCCCCGGCGAGTGCAGCGAGCGGCCGCCGTCCAGGAACCAGCCGGGCGATGCGGAAGGTGCGGGCCGGTCCCAGCGCTCCCTCGCCGATGGCCGGGATGACGCCGGCGAGGCAAAGGGAGGACTTGCCGACGCCGGAATCGGCGGCGACGAGGAGGAACGGCTCGGACCACAATCGCTCGATGACCGCCAGGCAATCGCGGCTGCGCCCGAAGAACACCGCGCGGTGCTCGGGCTGGAACGCCTGCAAGCCGCGGTAGGGATTTCCCTCGGGGACTGGAATCCGGCGCCCCGGCCGCGCGCGCTCGAGCGCGTCGAGCAGATCGTCGGCGGTCGAGAACCGCTCCTTGGGGTCGCGGCGCAAGCAGCGATCCACCGCGGCAGCGAATCCGGGATGGATGCCCGGCACGAGCGAGGCGAGCGCCGGCGCATCGCGTTCTACCGCGGCCAGACCGACCAGGTGCGGCGGGACGTCGTAGAAGGGCGAACGCCCCGACGACAATTCGAAAGCGAGGACGCCGAGGGAATAGAGATCGGAACGGACGGTCAATTCCTCCCCGCGCCAGGCCTCGGGGGGGATGTGGTCCGCCGTGCCGACCATCGGCCTTTCCGGCTGGTCCTCCACGGCCGAGCTGGGCAGGAGCAAACGAGCGAGCCCGAAATCGACGATCTTGATCTGTCCGTCGTCGGTGACGAGGACGTTTTCGGGATTCAGATCGCAGTGCAGGACGCCGCGGCGGTGGGCGGCGCCGAGACCGCGGGCGAGGTCGCAAGCGATCTCGAGTACGCGAGGAAATCCCACGGGCCGCTCGACCGTCCGGAGCGCCCGGCCCTGGATGTACTCGGAAACGAGGTACGCTCCCTCCTCCACGCTTCCGACCCGGTAGAGCGTCGCGATGTTCGGGTGCTGGATGCGCGCGGCCGTCCTCGCTTCGACGAGAAAGCGTTCGAGCGATTTGCGATCCGGCGCGGGGACGAATTTCACCGCTACCAACCGGTCGAGGAGCGTGTCCTCGGCGAGGTAGACCTGGGTCTCGGTGCCTTGTCCGAGCGGCCGCAGAAGCCGGTACTCCCCGAACTCGGCGGGGAGCGCCGCGAGGGATCCCGCCCGGGACCGGGTCCAGTGTTTCGGTGTCGACAATTCCATGCTGCGCGCGCTCAGGTAAAGGATTTGACCCCGACCCCGACCCCGCCGCAACCGCCGAGAGGAGTGGGTAAGCAGTTTCCAAGCCACGTTAGCAATTCCGTCGCGAGTCCGATCCTGGCGGCTCCGGCGCGTTGGAAAGAGAACAGAACGGTGCCGGGCCCGAGCACGCCAGAGGCGCATTTCACTGGCAGTGAAACAGAAAGCCCGAGCGTTCCGCGCGCTTGCGCGAGAGCAGCAACAATTACCGATGAAAAGTCACGCATGGTGTTGGATTTGTAGAAACTACCGTCGCTGCAGACCGTCAGGCTACCAATCCCTTCTTCTCGTCCTCGAGATCTTTCTCGAACTGGACGACGTCCATCTCGCAGAGCAGTGCGATGTATGGGACCGGTCCTTTCTCCAAGGCGGGGAAGAATTCCCGCACGAAGCTCTCGGCTTCCCACGGGGGCAACAGGCCGTCGGCGACGCGCAGCCAGTTTCCGGGCGGAAACCGGACGCCTTTCGCAATCAGGGCCAGTTGCGGCAGTTTGCCGTTCAGGTAGTAAGCCGTTTCCTCGGCACACCCAGGCACTGCATTTCTCCTCCCCCCCTGCACCACAAGAACCTACCCGTGCGAGACGGGTACGTAGAATCCTTGCAAAACCATGTCCACGCACTGGTAGTGCGGATGATTGCGCACGGTACGATACGGAACAAAAAATCTCAGGCTTGTGGTGGGCTCTTGACCCAATGGTGCAACACTCGCTGCAAATCGGACGGATGGACGGGCTTGCTCAGATAATCGTTCATCCCCGCCGCGAGGCAGCGCTCCCGGTCGCCGGCCATGGCGTTGGCGGTCATGGCCACGATGGGCACCAGCGTCTGCGGACCGTGGCCCCGTCTCACCTCGCCGGTGGCGGCGAAGCCGTCCATCTCCGGCATCTGCACGTCCATGAGGACGAGGTCGTATGCGATGGTGCCGATCATCTCCACCGCTTCCCTGCCGTTGGCGACGACGTCCACGGTGCAGCCGAGATTCTGCAGCAGGCGCGCGGCGATCCGCTGGTTGATGACGTTGTCCTCGACGACGAGGACCCGCGGCGCGTAGCCGTTGAACATCGGCACCGTGGTGGTCGGCGGGCCCGCGTTCAAGCGCCGCTCGCCCTTCGGGGGCGTCGGTCTGGTCTCGTTCCGGGAGGCCCAGGCGGCGGCCAGGGTGTTGAGCAATTGCGACTGTCGCACGGGCTTCGTCAGGCAAGCGAAGATGCCCGCTTCGCGCAGCGCCGCCGTCTCCCGGGTCTGGCCCACCGAGGTGAGGAGCACCACGATCGTTCCGCTCAGCCTGGGATCCGCCTTCACCTCGCGCGCGAAGGCCTCTCCGTCCATTTCCGGCATCTGGAAGTCGGCGATGGCGATGTCGTAGGGGTCGCCTTCGTCGACGGCCCGGCGCAGCCCTTCGAGAGCCTCCATCGCGGACCCGAACGATCCGTTGCGCATGCGGAAGGTGGTGATCTGTTCGTGCACCACGCGGCGGTTCACCTCGTTGTCGTCGAGCACCAGCACGCGCAGCCCGATGAGGTCCACCGTCCGCGGAGGCGCCGAGGGCGCGCGGCGATCGATGCGCAGAGGCAAGGCAACCGTAAACGTCGATCCCTTTCCCACCTTGCTCTGCACCTCGATGCGCCCGCCCATCAGATCGGTCAGCTGGCGGGTGATGGCGAGACCGAGACCGGTGCCGCCGAAGCGGCGGGTAGTCGAGGCGTCGGCCTGGGTGAACTTCTCGAAGATGTGCCGGAGACGGTCGGGCGGGATGCCGATGCCGGTGTCGGTCACCGCGAAGCGCAGCACCGTTTCCGAGTCGGTGGAGGAGGCCATCTCCACGTCGAGCAGCACGTGGCCGTGCTCGGTGAACTTGATGGCGTTGCCGATCAGGTTGGTGAGGATCTGGCGGATGCGCCCCGAGTCGCCGACCACCCGGGGGGGCACCTGGGGCGCCATGCGCAGGACCAGATCGATGCCCTTGCGCTGGGCGGCGATGGCGAGGAGGTCCAACGCCTCCTCGAGGGCGGGCCGCAGATCGAAGGGAAGCGGCTCGATCATCATCTTGCCGGCTTCGATGCGCGAGAAGTCGAGGATGTCGTTGATGACGGTAAGCAGCGCCTCGGCGGAGCTGCGCACCGTCTCGGCGTACTCGCGCTGCTCGACGTCCAGATCGGTGTCGAGCAAGAGGCCCGTCATGCCGATGACGCCGTTCATCGGGGTGCGGATCTCGTGGCTCATGTTGGCGAGGAACTCGCTCTTCGCCTTGGTCCCCGCCTCGGCCGCCTCCTTGGCGGCGCGTAGCTCCTCGGCGGCCCGGTGTCGCGCGGCCAGCTCGGCGCGGAGCTTGCGGTCGGCCTCGCGCAGCGAGGTCACCATGCGCTCGAGGGCGAGCCCGAAGGCGTCGGCCTCGCCACGGGGCCGCACCTTCACCGAAAGGTCTCCGGAGGCGATGGAGTTCGCCACCCGCACGTTGTCGCGGAGGAAGTCGAGGAACCGGTTGAAGGCCCGGCTCATCTCTCCGATCTCGTCGCTGCGCTGGTCGTAGGAGAGCTGGACGCCCAGATCGCCCCCCGACGCCGCGGTGGCGAGCTTCGCCGTGTCGCTGAGCGGCCCCACCAGGTTGCGCGTGACCACGTGGGCGGCGATGGCGCCGCCGATGGCCATGAACGCGACCAGCACCAGGGCGCTGCCGACCGCGAGCCGGGTGGCGGCGGTGACCTTGGCCATGGCTGCCGTCTTCAGCTTGTCGGCTGCAGCCTCGACGCTGTCGATCAGCTCGACCTGCTTGGTGCGGATGGGGAGGTACTCCTGCAGGTACTGCGCCCGGGCCTCGCTACTCGCGCCCTCCGCGGTCAGTCGCATGATGCGTTCCTCGAGCCGATCGAGGATGTCCACGTCCATCCGCTCGGCGGCGTCGACGCGCTCGCTGAGCTCGGGCGGAGCGAGGGCCTTCATCTCCGCCACGTCCTTGGAGAAATCGCGGTCCGCCTCCAGCTTGCGGGCATGCTCCTTGGAATCGAGCGGGTTCAGCATGTAGCCGCGCATGCCGTCGCTCATCACCATCATGTCCAGGCGCAGCTTGAGGGCCTTGAGCTGCAGCACGTCGTACACGTTGACGATCTGCTCGATGCGGCGGACGTTCTCGACCGCGAGCCCGACGAGTGCGGCGCCGAGCAGGGTGCCCGTGAAGAGGAGGCTGCTGCAAGGCAGCGAGATTTCCCGAATCGAGCGCTTTGCGGATCTCGAGCAGGCGCTCCGGGCTGTCTTCGAGGAAGAGCTCGGCGAGTTCCCGTAGCAGGTCCGAGTTGCCGCTCACCACCTCGAGGAGCCCCGCCTCGTCGAGGACCGCGACGGTGGCGAGAGACCGATCGGTGGGAGCCGGCGCGGCCGGAGCAACTCCCTCGCGCCGCCCGGGGATGACCTCGTCGATGGCCGCGAAGAGCATCTCGGGACGGATCGGCTTCGAGAGATAGGTGTCCATGCCGGCGGCCAGACAGAGCCGCCGATCGCGGGCCGTCGCGTGCGCGGTGACGCCCACGATCGGCACCCGGTTGCCGGTGCCGCTTTCCATGTCGCGGATGGCGGCGGTGGCCGCGAAGCCGTCCATCTCCGGCATCTGCACGTCCATGAGGATGACGTCGAGCTTCTCTCTCTGCGCCACCGCCAGCGCCTCGCGGCCGTTGTGGGCCACCAGCACCGTGTGCCCTTGTTTTTCGAGGAGGGTGCGGGCCACGCGCTCGTTGACCGGATTGTCCTCCGCGATGAGGATGCGCAAGCGCCGCGCCGGAGCCGCTCCGGTGCCTCGGGGCTTGGTCATGTCCGCCTCGACTTGCCTGGCACGCGGAGGGTCGCCTCGACGCGGTCCGCCACCTCGTCGGCCTCGACGGGCTTGCGGACCATCTCGATGGCGCCGAGCCTGCGCGCCGCGATGGCGAAGTCGCGCATGCTCTTCCAGAAGGAAGTGACGAGCAGGACCTGGGTCTGCCGGCCCGCCTCGCGCAGCTTCTCGATCCACTGCACGCCCGTGATGTCGGGGAGCAACCCGTCGACCACCAACAAGTCGGCATGCTCCTCCTCGAGGATCCGATCCGCTTCCGCGGCGCGGCCGGCCTCGAGCACGCGGTGTCCGCGCTGCTCCAGGACTTCGACGACCAGCCGCCGGAAGATCCGGTCATCGTCGAGGACGAGAATGGTGCTCATGACCCTTTGGTCCCCTCTATAAGCACGGACGCGGCGCGTCTTCCACTGTGCGTTGCACCCCATTGTTGCTCGGCGCAACGAGAAGCCCGGGGCTCCCGCGCGACGTTCCACCCCAGGCGGGGCAGGCCCGCGCGAACCGAGTGTACCTTTGCGGGGGGCGGAAACGAGAAATTCCGGTGTCGGTCACGGTAGGCATTCGTCGCAGGCAGCCGGCGGTGCGCGGCGCGCCGGGCGCCTGCCCGCTCGATCGGGCGGCGGAGCGGCGAAAGGACCTGGCTTGATTCGGCGTAGATTTCGCGTCAAACCGCCACGTCCCCGCCGAGATAGGCGGCCTGGACGCGTGGATCGCGGGCCAGATCGGCGGCAGGTCCGGAAACCGCGATGGTGCCGCGCTCGAGGACGTAGGCGTGGTCCGAGACGGCGAGCGCCTTGCGCGCGTTCTGCTCGACGAGGAGCAGGGTGGTTCCCGCACCGTTGATCTGCTCCAGGAGCGCGAAGATCTGCGCGACGAGGATGGGCGCGAGCCCCATCGAAGGCTCGTCGAGCAGCAGGATGCGCGGCTTCTGCAACAGGGCGCGCGCGACGGCGAGCATCTGCTGCTCGCCGCCCGACATCTGCCCGGCGGGAAGCGCTCTCCGCCGCTCGAGAGAGGGGAAATTACGCAACTGCTCGTCGATCTGATCTTGCACGCGCGGAGCGCTTGCGGGCTTGTCCTGCGCGCGCTCGCCGCGCGCCGGCAGCATCTCCGCCGCGAGGCGCAGGTTCTCCTCGACGGTCATGCGCTGCAGGATGGCTCGGCGCCGCGTACCGCCTGCACGTGGCCGTAGGCCACTTCGAGGTCCCGGACCTCGAGGAGCGGCGGATCGCTCACGTATCGGCTCCCAGGTAGGCGGCGATGACTGCCGGGTCGCGCGCGACCTCCTCGGGCTCGCCGTTGGCAATTACCTTTCCGAAGTTGAGCACGGTGATGCGATCGCTCACTTCCATCACCAGGCGGACGTTGTGCTCGACGAGCAGGACCGATCGGCCTTCCGCCGCCACCTCGCGGATGAGCTTTTCCACGGCCGCGACCTCGGCGGCATTCATGCCCGCGGTGGGCTCGTCGAGGAGAAGGACGCGCGGGGACCGGGCGAGCGCGCGGGCGATCTCGACCCGGCGCTGCTCGCCGTAGGAGAGCGCGGAGGCGGTATCGAAGGCGCGCTCGCGAAGTCCGACGCGGGCGAGCACCAGCAGCGCCGCATCGAGCGCGGCCTTCTCCTCGGCGCGCGCGGCGGGAAGGAGCAGCATTCGTCGCCAGAGCGGCGCCTTGCGCACGAGATGCTCGCCGACGATCACGTTCCCCGCCGCCGAGAGCCCGGCGAAGAGGCGGATGTTCTGGAAGGTGCGCGCGATCCCCCGGGCCGCGATCTGGTGCGCAGGGCGGCCGTCGATGCGATGTTCCCCGAGCCGGATGGTCCCGCCGCTCGGACGCAAGAGGCCGGAGACGACATTGAGCAGCGTGGTCTTTCCCGCGCCGTTCGGACCGATCAGGCCGTGGACCTCCCCTTCACCGACAGTGAAGGTCACGCCGTCGAGGGCGCGCACCCCGCCGAAGGCGCGCTCGACCTTTTCAACGGAGAGCGGCACTTCGGGGTGGCCTCCGCGGGCGGAAGATCTGCATTGCCGCGGGCAGCGAGGCGAGCCCGTTCGGCACGAAGAGGATGACGGCGAGGAGGATGGCCCCGTTCAGAAAGAGGCGCAGCGGACCGGGGGCGAGGCCCAGCGCCTGGCCTCCTCCGCGGAGCAGCTCGGGAAGGAGGGTGAGGAAGGCCGCGCCGATGACCGGACCGTAGAAGGCCGTGGTGCCTCCGACCACCGCATAGACGAGCATGTCCACCGCGCGCGAGAAACCGTAGCCGTTGGGCGCCACCATGAAGGTGAGGTGGGCCTCGAGCACTCCGGCGAGCCCCGCCAGAGCAGCTCCGAGCGCGAACATCGATACTTTGTAGCG
This sequence comes from Deltaproteobacteria bacterium, assembly GCA_005879805.1. Classification (GTDB taxonomy): domain Bacteria; phylum Myxococcota; class Myxococcia; order Myxococcales; family 40CM-4-68-19; genus VBKO01. The sequence continues at coordinate 31,067 of VBKL01000066.1, read as the reverse complement.
CGTGGTGGCGATGCCCATGGTGCGCGCGGCGGGCTCGTCCTCGCGGATCGCCTCGAGCGCGTAGCCGGGCCGCGAGCCGCGGATGCGGCCGAGGACGTAGAGCGCGAAGGCGAGCGCGAGCCAGATGGTCCACAGCCCCGTCTTCTGGGGGATGGCGACGAGACCGAGCGCGCCGTTCGTGTAGTCCCAGTTCACGAAGGCGAGTCGCACCACCTCTCCGAATCCGATGGTGGCGATGGCGAGGAAGACGCCGCGCAGGCGGAGGACGGGCAATCCGAGCGGCACGGCGAAGACCGCGGGCAGGATCGTTCCCGCAAGGATGGCGAGGCCGAAGGGCGCGTGGAAGTTCTGGGTGAGGATCGCGCCCGCGTAGGCGCCGATGGCCATGAAGCCCGCGTTGGCGAGCGAGAGCTGGCCGCAGCACAGCGTGCAGTAGACGGAGAGCGCGAGAAGCCCGTTGATCCCGATGAAGGCGAAGAGCGACTGGTAGGCGAGCAGGAAGTCGGGCATCAGGCCTCGCGCGTCGCCGCCTGACCGAGCAGGCCGCGAGGACGGACGAGGAGGATGAGGAAGAGCACCGCGAAGGAGACGGCGTCCCGGTAGCTGGAGCCGATCCTCGCCACTGTGAAGACCTCCAGGATGCCGATGGCGAATCCGGCGATCACGGCGCCGGTGACGCTGCCCATCCCGCCGAGGATGATGACCGCGAGCCCCTTGAGCTCGATGCTGCGCCCGACGTCCGGCGAGACGCTGTTGAAGGCGAGCCCGAAGAGGACGCCGGCCGCGCCGCCCAGCGCGGAGGAGATGAAGAACGACCAGGCGATGATGCGGTCGACGTCGACGCCGAGGATCCGCGCGGCGCGCGGGTTTTCCGCCACCGCCCGGATGCGGCGGCCGAGCGGCGTCGCGCGAAGCAACGCCGTGAGGATGGCCATGAGCGCGACCGAGATGGCGACGATGGTCAGCTGCAGCGCGGAGACGGTGGCGTGTCCGAGGTGCAAGGGTCGATCGGGAAAGCTGCCGAAGGGAAACCGCGACACGTCGGGGCCGAAGAGCTGCAAGGCGATGGCTTCGAAGATGGTGGCCGCGGCGAGCGAGCTGATGAGCCCGGAGATGTTGGAATCGGACCGTCCCCGGAGCGGCCGGAAGGCGATCCGTTCCAGGACGAGGCCGAGGATTCCGCCCAGCGCCGCGGCGAGAGGGAGGGCGAGCGCGATGTGCATTCCCCACTGGCCGACGAGGGTGAGCGCAGCGAAGGCGCAGAGCATGAACACCGCCTGGTGGGCGAGGTTCAGGATGTCGAGCACGCCGAAGACGAGCGTGTAGCCGACGGCGAAGAGGGCGTAGATGCTTCCGAGGAAGATGCCGTTGATCGCCTGCTGCATGCGGTTACTGCATCACCTGGAACTTCCCGCCCTTGACCTCTTGCACGCTGGGCTCGTGGCGCGCGTCGCGCTTCTCCGTGAAGGAGAACTTGCCGAGCGGCGTGTCGAGGTCCTTCACCTGCGAGAAGCCGTTCTTGATGTCGTCGCGGCCCGTCTTGTTGCCCGCCTTGCGGATGGCCTCGGCGACGATGAGCACGCCGGTGTAGGCCTGGGCGGAGAACTGGTCGGGAGAGGCGCCCTTCTTCTGCATCGCCTCCTTGAAGGCGGCATTGGCCGGCTCCGTGCTGGCAGAGTTCCAGGAAGTCCCGACCAGGACGCCCTCCGCGGCGGGCCCCGCGTTCTTGATGAAGGCGGGAGAGTTGAAGCCGTTGCCGCCGAGGATGGGGCCGCTGTAGCCCAGCTGGCGTGCCTGGGCGACGATGGCGGCAGCGTTGTCGGCGAGCGCGGAGACGAGGAGGATGTCCGGCGTCTTGCCCTTGAGCGAGGTGATCTGCGCGCTGAAATCGCGATCGGGCTTGGCGAAGGTCTGTGTCTCGAGGATCTTCACGCCCTCGTCGTCGAGGGCCTTCTTCATCACGTCGTAACCGGCTTTGGTGAAGACATCGTCGTTCCCGTAGAGCACTCCCGCGGTCTTGAAACCGAGCTTCGCCTTCGCCTTCTTCACCGCGCCGGGAATCACCTGCGCCTCGGTGAGCGAATCGCGGAAGATGTAATCGCCGATGTCGGTGATGCCGGTCGGGGCGGTGTTGGAGATGCCGAGTACGGGCGTCTTCGCCTGCTGCGCCAGCGGATCGGCCGCGCTGGCGGTGTTGGAGAGGGTGGGCCCGAGGATCACGCTCACCTTGTCCTGGTTGATGAACTTCTGGAAGACGTTGATGCCCTGCTCCTTCGTCGAACCGTCGTCCTCGACCAGGACTTCCAATTTCACGCCGCCGAGCGAGTTGGAGGCGTTCACGACCTCGACTCCGGTTTCGATTCCCGCCCGCTGCTGCGCGCCGTAGGAGGCGGCCGGGCCGGTGATGCTTAGCGCCGAGCCGATCTTGGCCGCGTTTCCGGAAGCGCCCCCGGACGCTCCTCCGCCGCCGGAAGATCCGCCCTTGCAGGCGGCGAGGACGAGGAGGGGAAGGAAGACGCCGACCGGGACGACGGTCCGCCTGG
>VBKL01000066.1:0-28511 GCA_005879805.1 Deltaproteobacteria bacterium | reverse complement strand
AGCAGGATGATCATCACGCCGGCGGCAAAGTTGGAGAGCGAGCCCTGCAGCGCGAGGCCGATGGCGAGGCCCGCGGCGGCCACGACGCCGATGAACGAGGTGGTATTGACGCCGACCTTCTCCAGCGCCGCGACGACGATGAACACCATGAGGAGCGCGTAGACGAGGTTGTAGAGGAACTTCACCAGCGTCGCGTCGGTGTGCGAACGCTGGAGGACGCGCGAGAGCGTGGAGGCGGCGATCCGCGCGGCGATGCGGCCGAGGAGCAAGATGAGCGCCGCGGCGACGATGCTTCCGCCCAGGGAAATACCTTTCGCCCTCAGGACCCCGAGATCGAACCACTGCGATAGATTGTCCACACCGCCTCCCGCGGAGTCTTGTCGTCCGCGCACGGCGCGGAAGTCAAGGAGGCGGCGCCGTGGCTATAGCAGAAGGTGGTTCCAAACCCGGAAGGCTACAAGGCACGTGTCGTCGTGGCAGTACCAGCCAGCGCGTCCGGCGACCGATCCTTCGGCGCCGACTCGCAGCGCGGGATTGATGACGGGTGCCCCGGGGGAGCACTTCGGCTCGGCGATGGTGACGGTCGCGCAGACCGTTCCGTCCGGCGCCAGGACCTCCAGGCGATGCGTGCATTCGTCGCTCGAGCCGCGCGGGACGTAGGCGTAGGCCCGTCTTCCGCGAATCAGGCTGAGATCGCCGTCCGTCCGTTGCGCGAGCCATTGCGGCCTGGGCACGAATTGCGTCGATCCCGAGGGGAGCACGCCGCTCGAGGTGTCGTATCCCCCGCCCACGAGCGTACGGAACGGCCCGGAAATGGTGCCGGCGATCGGGCCGGAAAGAACGCTCCCGTCTAGCTCGCGCCAGCGCAAGGTGCCGGAAGCATCCGCGGCCAGCATCAGTCCCTGCTCGTCGATGCCGTAGACGCCGATCGTTTCCGGAAGGGGCAGCGCGGCGGCCGTCTCTGCCAACCCGGAATCGAATCGATGCAACGAAGCTCCTGCCTGCGCAGACCAGCAGGCTGCCGTCACGCTCGAATCGGCCGCTGCCGCCCAGGAACAGAACGGCGGGTCCGGCTGCACGGTGGACGGCAGGATGATGCGGAGCCGGAGCGAATTGGTCGCTCCGCCGTTCCACCCGGTGAGGATGTCGGACTGCCCGTAGTCGACCGCGCCCAGGAGCGTGAGAAAGCCGTGCTGCTCGCTCCGCACGACCGTGCCCGGAAGCGTCGCCAGGGTGGCGCCGTCCGCGGTCATCACCTGGGTCCTGGAGCCGTCTGCCGGGTATCCTGGATCGCTGTACATGCAGACGCCGAGGTGGCCATCGCCGTCCGGGACCGCGCCGCAGTTGACCGTCCCCATCGAGGGGCCGAGGAATGACTTCGTAAAGAGCACCGGCTCCGGCACGGTCACGGGCAGGAAGGCCGCGCACTGTGCGGCGTCGGACTGGGTTACTGCGACGGAGGGCGCTCCTGGATCGAAGCAACGTGCGTCGAATGGCGCACTTGCCGAGCAGTCGGGCGGCGTGCCCGCGTCGGGTGCGGACGCAGTGCCCGCATCGGGCTGACCGGCGTCGGCGCCCGCTCCGCTCGAAGGATCCGTGGCGGCTGGCCCGCTGGAGGCGCTGGACTGCGTGGGCGGCCTGGATGCGCCGCATCCGACCGCCACGAACAGGCTGAGAATCACGAAGAGGAGGGGCACCCGACCAATTTGTGCACAGCGGTCTTGGTGGTCCGTTTTCGTACGGAATCGAACACCGGCGCGGGTGCGCCGTTCAGTTCCGGCTCGCCATCTCCTCTCCGAGGCGCAGGAGCCGATCCAGATCGGACCTCCGCAAGAGCTTTCCGGCTACCACCACGGCCCTGATCCGATTCGTGTTCTCGATGCGCTCGAGCGGGTTCCCATCGAGGAGCACAAGATCGGCGAGCTTCCCCGGCGCGACGGCTCCGATGTCCTTGCGAAGGATGGCGGCGGCATTCGAGGTCGCGGCGCGGAGCGCCTGCAGCGGGCTGAGGCCTGCCTCGACGAGTGCGCCGAGCTCGTCGTGCAGGAAGAACCCGGGGATGCGCGCGGCCGCGATGTCCGTTCCCGCGAGGAGCACGACGCCCGCGCGATTCATCTGCCCGACCACGGCGCGGTACTCCGCGTAGGTCTGCTCGAGCTCGGCGCGGTCTTCCGCCGACATCGGCGGCGCGCGCTTCTGCGCTTCTTTCAGCGAGCGCGCCACGTACCGCATGCGAGGGTCCGAGAGCGGATCGGGATGCGCCAGCAGATGACGCCACGGCACGAGGGTCGGGGTCACCGGGGTGTGATTGCGCACGAAGCGAGCGAACAAGGCGGCAGCGCCTTCCGATCGGAATCGTGCGATGGCCGCGGGGAGCGCTCCGGGCTCGAGCGCAGCGGAGAACGTTCCCTCGAAGAGCGTTTCGGTGTGCTCGATGAGCTGTCCCTGGTCGGAAGCCTCCTCGGGAGTGACCGTCATGGGGATGTGACCGACGAGCGGCAGCCCCTGCTTCTTCGCCTCGTCGGCGATGGCGAAATACGCCTCCCGCTCCACCCGCCGATGCACCTTGATCAGATCGACCCCGACCTGCTTCAGCGCCCGGACGATGCCTCGCGCCTCTTCGGGCGGGCCGGTGACGAGCTGGTAGCGGTTGAAGCTCCGCCCATTCAAGATCGGTCCGGCGCGGACGATGCGCGGCCCGATGCGCACCCCGGCTGCGATCTCCGCGCGCCAGGCATCGATCCCGGCCAGATCGCTCCCCAGGTCGCGCACGCAGGTGACCCCGTTCGCGACCAGCAAGGGCAGGGCGCTCGCCGTCGTCCAGCTCAGGTGGACGTGCATGTCGCAGAGGCCCGGCAGGAGGAACTTGCCGCGCCCGTCGACCTGGGTGGCTCCCTTCGGAACCTTCGCACCGGAGCGCCCGACGCTCTCGATGCGGCCGTCGCGGACGATGACGGTCTGGTCTGGTACGATCCGTCCCTCGTCGAGGTCCACCACGCCGACGTGCGTGATGGCGATCGGGGCGAGCAGAAGCGCGATGAGGGCGACTTCACCCGGCGGGATGCCGAGGATGGCGACCCGCCCGCCGTGGTTCATCGAGCCGAGGAGCGCGCGGAGCGCCGCCGCGTTGCCGCTCATCTCCATGCCCACGTCGAAGCCCTCGGTCATACCGAGCTCCTTCATGGTGGCCTCGATGGAGACCTTCGACACGTTGATGGCGCGGGAAGCGCCCATCTTCCTCGCCAGCTCGAGCCGGTAGTCGTTGACGTCGGTCACCACCACGTGTCGCGCGCCGACGTGCCGGGCGATGGCGGCGGCCATGACGCCGATGGGGCCCGCTCCGGTGATGAGGACGTCCTCGCCCACCATGTCGAAGGAGAGCGCGGTGTGCACCGCATTTCCGAGCGGATCGAAGAAGGCGGAGATCTCGTCCGGAACTTCCTTGGGAACGCGGAAGACGTTGAAGGCGGGAATGGAGATGAGGTCCGCGAAGCAGCCGGGACGATGGACGCCGACGCCCTTGCTGTTGCGGCACAGGTGCCGCTTGCCGGCGCGGCAGTTGCGGCAATGGCCGCAAGTGATGTGGCCTTCTGCGCTGACCCGTTCCCCCTCGTGGAATCCGGTCACCGCGCTGCCGATCGCCGCCACTTCGCCGGTGAACTCGTGACCGATCACCATCGGTACCGGGATGGTCTTCTGCGACCACTCGTCCCAGTTGAAGATGTGGATGTCGGTGCCGCAGATCGCTGCCTTGCGCACGCGGATGAGGAGATCGTTGGGCCCCGGGTCGGGCGGCTTCACGTCCTGGAGCGTGATCCCGGGCTTGCGTTCCGCCTTGACGAGCGCCCTCATCGGATGACTCCCAGCTCGCGGCCCACCTTGGCGAAGGCGGCGATGGCGCGATCGATGTGCTCGCGCTCGTGGGCAGCGGAGATCTGCGTGCGGATGCGCGCCTTGTCTTTCGGGACCACCGGAAACGAGAAGCCGATCACGTAGATGCCTTCCTCGAGGAGCTTGTCGGCCATGGTGCTCGCGAGCTTCGCGTCGCCGAGCATCACCGGGATGATGGGGTGGCTTCCGGGGACGAGCGTGAAGCCGAGCTTTGCCATTCCCGAGCGGAAGTACGATGCGTTGTCGCGGAGCTTCTTGCGAAGGTCCCCGGTGCGCTCGAGCATCTCGAGCACCTTCAACGATGCCGCCGCGATCGAGGGAGCGAGCGTGTTGGAGAAGAGGTACGGCCGGGAGCGCTGCCGTAGCCATCCGATGATCTCGCGCCGGCCCGAGATGTAGCCGCCGCTCGCGCCGCCGAGCGCCTTCCCCAGGGTGCCGGTGAGGATGTCGATCTGGTCCATCACGCCGCAGGCTTCGTGCGTGCCGCGGCCCTTCTCGCCGGTGAAGCCGACGGCGTGGGAGTCGTCGACCATCACCAGCGCGTGATGCTTCTTCGCGAGCGCGCAGATCGATCTCAGGTCGGCGAGGATTCCGTCCATGGAGAAGACGCCGTCGGTGGCGATGAGCCGCATCCGAAAATCCTTGGCCTCGATGAGCTTCGCCTCCAGGTCCGTCATCTCATTGTTGGCGTAGCGCAAGCGCTGCGCCTTGGAGAGCCGCACGCCGTCGATGATGCTGGCATGGTTGAGCGCGTCGCTCACCACGGCGTCGTTCTCTTCGAGGATGGTCTCGAAGAGCCCGCCGTTCGCGTCGAAGCAGGAGGAGTAGAGGATGGTGTCCTCGGTGCCGAGGAAGCGCGAAAGCTTCCCTTCCAGTTCCTTGTGCACGTCTTGCGTGCCGCAGATGAAGCGCACCGAGGCCATGCCGTAGCCGTGCCGCTCGAGCCCTTCGCGGGCGGCGGCGACGACCTCCGGATGGTCGGCGAGCCCGAGGTAGTTGTTGGCGCAGAAGTTCAGCACCTTGCGGCCGCCCTGGACGCGGATTTCCGCTCCCTGCGGACCCTCGATGACGCGCTCGCGCTTGAAGAGACCCTGCCCCTGGAGAGCTTCGGTCTGCTGCTTCAGATGATCCAAGTAGGCCCGCGGTTCCATGGCGCGCTCCCATAGCACGGCGCCGGGCCGATCTCACCGCCCTCACGAGGACACGTTCGTCGTGGTCGCGATCGCTGAGTAAGCATCGGCGTGTTACGTGCCCGGGCCAGGTTGACGGATGCGTTGTTCGCCGATTCAAGTTCGTGCAGCGGATCATCGTGGGTGGCGGCCCGTGAAAGCGAACACGGCATCGGGCCAGGATTCCAATCGCGTATCGAATCGGAGGAACCCGCTCGCCCGGCTGCCGATCGTCTCCCGCCAAGCCCACGGGTACACAATCCTCGTCTCCTCGGTGATCGCCCTGCCCATGCACACGTCGCCACGGCATTCGTCCTCGTCCACTCGTTCGAGCGCGCCCGTCGGGACCTGATGCCCGGAAGTTCCCACGATCAAGCTCAAGACGGAGTGGGGATTCGCTCAACAGGAATGATGTGCCGCGTCGGCAGGCCGCCGCTCGCGAATCGACCGGCAGTACTGCGCCATCCGACGCGAAGAGAACGAAGTGACCCTTGGGGACGCCCTCCTTTGCGAAGTTGGCAGACCACTTTTCGGCCAGGAACACGACGAAGATCGGCGGCTCGTGTCTTTGCGGTGCGACTATCACGGCATTGACATGGCAATGGGAGTAGGTCGGATCGCTGCCGTAGGCGTAGTCCTGCCGCCGAAGAAGCTCGCATGGCTCCGATCGCGCTCGTTCGGGTTCAGCAACATCGAAACCAACCTCTCGCTTGACGGAGCGGAGGCGGGGCGGTGCCCAGCCGATCCTCCGTCATCCTTCGCGGTCCTCGCGCTCGCGTGGATCGCCGTCGCGCACGCAACCGCCACCAGCCGCCGAGGGCTCGAGAGGCGCACCAAGCTGATTCTAAGCGATCGACGGCGAATGATCTCGAAGAGCCCGTCTCTACCGGGCCCAGAGCGTGATCGGATCGGACCTCGCAGACCGGCGAGCGGTGGCGAGCTAGAACTTGTTAGCCGATTTAAGTCGGGTGGTTAGTGGCGGAACAGGGAATGTCAGACCCTCGCGCTACGATGATGCCTTCGCTCAATCGGGTGGAGGCAGCGATGAAGCAGCTTGCGATGTAGTTCCGGAGTTGGGGAGGGAAGCGTAGGGGCGCGGGGCGGAAGTCGAAGGGAGCGCGAGCGGGAGTGCCGCATGTGCCGCGGAAGCAGTCGCGGCGGACGCCAGCCCATGTAACGATGCGAATCGCCGGCGGGCGGCCGAGCTTGCGCGGACCGCGTAGCTTCCGCGCCATCAAGGAGGCGCTCCGCAAAGGAAAGGAGCGCTTCGGCCTCCGTGTGACTCATTTCAGCGTCCAGGGCAATCACATGCACATGCTCGTCGAGGCGGAGGATGCGATCGCGCTGTCCCGTGGCATGAAGGGACTGGCCGTTCGGATGGCTCGGGGCCTCAACAAGGCGCACGGAATGCGCGGCCAGGTGTTCGCCGACCGGTTTCACTCCCGCGAGTTGAAGAGCCCGCGCGAGGTGGCGTACGCGATGCGCTACGTCCTCGGGAACCACATGAAGCATGGGGCTCTCGAGCTGGGACGGCTCTACCGATCCCTGCTCATCCGCGGCCTTCACGCCGGGACCCGAGGGCGTGACGGTCCGGCCCAAGCTCTTCCTCATCCACATGACCATGGAAGGGCGCTGGTTATCGCTCGCCGTGCCTTGAATACACTCAGTGCCTTCCAACAGCGTGACTGCCTCGCGACCTGGCAGAGCGATAGGCGATAGCTAGCTGATTCCCCTTGGGACGTTGTTCACCGATTCAAGCCATTCCGGCGCGGCGTTGAGCGACGGTATCGAGACCGTCAAGTGAGACGCAGCAGTAGCACGCCCGCCACCACCATCGCTGCGCCCAGGAACCGCAACGGCGTAGTCGTGTGGAGCGGCACACCCACGAACCCGAAATGGTCGAGGAGCAGCCCCAGGGTCATCTGGCCGGCGACGTACAGGCCGACCGTCGTTCCCGCTCCGAGCTTGGGGACGAGAACGAGCGCCGCCCCCACGTGGAAGACGCCCAGGAAACCTCCCGCCCACACCCAGGCGCGCGTGGGCAACTGCGCGGGCAGCGGCGCACGCGCCGCAAGCACCAGCACCCCGAGCGCGATCGTTCCCACCACGAAAGAGAGCAAGGTCGCCCACAGCGGGCTTTGCACCACCGCCCGCAACTGGGCATTCACCGCGCCCTGGAGCGCCTGCGCCATCCCTGCGAGGAACCCGAGCGCGAGCCACGCTTCCATCGCATCCTCCCGGGGCGGAGGACTCGCCGCCTCGATCCCCGAGACTTACCTCTTCTCCTCCTGCGACGTCGCCAGCGGACGGACACGGGGCGGCGTGGAGCGCTCCATCCGCCGCTGCGGCAGGCGCAGGTGGAAGATGCTCCCCTTTCCTCGCACGCCCTCCGACTCCACCCAGATCGAGCCTCCGTGCTGCTCGACGATGCCCTTGGTGATGGCGAGGCCGAGGCCGAGGCCGCCGTACGAGGTGCCGTGCGCGCGGGCGAAGCGCTCGAAGATGTGCTGCTGCTGATCCTTGGGGATGCCGAGCCCGTGATCGGCGATGGCGAGATGGACGCCGTCGCCGGCCTCATCGACCTTGATCTCGATCTCGCCTCCGTCGGGCGAGTAGCGAAAAGCGTTGGAGACGAGATTGGTGAGCGCCTGATCGATGCGGTCGCGATCGCCGAAGAAGTAGATGTCCTCGCCGGCGACGACGCGGATCGGATGCTTCTCCTCGTCGAGCGACGACATGCGGGCCCGCACCTCCTCGATCAAGGCGCTGAGGTCGAACTCGGTGGGGTTCAGCTCCAGCTGGCTGGAATCGAGGCGGTTCACGTCGAGCAGATCGCCGACCAGCCGCACCAGCCGATCTATCTGCCGGGAGATGACGCGCAACGAGCGCGCGGCGGTCGGTTCGCCGTTGCCTTCGGACAGCTGGTGCAGGGCCAGCTGGGTCTGCGCCTTGGCCGCCGCGAGCGGGGTGCGCAATTCGTGGACCACCGAGGCGAGGAAGACGTCCTTCACCTCGTTCTCCATCGCCTGCCTGCGGATCTTCTCGCCGCGGACGTAGAGGTCGCAGAAGACGCGGACCTTGGCGCGGAGGATCTCCGGATCCACCGGTTTGAGGAGGTAGTCCACCGCGCCGTGCGCGTACCCCTTGAACACCCAGGCCGCCTCGCGGCTCAAGGCGGTGATGAAGACGATCGGGATGTGCCGGGTCTGCTCGCGCTGCTTGATCAGCTCCGCCGTCTGCAGGCCGTCGAGGCGCGGCATCTGCACGTCGAGGAGGATGACGGCGAAGGTCTCGCGCAGGAGATGGAGGAGCGCCTCTTCGCCGGAGCGCGCCTTCACGACACGCGCGCCGAGCGGCTTCAGCACTGCTTCGAGCGCGAGGAGGTTCTCGGGTCGGTCGTCGACGATGAGGATGCTGGCAACCGGAGGCTTTTCTGTTTCGGCGGTGTTCACCTTCACCTCGGATGTATCCATTTGGAGAGCAGCGAGACGAGGGTTTCGGCGGGGACTGGCTTGGCGGCGAAGTCGGAGCAGCCTGCCTCGAGGCAGCGCTCCCGATCTCCCGCTAGCGCCTTGGCGGTGAGCGCGACGATGGGAAGCTCCGCGCAGCCAGGGCGCTGCCGGATCCGCCTGGTCGCTTCCAGCCCGTCGATCCCGGGCATCATAACGTCCATCAGCACCACGTCGACGTCGGCGTTTGCGTCGAGAAATTCGAAGCTCTCTGCTGCACCGCGAGCGGCGAGCACCCGCAGGCCGTAGCGCTCGAGAAGGCTCGTCACCGCGTAGAGGTTGTGGACGTCGTCGTCGACGAGCAGGACCTTGCGCCCGCGCAGCGCGGCGTTCTTTTCGGGCGGCGCATCTTGCACCGGCCCGGCGAGCACGCGCGGCTCCTCTGCCACCAGGGGCTCGTGCGTCATATCGGAGGGAATGAGCAGGGGGACGTAGAGCGTGAAGGTGCTCCCCTTGCCCGGCGTGCTGCGCAGCCGGATCTCGCCGCCGAGGAGCCGCGAAAGCTCGCGGCTGATGGTGAGGCCGAGACCCGTTCCGCCGAAGGTGCGGCTGGTGGAAGTGTCCGCCTGCTGGAACGCCTCGAAGACGAGCTCGTGTTTTTCGGGCGGGATGCCGATGCCCGTGTCGGACACCGCGAAGGTCAGCACCTGCGTCGCGGAGCGGAGCGACGACGCCTGGAACGCGTCGCCGCCGGCTTCCAGACCGATGCGAAGCTCGACCTGGCCGCGAGGGGTGAACTTGAAGGCGTTCGCGAGCAGGTTCTTCAGGATCTGCTGCAAGCGCTGCGCATCGGTGAGCACCTGTGCGGGGAGGGTTGCAGCGATCGTTGTCGGCGAGCAGCCGCGCGAGGATGAGCATGCTGTTCAGCGGCGTGCGCAGCTCGTGCGACATGTTGGCGAGGAACTCGGTCTTGTAGCGGGAGACGTGGGCGAGCTGTCGCGCCTTGTCCTCGAGGTCGCTGGTCCTCTCCGCCAGCTCCGCGTTGGAGACCTTCAGCTCCTCGAGGAGGCCTTCGGTGCGCGAGGTGGTCGCGATGGTGTTGAGGACCACGCCAAGGCCCTCGGCGAGCTTCTCGAGCAGGACGCGGTGGATGCTCTTGAAAGGCGAGAGCGAGGCCAGCTCGATGACGCCCTTCACCTCACCTTCGAAGAGCGCGGGAAGGATGAAGAGGCTGCAGGGCGGCGCGCCGCCGATCCCGGAGCGGACGTGGACGTAGCCGGGCGGCAGGTCTTCGACCGAGAGGATCCGCTTCTCCAGAGCGCACTGGCCGACCAGGCCCTCGCCGAGGCGGAACCGGTCCTGCGCGCCTTCCCCGGGATGGCCGTAGGTGCTCACCCGCCGCAGCGTCGTGCCGTCGGCGACGAAGAGCGCGCCGTACTGGGCGGAGATCTGTGGAGCCAGCTCGTCGAGCACGGTCCGTCCCAGCTCCTCGAGGCTGCGCCTTCGCTGGAGGAGATCGGAGAGGCGGGCGAGGTTGGTGTTGAGCCAGTCCTGCTCGGCGTTGGCGCGGGTGCTCTCGCCGAGGTCGACGATCATCTCGTTGATGCTGTCGGTGAGATCCTTCCAGCTGCCGGCGACCCCGGGAACGTTGGCCTGTCCTCCCAGCTTTCCCTCCGCGCCCACCTCGCGAGTGACGCGGATGACCTCGGCGGTGAAGGCGCGGAGCTGATCCACCATCCCGTTGACGGTGCTCTTGAGCTCGAAGATCTCGCCTTTGGCTTCGACCGTGATCTTGCGCAAGAGCTCGCCGTTCGCCACGGCGGTGGTGACGAGGGCGATGTTGCGCACTTGCGAGGTGAGGTTGGCCGCCAGGGTGTTGACGCTCTCGGTGAGGTCCTTCCAGGTTCCGGCCACGCCCCGCACCTGCGCCTGCCCGCCCAGCGTTCCTTCCGTCCCGACCTCGCGGGCGACCCGCGTCACCTCGGCCGCGAAGGCGCGGAGTTGATCGACCATCTCGTTGACGGTCTCTTTCAGCTCGAGGATTTCGCCCCGGGCCGGGACGGTGATCTTCCGCGAGAGGTCGCCCTTGGCGACGGCGGTGGTGACGAGCGCGATGTTGCGCACCTGGTTCGTCAGGTTGCCGGCAAGGACGTTGACGTTGTCGGTGAGGTCCTTCCACACGCCTGCCACACCGGGGACCTCGGCTTGCGCGCCGAGGTTCCCTTCGGTGCCGACCTGCTTCGCCACCCGGGTCACTTCCGAGGCGAAGGAGCGGAGCTGATCGACCATGGTGTTGATGGTGTTCTTCAGCGCGAGTACCTCGCCGCGCACGTCGACGGTTATCTTTTGCGAAAGATCGCCGTTTGCGACGGCGGTCGTGACTTTGGCGATGTTGCGGACCTGATCGGTGAGATTACCGGCGAGGATGTTGACGTTGTCGGTGAGGTCCTTCCAGGTCCCGGAGACCCCCTTCACGTCGGCCTGTCCGCCGAGCTTTCCTTCGGTGCCCACCTCGCGGGCGACGCGGGTCACCTCGGCGGCGAAGGCGCGGAGCTGATCGACCATCTCGTTGACGGTCTCTTTCAGCTCCAGGATCTCGCCTTGCGCGGGGACGGTAATCTTGCGCGAGAGGTCGCCGCGGGCCACCGCCGTGGTGACGAGCGCGATGTTGCGGACCTGGGACGTCAGGTTCGCGGCGAGGAGGTTCACCGCCGAGATCAGCTCCTCCCAGGCCCCGCTCGCGCCCCGCACCTCGGCCTGGCCCCCCAGCCGGCCCGCCGTTCCGACTTCTCCGGCGAGGCGGATGACCTCGGAGCGGATTCCGCGGAGCCTGGCGACGAGCGCGTTCATGCTGCGCGCTACGCCGAGAGCCTGGCCTCGCAGCGGCGTCCCGTCGGGCCACTCGAGCGGCATCGTCCTGCCGAGCTCGCCTTGTTCGAGGGCACGGGTAACGACCGCGGTCTCAGCGGCGTGCCAGGTCAGCTGATCGAGGAGGTCGTTGAGCGCGGTCAACGCCTCCTCGTAGCTCCCGGAGAGCGCGGAAGGGTGGGTGCGCTCGGAAAGGCGCCCCTCGGCCGAGGCGCGCCGGGAAACGCGGAGCACCTCGCGCGTGAAGCGCGAGTTTTGCGCGATGAGTCGATTGGCGGCGAGCGCAATGGGGGCCAGCGGCCCCGACGTGTCGGCGAGGAGCCGCTGGTCGAGCTCGCCATCGGCGGCAGCGTCCAGCGCCAGCGCGATCCGCTCGATCTGGGCCTGGATCGGTGCCTCGCCACCCGTCGCGGGCAGCAGCGGAGCGCCGATTTCCTCGCCATGCTCGGACACCCGGGATCCTCCGCGCCGTTATGAATAGTTTGGTGCCTATGGAAGCCGTACGCACGGTGCAGTCGTCGTCGCCGCTGGGTGAATTCTTGCGCCGCCGCCTCGAGCAGATCCTCGCCAGGTGGGAAGCTGGCGAAGGGCCGGCAGCTTCTGCCGCGGGTAAGGCCGCGCTCTGGCGCTTCCTGGCTGCCGTCGACGAGCTGGGCGCTGCGGTGGATGGTCTCCTGGAGCCTGCCGGCGCGCGCTCCGAGCGGGCGGCCGGCTGCCGCGTGATGCTACTCGGGGAGGCTCCGCCGCTCGCGGCAGACCTGGCGAAGCTGCTCGAATCGTCGGGCGAAGTGGTGGCGAAAGCGTTCACTGCGGACGAAGCGGTCCAAACTGCCGTGGAGGGCGCGCCGGACGTGGTGGTCGGATGGGGCGCAGCGTCGTATGCGGCCGTCCGGGCGATCCGCGAGTGCCTCCCCGGCGTCCCCGTCATCGTCGCCATCGCGAACCGCGCCGACGCCGCGGGGCTCACCGAAGCCTTCGCGACCGACCCCGTCATCCTGCTCGGCCCGGAGGCCGGCGCCGCGGAGATCGCGATGGCCGCCCGCGCGCTCGCCGAACTGGGTGGGCCGCGCGATGTCCACGTTGCGCCTGGAGAAGGCCAGGAAGGTTCAGGCGAGATAACCGACGATCCGCGCTCCTATCCGCATCTGGCAGGCCTCTTGCCCCGCGCCCTCGAGCGGGCCATCGATTTCGACGTGGGCGCGGGCGTCGTCGCGCGGCCCGGCACCGAGCCGCTCGTGGACGTCTACGCACGCTCGGACTGCTCGGACGAGACCTTGGGACGGGTCCGGGAGCATGCTCTCGCCCTTTTCCGGCTGGTTGCGGGGGGCGCCGCGCGCGTGGAGGACGCGGCGGTAGCGGCGCCGCCTTCGCCCTTGCGGTCGGCCCTCCACGTCCCGCTCGCGACCGACAACCGGATCGTCGGGCTCACCTACCTGGCCGCGTTCCGGCCCGATGCCTTCACCCGCGAGGACGAGGGCGTGCTCGCCGCCCTGGCCACCCGCGCCTCGACGGGGTACCGGCGTCTCGAGGCGTCGCTGAGCCAGTTGCGCGTCACGCCGCGGCAGTCGCAGGTGCTCGCTCTGGTCGCCGCCGGACTTTCTGACAAAGAGGTCGCTTCCCGTCTGGGTCTCTCGCACCGCACGGTGCGGACGCACCTCGACCGGTTGCTCCGGGAGCACGGCTTCCGCAGCCGGACCGAGGCGGTCGCGGCCTGGCTCCGCGCCCAGCAGGGCTGATGGCGTGCGACATGGTTCGCGCGTCCTGCATGCATGCCGGTAGTGCAAAACGATGACAAAGGGATGGCCTTGCTCGGGCGCCGACGAGCGAGCGGCCGAGTAAGACCTTGCGACAAAGATCCTACCAGGTGACGCCGCCGAGGTCGTTGCAAACGCCGATTCCTGCGAACGGTTCCGGCATCGTATTACTCAGCACTCGGATCCGGCAGGGACCTCGCGACCCGACAGCCCCCCCTGCGGTGAGCGGCGTTCCTCCGGGTCCGGGTGTTTCTTCCTCTCTCGCTACGACGACAGTCGCTCCGTTCGCCTTCCGCGCGACGCCAAGCTTTCGCCAGCACGTCACGCGACGCAAAGGGCGTCGGTGTTACCCCCCGCCGTGAGCTCGCCATGACGGCGGGTCACTGGAGGGGAGATGTCTTCCTCGAATGCAAACCGATGCATCGTCGGGGCTTGCCTCGTCGCGTTGTTCGCCGGCAAGGTGAGCGCCGGGCAGAAGCGCGAGCGCGACACGGCGACGCCGATCAAGCACGTCATCATCATCGTCGGAGAGAACCGGAGCTTCGATCACCTCTTCGCCACCTACCTGCCGAGGCGAGCCAAGGTACTGAATCTGTTGTCGGAGGGCATCGTCAACGCCGATGGATCGCCGGGTTCCAATTTCGCCAAAGCACATCAATTCCAGATCGTTTCTCCGCCCAACGGAGGGAAGTTCTTCGTCAGCGCGAGCCGCTTGCAGAAGCAACTCTATGCGACGCTGCCGCCCCCGGACATCGCCGGCGTGGGTCCCTTTTCTCCATACGCGGGGATCCTCGGCATTCCCGGGGGTGATCCGGGCCTTCCGCCGGCGGATCAATTCCTTTTCGCCACTGGGGGAACCGGTCTCGCCGCCACGCTCGGTCCCGATACCCGGATCGCCAACGTCAACGCCCTGCCGCCGGGTCCTTTCCAGCTGACAGGTCCGGCGATGCCGTTCGACGCCTTCACGGGCGATACCATCCACCAGTTCTTCCAGATGTTCCAGCAGATGGATTGCGCCATCGACGAGGAGCACGTGACGAAGGGCAACCCGACGGGCTGCCTCCACGATCTCCAGTCGGCGGTCACCACTACCTTCGCGACCGCGCCCGGCGCCACGCCGCATGACACGGGGCAGACGATGGCGTTCTTCAACATGCAGAACGGCGATGCGCCGTTCTTCAAGTTCCTCGCCGACGCCTATACGATGAGCGACAACTATCACCAGCCGGTGATGGGCGGCACGGGCCCGGACAGCCAGCCTCTCGGCTTTGCGGATCAGATTTTCTTCAGCGACGGCAGGGGCAATCCTGCGACTCCTCCCGCCGCCAACATCTACAATCCCGACCCGCGGAAAGGAACGCTCAACCTGTACACCCGGCGCGCGCAGTGGTTCGACTGCTCCGACCGCAGCGCACCCGGCATCGCCGCCATCGACGGCTATCTCGCCGCTCTTCCGTACAAAGTCGATACCCGCTGCGGCCCCGGCGAGTTCTTCCAGGCGGTCAACGTGAGCCCGCCCTTCACGCCCAAGGGCCTGCCCGCGAGCGGCCTCGTGGTTCCCCCCACCGCCCAGCGGAGCATCGGTGACGTCCTCTCGGCGCACGGGATCTCCTGGAAGTACTACGGAGGCGGCTTCGATGCCGACGGCACCGCGAGCCCCTTGGCCGGCAGCTATTGCGACATCTGCAACCCGTTCGAGCACCAAGCGAACTATCCCGGCCTCGTCGCGGATCACATGCGGGACGTTACCGATCTGTTTACCGATCTCAGGAACGGTACCCTGCCGGCGGTGTCCTACGTGAAACCCGACGGCACCATGGACGGCCACCCGGCCTCGTCGAAGTGGAGCCTCTTCGAGGCGTTCGCGGAGAACATCGTCGAGCTCGCGCAGAGCAACGACGCGCTCTGGGCGGAGACGGCGATCTTCGTCACCGTCGACGAGGGCGGCGGCTATTACGACTCCGGCTTCATCCAGCCGGTCGACTTCTTCGGCACCGGCCCGCGCATCCCCATGATCGCCGTCTCGCCGTTCTCCACCGGCGGGCGCATCAGCCATGCTTACAATGAGCACTCCTCGTTCGTGAAATTCGTCGAGCGCAACTGGAAGCTCGGAACCACCCTGAGCGCGCGCAGCCGGGACAACCTGCCCAATCCGATCCAGCACGGCGACGACGTCTACGTGCCACGAAACATGCCGGCGATCGGAGACCTCTTCGATCTGTTCCACTTCGGCGGCGAAAGGGACGGCGACAGCGACGCCGATTAGACTCGGCCGAATGGAAAAGATCCTGGCGGTGGCGGCCCTGGCGCTTTTTCTCTGCCGGCCAGCGGTCGCCACCACCGCGCGCGAGTTGAGGGAGCTGCGAGGCTCGGCGTTCAAGGCCTACCAGGGCAAGGACTGGCCCGCGTTTTTCGAGGCGCAGAAGCGCGTCGTGCAGGCCGCGCGAATCCCTCGCGAGCTGTACCAGCTCGCTTGCGCGGCGGCGCTGGCCGGCGACAAATCAGCGGCGCTGCGGGCGCTCGAGGACTTCGCCGACCAGGACACGTTTCTCGACGCCGCGAATGACGGCGACCTGGCCTCGCTCCGAGGCGAGCCGCGCTACGAAAAGGCGCTGCGGCGCATCGCGTACAGCCGCGCGGCGCGGGGAACGACGCCCACGGCCGCCGAGCTCCCGCGGGCGGATCTCGTGGTCGAGGATCTCGCGCGGAGCGGCCAGGACTGGTTCCTCAGCAGCGTGCGCAAGCGCGCCATCTTCAAGCTGTCGCGGGGCTCGCTGATCGAGCTTGCCCGGACGCCGTGGGCGGCGCTGGGGATGGCGCTCGAACCGGCCACCAATACGCTCTGGGTGACGACGGCAGCCCTCGACGAGGAAGAGGATCACGACAAGGCGGATCAAGGGCGGTCGGCGATTCTGGAGATCGACGCAGCCACTGGCGCCGTGAAGGCGCGGCATGACTCGCCTGCAAAAGGCGCGCTGGCAGATCTGCGCGTTTTCGACGGCGCCGCCTACGCCTCCGACGGTTTCGGCGGCGGCGTGTACCGGGTCACTTCCAAGGGTTTCGAGAAGCTCTCGGACGACTTCGCCTCGCCACAGACGCCCGCCATGCACGGCGGAGAGCTCCTCGTTCCGGACTACACGCTGGGCCTCGCGGTGCTCGATCTCGGGACGCGCAAAGTGCGCTGGCTCGAGGCGCCAAAAGGCTTTCCACTCACGGGCATCGACGGCACCGCGCTCGCCGGGGACGACCTCTACATCGTCCAGAACGGGCTCGATCCGGTCCGGGTCGTGAAGCTGACGCTGGACCGTCGCAACCGGATCGTGAAAGCGGCGCTGGTGCAGAAGGGCGGCGATCTCCCCGACCCTACCCACGCCGTCATCCACGACGGCGCGCTCTGGTTCATCGCGCGGAGCGGCTGGCAGGGATTCGGCAAGAACGGCTTCCAGCCGGGCCCGCCTCCGCTGCTCAAACGGGTGCCGCTCCGCTGACGCGAGGGCGCCTAGAAGAACCCCGACATCGCGAACGCCGTCTTCCGGAACATCTCCGGCTGCGCGTCCCCGAGGGTGAGGTTCGCCTTGTTGGCGGTAGTGACGATCCGCGTCCGGTATTCCTTGTGACGGAGGGTCTCGGACGCGGTCTGCCGGGTGGTGCCCGCGTCGGAAACGTGAGCGGTGATGTCCGTGTCTCGCCGCACGGATGCGCCGGTGCGCTCGCGGATCTGCACGTCGCAGACGAGCATGAAGGTGACGTCCTTCACCCAGTAGCTGGTGACGTGCTCGGCGACGCCTCCCGCTAGCCCGCCGGCGGCGGTCGCCGCGAGCGACTGGCCGGCGATGGCGCCGACGACGGCCCCGCCGACGACCGCCTGACCCTTGTATCCCTGCTCGAGGGCTTTCTCCGCCGCGGTGGGATTCGCCTCTTCGAGGTTGAGGACGTAAGCGACCATGGTGAACTGCGCGTCGTCGGGATCGTCGACGACCTTGTACCCGTTGTCGCTCGCCGCGAACTGCTGCGCGACGAACTGCTTGAACGCGCGCCGGTCGAAGGATTCGACGCCGCTCTTCACCTCCAGGTAGATGCTCCGCTTCGCCTTCGCGACCGGATCGACGAAGACGGCGGTGCTCGTCTTCGCCTGCACCACCAGGTCCTTCTTTGCCAGCATCGTCTGCGATGCCGCGCAGCCTCCGCACAGGCCGGCGAGGAGCAGCATCGGTACCGTGAGATTCGTCCCTTTCGCCATCATGCAGCCTCCGGAGCGTCCGCGGCGCCGCGACTGGCGCCGGAAGGAGTCGTGGGGAGGATGCTGTCACGGCGCCTTGGCGAGCTTCATCGGCCGTCCTACCGATGCCCGGATCCACCCCGTTTCGCGGCCTCCTGGCGTTCCTTCCGCCGGGCAACGGTGAGGTAGACGACCGTGTCCCACGCGTTGTGGATTCCGATGTAGAGGAGGAGCAGCGCCCCGCCGGCGATGACGAACAGGGAGTTTCGCCCGTCTCCTTCCATCGCCACCGACGCGACGACGAGCGCGACGTAGGAGATGGCCGGAAGCACGGTATGCCAGATCCAGTCCTCGAGGACCGGCCGGTATCCCTTCTGCGCGCGCGCCCGCCGGAGCACCGCGGCCACGTAGCAGATGCCCGCGACGCCACACAGCCCGATCGCCCAGCGGGCAGTGGCGAGCACGTGCCACGGCGCGCTGATGATCGCCGCGACGAGCAAGCTCGCGCAGAAGTGCACCACGTTGGGCGTTCCGAAGGCAGAGACCTCCTCGGTGCCGCTCGTCTCCTCCGGGTCGGCTCCGATCACGCTCATGACGACGAACTGCAGGCCGGTGAGCGCCGCCGCGGAAGATCCTACGATCACGTAGAAGCTTTCCCAGGCGGCGAGCGACGGTATCCGTTCCATCCAGGCGTCCCTTCTTTGCACCTCAAGTGCCCCCGGCCGCCGGGCGGCGTCCAATTCTCGACCGCTGGTTTCATTCGCCTACCGGTTGCGTCCCAGACCGGTTACCTTCCGCGTGGCAGTGGAGCGCCCAGCAGGCGGGCCGGCGGCACGATGCTCGAACCGAAAGCAAGAAAGGACGAAAGTGCGGCAAGCCCGGTATCGCGATCAGGAACTGGCCGACAGCATCGAACTAGCGGCGGACCTGCTCCGCACCGTGGCCGCGCGCTGGCGATTTCGCATCCAGGCGGGCCGCCTCGGCAGCCATCCGGTCGACGAGACCATGCAGGTAGTCCAGTCCTTCGAGCAGGCCATCGAGGTGCTCACCGGAGAGACGGCCGGGCCCGCCACGCGGCGGGCGTCCGGGCTGGACACCAACGAGGAGCGCTTCCGGCAGCTGGTCGACAGCGTCACCGACTACGCCATCTTCATGCTCACGCCCGAGGGGATGATCGCCTCCTGGAACGCCGGCGCCGAAGGCATCAAGGGGTACCGGGCGGAAGAGATCATCGGGAAGCATTTCTCCATCTTCTACCCGGAGGAGGACCTCGCGGCAGGGAAGCCGGCGCGCGAGCTGGAGATCGCTGCTCGCGAGGGCCGCTACGTCGAAGAAGGCTGGCGGGTGCGGAAGACCGGCGAAAAGTTCTGGGCCCACGTCACCATCACCGCGCTGCGCAATTCGAGCGGCCGTCTGACCGGCTATTCCAAGGTCACCCGCGACGTCACCGAGCTGCGCAACGCCAACGAGGCGCTCCGCCAGAGCGAGGAGCGGCTCCGGCTGATGGTGGAGGCGGTGCGCGACTACGCCATCTTCCTGCTCGATCCGGACGGGCGCGTCGCCACCTGGAACATCGGAGCCGAGCGACTCAAGGGCTACAAAGCGGAAGAGATCATCGGCAAGCATTTCTCCGTTTTCTATCCGGAGGAGGCGCGCCGGAGGGAGCATCCTGCCGACGAGCTGCGAAGAGCGAAGGCCGAAGGGCGCTACGAGGAGGAAGGCTGGCGGGTCCGCAAGGACGGCTCGCAATTCTGGGCCAACGTGGTGATCACGGCGCTCTTCGATCAGGAAGGCCGGCACGTCGGCTTCACCAAGGTCACCCGCGACTTCACCGAGGCGAAACACCTGCGAGAGGCGCAGCTCGCGCTCCAGCTTCGCGACGAATTCCTCGCCACCGCCGGGCACGAGCTGCGGACGCCGCTCTCCGCGCTTCTCATGCAGGTGCAGAGCCTCGCGCGGAGCGCGAAGGTGGTCGACCCGAGGCTCAAGGACCGCCTCGAGAAGGCGGCGGCGGCGGGGGCCCGCCTGGAAAAGCTCATCAGCCAGATCCTCGACGTCTCCCGCCTCAACGCCGGGCGCCTGGCCCTCGATCGCGAGCGCATGCACCTCGACGCCGTCGTGCGCGAGGTGATGGACCGCTTCGCCGATCTGGCGACCGAATCCCGGTGCCCGATCCTGCTCCGGCTCGAACCGGTCGAGGGCGTCTGGGACCGGGTCCGCCTCGAGCAGGTGATCACCAATCTGGTCGGGAACGCGATCAAGTATGGCAAGGGCAAGCCGGTAGAGGTCGAGACCCTTCTCGACGGATCCGATGCGGTGCTGCGCGTCGTCGACCACGGCATCGGGATCGCGCCCGAGGATCACAAGAGGATCTTCGATCGCTTCGAGCGCGCGCGCGGGACGCGAGAATACGGCGGCTTCGGCCTCGGCTTGTGGATCTCTCGCAGCATCGTCGAGGCGATCGGCGGTGGCATCACGGTGCGGAGCACGCCCGGCGAGGGATCGACGTTCACCGTCACGTTGCCATTGCGGGCGAAAGAGGCCGATGCCGCCAAGCAATCCTGAAGGTCCGATCCTCGTCGTCGACGACGACCCCGACGTGCGGGAGGCGATCGTCGACACGCTTCAGGACGAGGGCTACCACGTCGTCCAGACTCCGGGCGGCCGCGAGGCCCTCGTCTATCTGCGCTCGAATCCGCCGCCGTCCCTCATCTTCCTCGACTGGAACATGGCCCCGATGAACGCGTCGCAGTTCATGGACGAGTTCTGCAAGGAGCCGTCCTTCCAGGGCGTGCCGGTGGTCCTCATCACCGCCGACCTCCACGCCAGCCAGAAGGCGACGACCAGCCGCTACGACGGGTTCATCACCAAGCCCATCAACCTCGATACCCTGTTCTCCGTCGTCGAACGGTTCACGAAAAAGAGGTAGCGGGAGGAGGCCCGCACTGTTCGCGAGCCTCTCCCTGAACCTCACTCCCCTTCGGGTTTGGCTGCGACCCTCGGCGCGGACCGGCCGCCGAGCTTCTTCCAGAGGTAGACGTACTCGATTCCCCGACGCGGGACGCGGAAGAAAGCCTCGCGGGTGGCGGCCGCGTCCTTGGTGGCGCCCGCCTTCTCCTGCGCGCGGACCAGGTCGTACTGGCAGTTGAAGTCCGCCTCGAGGCAGCCGCGCATCGCCTCGACCGCCGCCTTGGCGTCGCCGCGCGCGAGCGCGACGAGGCCGCGGGCGTTCTGCAGCACGGAGCCGTTGAAGGCCACCTGCGCGACGGGCTGCGTCGCCTCTTCCAGCTTCTCGAGCGCCGCGGCTGCCTGGTCGGCGTGCCCCGCGTAAGCGCTCGCGCGGACCTCCTCACCGAGGAGGAAGCGCTGGATGCCGGTCCTGAATCCGGCGGGCAGATCTGCCTTCTCCGTCTGTGCGAGATCGGCGCGGACGATCTTCTCCGCCGCAGCGGCCTCGCCCTCGCGAGTCATGAGGCGCGCCTTGAAGCCGGGCGTCCCGAAACGCTGCCCGGTCCCCTCTTTCTTCGATCGGGCCACCACCTCGTCGAGCTTCTTCCAGCACGATTCCGGCTTGCCCTGGACGAGCTTGGAAATGCCGACCAGCACCTCTGCGTTGAGCACCGCGATCGGCCGCTCGTCCGTCTTCTTCTCCCGCTGCAGGGCCTCGTCCGCGCCTCGTGCGTCGCCGCGCAAGAGGCGGGTCTGGGCGATTCCGGCCCACGCTCCCGCGAACTTGGGGTTGATGGCCAGTGCCTTCTGGAACTCCGCCTCGGACTCGGCGAGATGGCCGCCGTTCATGAGCACTTCGGCGAGCGAGTCGTGAGCGTTCGGCTCCTGCGGCGCGACCTCGGCGTACTTGCGGAAGGTGGCGGCGGCCTTCTCGTAGTCGTTCTGTCCCGCGTAGGTGTAGCCGAGCAGGTTGTAGGCGCCGGCGGCTTGTGGGTTGAGCTCGATCGCCTTCTCGAATTCCGCCTGGGCCTTCTTGAAGTCGCGGTCGCCCAGGGCGGTGGTCCCGAGGGCGTTGTGGGCGCGGAAATCGCCGGGGGATACCTCGGCGAGACGGACTTGCAGCTCGCGCGCCTTGGCATTGTCGCCCGCGATCCCCGCCGCGATCCCTTCGATCTGGATGCGCTCCGCTTCGGGCAGCTTGGCGACGTTGCGCTGCGCGAGCTCGATCTGCTTCTTCGCCTCGTCGGGCGGAGAGAGCGCCGCGAGCAAGGCGTGCGCGGTGGCGAGGTCCGGATCGAGCTCGATCGCCTTCTTCAGATCCGCGACCGCCTCGCCGATGTGGACGTTGTCGATATGGGAAAGGCAGCTTTTCACCAGCGCGCGGGCTTCGGGGGACTTCGAGGTGATGGGGACGTCCTCCGCCGCCCGCACGGGTGCGGCGAGGCAAAGCCCCAAGGCCAGAGCGGCAACGAGCTTCATGACTTCCTCCTGGCGCAACCGCGGGGGTTGCGCTGCGAGGACGTCGCGCCTGGTTCGCGCCGTCGTTAGTAGACTGGACTGACCTTGGCGTCCGGATGTGGGATCCGCAGGAGGCCCGAGACTCCCGCCGACCCCAGTAGGCCCGGACGCCGAGGCCACCCGGCCGCTGTTGACGCGGCGTGCTCGGGGTTATTCGCTTCCGGCAATTACATCTTTGTCGCGACATCCCGTCGCACCCGATCGGCCGGTCCGGTCGGGGCTTCCCGTGAGGTTTGACACGCGGCGCAAAAGCGAGAACGCTGATTCCTTGGAGGAACGGGCGACGATGGCTGAAGCAGGACCGCCGCCGAAACAAGGGCTGTACGACCCGGCCCTGGAGCACGACTCCTGCGGGTTCGGATTCGTCGCCGACATCAAGGGAAGACCCTCGCACGACATCGTGATGAAGGCGCTCGAGGTGCTCCTCAACCTCGAGCACCGGGGCGCCACCGGCGCCGAGAAGGACACCGGCGACGGCGCCGGAATCCTGCTCCAGATGCCCCATGCCTTCCTTGCCCGGGAAGCCGGCAAGCTGGGCATCGCGCTGCCGGCACCGGGTCGCTACGGCGCTGGCATGGTTTTCCTGCCTCCCAGCGAGCACGGGCAGGAAGCCATCGGGAAGCTCTTCGAAGAAACGGTGCGCGCGGAGGGGCAGCAGCTTCTCGGCTGGCGCAACGTCCCGACCGACAACGGGTCGCTCGGCGGCACCGCCAAGGCCAGCCAGCCGACGATCCGGCAGATTTTCATCGGCCGCGGCGACGACGTCGCCGACGCCGCGGCCTTCGAACGAAAGCTCTACGTGATCCGCCGCCTGGTGGAGAAGAAGGTCTCCCGCTCCGCCATCCCGGGACGCGGCCACTTCTACGTTCCGAGCCTCAGCTACAAGACCATTGTCTACAAGGGAATGCTCAACGCGGGGCAACTGCGCAGCTTCTACCTCGACCTCCAGGATCCGGCCGTCAGCTCCGCGATCGCGATGGTGCACTCGCGCTTTTCGACCAACACCTTCCCCTCCTGGGGACGGGCGCATCCGTACCGCTACATCTCGCACAACGGCGAGATCAACACGCTGCGCGGCAACATCAACTGGATGCACGCGCGGCAGTCGATGATGCGATCGAGGCTCTTCGGCAACGATCTGAAGAAGATCCTCACCGTAATCGACACCGAAGGCTCCGACTCGGCGATGTTCGACAACGTCCTCGAGCTGTTGACGCTCGCGGGCCGCGAATTGCCCCACGCGGTGATGATGATGGTCCCCGAGCCGTGGTCGCGCGATACGACCATGAGCAAGGAGCGCCGCGCCTTCTACGAGTTCCACGCTTGCCTGATGGAGCCGTGGGACGGCCCCGCCTCGATCGCCTTCACCGACGGCGTCCGGGTGGGCGCGGTCCTCGATCGCAACGGACTGAGGCCCTCGCGCTACTACGTCACCAAGGACGACCTCGTCGTCATGTCGTCGGAGGTCGGCGTCCTCGACATCCCGCCCGAGCGGGTGCTGGAGAAGGGCCGGCTCCAGCCGGGCCGCATCTTCCTCGTCGACACCGAGCTCGGCCGCATCGTCGGCGACGAGGAGCTGAAGGAACGGATCGCGCGCCAGGCTCCTTACGGCGAGTGGCTGCAAACCTCGATGGTGCGTAGCGAGGACCTGCCCCCGCCGGTGCGCTGGATGCCGCCCGATCGCGAGACGCTCATCCGGCGGCAGGAGGTCTTCGGCTACACCTCCGAGGACGTGAAGATCCTCATCACGCCGATGGCGGCGACCGGCAACGAGGCCATCGGATCGATGGGCACCGACACGCCCCTCGCCATCCTCTCCGAGCGGCCGCAGCCGCTCTTCAACTACTTCCAGCAGCTCTTCGCCCAGGTCACCAATCCGCCGGTCGACGCCATCCGCGAGGAGCTGATCATGGCGTCGGATACCTCCATCGGTCCGGAGGGCAACCTGCTCGAGCCGGGGCCGGAGTGTGCCCGACAGGTCGCATTGACGTCGCCCATCCTCACCAACGACGAATTGGGCCGCATCCGCGCGCTCGACGGCGGGCCGGGGACGAGCGGCCTCAAGGCGGTGAAGCTCCCCACCTTGTTCAATCCCAAGGGCGACGGGTCCGGGATGCGCAGTGCGCTCGAGGACCTGCGCTGGAAGGCGAGCGAGTGCATCGCCGAGGGCTTCAACCTCATCGTCTTGTCCGATCGCGGCAACGACGCGGACTCCGCGCCCATTCCGGCGCTCCTCGCCGTCTCCTCCGTGCACCACCACCTCATCCGCGAGGGAACGCGCACCCGCGTGAGCCTCATCGTCGAGAGCGGCGAGCCCCGCGAGGTGCACCACTTCGCCCTCCTCATGGGTTACGGCGCGAGCGCGGTGAACCCCTATCTCGCCATCGAGACCGTCCACGACCAGGTGGAGCAGGGCCTCATCCCGGGCCCTCCGGCCGAGGCCGAGAAGCGCTACCTGAAGGCGGTGGTGAAGGGGATCGTGAAGGTGATCTCCAAGATGGGGATCAGCACCATCCAGAGCTACCACGGCGCCCAGGTCTTCGAGGCCATCGGCCTCTCGCAGGACTTCGTCGACGAGTACTTCACCTGGACCGCTTCGCGAGTCGGCGGGGTCGGCATCGAGGTCGTCGCTCGGGAGGCGCGCATGCGCCACGAGCGCGGTTTCCCGCCCAAGCGGCCCGTCTTCCACACCAGCCTTCCCGCGGGCGGCGATTACCAATACCGGAACGGGGGCGAGTTCCATCTCACCAACCCCGAGACCATCCACAAGCTGCAGCACGCTTGCAGGACCGGCGATTACAAAGTGTTCCAGGAATACACGGCGATGGTCGACGACCAGTCCAAGCAGCACTGCACGCTGCGCGGGATGATGGATTTCCTCGCCGCCGCCAAGCCTGTGCGCCTCGAGGAAGTGGAGCCGGTCGAGGCGATCATGCGCCGTTTCAAGACCGGCGCAATGAGCTACGGGTCGATCTCCAAGGAAGCGCACGAGACCCTCGCCGTCGCCATGAACCGGATCGGCGGCAAGTCGAACACCGGCGAAGGCGGCGAGGATCCAGCTCGCTACGTCCTCGAGTCGAATGGCGACTCGAAGAACTCGGCAATCAAGCAGGTGGCGAGCGCGCGCTTCGGAGTGACCAGCAACTATCTCGTCAACGCCCGCGAGCTGCAGATCAAGATCGCGCAGGGCGCCAAGCCCGGGGAAGGCGGCCAGCTTCCCGGCAACAAGGTCTATCCGTGGATCGCCAAGGTGCGGCACGCCACGCCCGGCGTGGGCCTCATCTCGCCGCCTCCGCACCACGACATCTATTCGATCGAAGATCTCAAGGAGCTGATCCACGATCTCAAGAACGCCAACAAGGATGCGCGCATCAGCGTGAAGCTGGTGGCGGAGCTGGGCGTCGGCACCATCGCCGCGGGCGTGGCGAAGGCGCATGCGGACGTGGTGCTCATCTCCGGCCACGACGGAGGGACGGGCGCCTCGCCGCTCACCTCCATCAAGCACGCGGGCATTCCCTGGGAGCTGGGACTCGCGGAGACGCACCAGATCCTGGTGCTCAACGACCTGCGCAGCCGCATCACCATCGAGGTCGACGGACAGCTCAAGACCGGCCGCGACGTGGTCATCGGAGCGCTCCTCGGCGCGGAGGAATTCGGATTCGCGACCGGGCCTTTGATCGCGCTCGGCTGCATCATGATGCGCGCTTGCCACCTCAACACCTGCCCGGTCGGCATCGCCACCCAGGACCCGAGGCTGCGGGCGAAGTTCCTGGGAAAGCCCGAGCACGTGGTGAACTTCATGCGATTCGTTGCGCAGGAGACCCGCGAGCACATGGCGGAGCTGGGCTTCCGCACTTTCGACGAGATGGTCGGCCGCTCCGAGCGCATCGAGATGCGCCGCGCCATCGATCACTGGAAGGCGCGGAACATCGACTTCAGCCGCATCCTCTTCAAGCCCACCGTGCCGAAACATTACGGGCGCACCTGCCAGATCCGCCAGGACCACGGGCTCGAGGACACGCTCGACGGCAAGACGCTCCTGCCGCTCGCCAAGCCCGCCATCGAAGAGAAGAAGCCGGTCCGCGCGACGCTGCCCATCCGCAATACCAATCGGGTGGTCGGCACCATGACGGGGAGCGAAGTCACCCGGCGCCACGGGCCGGCGGGATTGCCCGACGACACCATCCACTTCCATTTCAAGGGTTCCGCCGGGCAATCCTTCGGCGCCTTCATCCCTCGCGGCATGACCCTCGTCCTCGAGGGCGACGCCAACGACTACATCGGCAAGGGATTGAGCGGCGGCCGCATCGTCGTCTTCCCGCCCGCCGAGTCGCAGTTCGTTCCCGAGGACAACGTCATCGTCGGTAACGTGGCTTTCTACGGCGCCACCTCCGGCGAGGCGTTCATCCGCGGGATCGCAGGCGAACGGTTCTGCGTGCGCAACTCGGGCGTGGACGCGGTCGTCGAAGGAGCCGGCGATCACGCCTGCGAGTACATGACCGGCGGCCGTGTCGTCGTCCTGGGAAGGACCGGCCGCAATTTCGCCGCGGGCATGTCCGGAGGAGTGGCGTATGTCCTCGACGGCGACGGCAAGTTCGCGAGCCGCTGCAACAAGCAGATGGTGGCGGTCGGGCCCACGCCCGAGCAGGAGCTTTTCGTCATCCGCCGCATGATCGAGCGGCACGCCGAGCTGACCTCGAGCTCGCTGGCGAGGCGGATCCTGGAAGGCTTCGCGGAGGCGGCGCCGAAGTTCGTGCGCGTGATGCCCAACGACTACAGCCGGGTCCTCGAGGCCCAGGCGAAGATGCGGGCTGCGGGCATGTCGCCGCAAGAGGCGGAGATGGCGGCCTTCGAGGCCAACGTGCGCGACGAGGCCAGGGTGGGCGGCAACTAGCCCCCGTAGGTCACCATGGGCAAACCGACCGGATTCCTCGATTACCCGCGCGAGCCGATCCACGATCGGCCGCCCGAGGAGCGCGTGCGCGACTGGAAGGAGATGCACCTTCCCATCGCGGAGCAGACGCTGCGGGAGCAGGGCGGGCGCTGCATGGACTGCGGCGTGCCCTTCTGCCACACGGGGAAGCTCATCGGCGGCATGGCCTCGGGATGCCCGGTCCACAACTTCATCCCCGAATGGAACGATCTCGTCTGGCGCGGGAACTGGAAGGAAGCGTGGATCCGGCTCGCCAAGACGAACAACTTCCCCGAGTTTACCGGCCGCGTCTGTCCCGCTCCGTGCGAGGGAAGCTGCACCGTCGCCATCGATCTGCCGGCCGTGAACATCAAGATGATCGAGGAGGCGATCGCCGACCGCGCCTTCGCCGAGGGATGGGTGGTCCCGAATCCGCCCGCGGTCCGCACGGGAAAGCGCGTCGCAATCGTCGGCTCGGGACCGGCGGGACTCGCCGCCGCGGCGCAGATCAACCGGGCCGGTCACGAGGTCGTGGTCTTCGAGCGCGACGACCGCGTCGGCGGGCTCCTCATGTACGGCATCCCCAACATGAAGCTCGACAAGAAGATGGTCGAGCGGCGCGTGCAGCTCCTTGCCGACGAGGGGATCAAGTTCGTCACCGGCGTCGAGGTGGGGAAGGACCTTCCCGCCGAGAAGCTCCTCGCCGACTACGACGCAGCGGTGCTGTGCGGCGGCGCCACCCACGCGCGCGAGCTTCCCGTCGACGGCCGGAGCCTCGCCGGCATCCATCCGGCGATGGAGTTCTTGCTCAAGAACACCAAGTCGCTCCTCGACTCCGACTTCCAGGGTCCGCCGCCCATTTCCGCCAAGGGCAAGCATGTCATCGTGATCGGCGGCGGCGACACGGGCACCGACTGCGTCGGCACCGCCATCCGCCAGGGAGCGCGCAGCCTTACCCAGCTCGAGATCCTGCCCCGGCCGCCCGAGGTCCGCGCGCCCGACAATCCCTGGCCGCAGTGGCCGAAGACCTACCGGCTCGACTACGGGCAGGACGAGGCGAAGGCGCTGTGGGGCAAGGACCCGCGCGTCTATTCGGTGATGACCAAACGCTTCATCGGCGACGAGCAGCGCAACGTGCGCGAGCTGCTCTACGTCTCGGTGGAGTGGGTGAAGGCTCCGGACGGCCGTTTCGGCCCGCGCGAGATCACCGGCACGGAGAAGGTCATCCCCGCCGACCTGGTGCTCCTCGCCATGGGCTTCCTCGGACCGGAGAAGCCGCTCTTGCAGCAGCTCGGCGTGAAGCTCGACGAGCGCGGCAACGTTTGGACCGACGGAACCAAGATGACGAGCGTCCCGGGCGTCTTCGCCGCGGGCGACATGTCGCGCGGACAGTCGCTCGTCGTGTGGGCCATCCGCGAAGGCCGGATTGCGGCGCAGTCGGTGGATCGGTACTTGTCTTACGGCGAAACGGTGCTCCCGCCCTGATTCAGGACCGCCCGGATGCCGCGGACGACGGTGGTCTTCAGAACCACGGCTTTCAATACCGCCACCCCGAAGTCGTACTTTCTGAACCCCGGCTGCTTCGGTGATGACGTCTTGCGACGGATGATCGCCGCGCTTCGAAAGCGTGCCGTCACAACTGCAGACGAGCCGGAACAGGAAGACTTCGGGTGGTACATGTTGTTTGAGGTGGACGGGCAAGAACACTGCTTCGTACTCGGGTACAGACCCGGTGACACCGAGCATGAGGGTGACTGGATTGGGACGCTCGAACGGTCCCGG
>VBKL01000157.1 GCA_005879805.1 Deltaproteobacteria bacterium | reverse complement strand
AGGTAGAGAAGCATGGTCCCGGACGATTTCCGACCCGACGAAGTATCGACGGTCAGCCGCGAGCTGGATCGGCGCTCGCGTCAGCAGTCCGACGTGGCGCGGCTGGGCGTCCTTGCGCTCTCGGGAGTTCCGATCTCCGACCTCTTTGGCGAGGCGCTGCGGTCGATCCGCGCGCACCTGGGCGTGGCCTTCGCCGGAGTGATCCGGATGGACGATGACTCGGCCCAGCTCGTCGCCGCGGATGGATTTTTTCCTCGCGCCGAAGCGCTGCCGATCGACCCCGGTACGCTGGCGGCGCTGTTGCGCTCGACCGGCGAGCCCATCGTCGTCCCCGACCTCTCGCAGGAGACCCGCTTCCGGAGCGCGCTGGTTTTCGAGAGCACGGGCGCGAAGAGTGGGGTCGCGGTCCCCCTGCGCGCCCGCGGCGGCACCATCGGCGGCCTCGCCGCGGGCGACACCCGGACTCGCGAGTACCCGGTCGAAGAAGTCGACTTCCTCCAGTCCCTGGCCAACGTGCTCTCCGCGGCGGTACTGCGCTCGCGCCAGGACGACGAGCTGAGGCGCAGCCAGAATCGCTGGCGCACGCTGGTCGAGAATGCGAACCAGGGCGTGTGGACCATCGACCCGACCGGCCGGGTCGAATACCTCAACGCGCGCATGGCGGAGCTTCTCGGCGTGCGCCCCGAGGAGGTTTTGGGCAAGAGGTTCCTGCGCTTCTTCACGCCGGCGGAGCGCCGCAACCCGCGCTGGCGAGAGGCTCCCGTTCGCGGCCTGCGCGACACCCTCGAGGTCGAGCTCCTGCGCGCGGACGGCCGCGCCCTGCGCGTCCTCATGTCGCGCTCGTCCCTGGAAAACGAGCGCGGCGACCACCAGGGCGCGCTGGGAATCGTCACCGACATCACGGCGCGGCTCGAGGCGGCGGAGTCCGTCGCCGCGAGCGAGCGTTACTTCCGTTCGCTGATCGAGAACTCGCTCGACTCCGTCGCCATCATCGACGGCGAGAACCGGTACAAGTATGTGAGCCCGAACGTCCGCGCCGTGCTCGGCTACCACCCCGACGAGCTGCGCGGAAAAAGCCCGTTCGACTTCCTGCACCCCGACGACATGCGTGCCGCGCTCAGCTGCGTCGAACAAGCGTCCGTGGCGCCGGGAGAAGTCTCCTTCGCCCGCGTCCGCTTCCGCCACAACGACGGTACCTGGCGATGGATCGACGCCAGCGTGCGAAATCTCTTGCACGACGAGATCGTGCGAGGCCTGGTGCTCAACTGGCACGACGTCACCGAGCGCTACCAGGCGGAGCAGGCGCTTCGCCAGAGCGAGGAGAAGCTTCGCCAGGCGCAGAAGATCGAAGCCATCGGCCGGCTCGCCGGCGGCATCGCCCACGACTTCAACAACCTCCTCACCGCCATCCTCACCACCGCCCAGCTCGCCGCCATGGACGTTCCGGAAGGCAGCGCGCTGCGCAACGACCTGGGCGAAATCCGCCAGGCGGCGGAACGGGCCGCAGGCCTCACCCGGCAACTGCTCGCCTTCAGCCGGCGGCAGGTCCTGCGCCCGCGCACCGTCGACGTCGCTGTGGTGGTCACCGATCTGGAGAAGATGCTCGTCCGCCTCATCGGCGAGGACATCGAGCTCACCGCTATCACCGAACCGAACTGCAACGTCCGGGCGGATCCCGGCCAGCTCGAGCAGGTGATCATGAACCTCGCGCTCAACGCGCGCGATGCCATGCCCCGCGGCGGACGGCTCACCTTGCGCACCGGGAAGGTCGACCTCGACGTGGAAGACGGACGGCGCATGTTCGGCTGTCCGGTCGCGCGGGGGAGCTACGTGCGGCTCCAGGTCGAGGACACCGGTCTCGGCATGGACGAGAGCACGCTGCAGCACATCTTCGAGCCCTTCTTCACCACCAAGGAGATGGGCAAGGGGACCGGCCTCGGCCTCGCCACCGTCTACGGAATCGTCAAGCAGAGCGGGGGATACATCCGAGCCACCTCGCACGTCGGCGCGGGTTCCACGTTCGAGATCTTCTTGCCGGAGACCTCGGAGATGGCCGACGCTCCCGTGCAGCGCCCGCCTGCCATAGGAACCGGCAAGAAGGGCGAGACGGTCCTGCTCGTCGAGGACGAAGAGCTCGTTCGCATCGCCGCGCGCAAGGCCTTGCTGCACTCCGGATTCCACGTCCTGGAGGCCAACAACGGCGTGCACGCGCTCAAGATCTACGGGCTCACGCGCATCGACCTGGTGATCACCGATCTCGTCATGCCGGAGATGGGCGGGCGCGAGCTCGCCACCAAGCTTCGTCAGCACAATCCCGAGGTGAAGGTGCTCTTCACCAGCGGCTATACGGACGATCCCACCATCCGCGGCGGCGAGACGGCCCGCGGTATCGCTTTCTTGCCCAAGCCGTTCACGCCCGAGTCGCTCGGACAGAAGGCGCGTGAAGTCCTCGACGGATGAGACGGCTTTGCCGCGACGGGCGGAGTGCGTAAGCGGAGCATCCGATCATTCGCGGGACTGGTAACGCCGCAGCGCGGGGATGAGCCCCGCCACTGCGGCCGTCGCGAGCAGGCAGAGCGCTCCGCCGGACGCGACCGAGAAGCGCGCACCGAAGACCTTCGCCACCGCGCCTGCCTCCACTTCACCGAGCTGCGGCCCGCCCATGAAGAAGATCATCACCACCGAGCTGATGCGGCCGCGCAGCTCGTCCGGCGTCAGGGTCTGCCGGATGATGTTGCGGATGATCGAGCTGACCGTGTCGGCGGCGCCGGAGATGGCGAGCAGCACGAAGCTCGCCCAGAACCAGGGCGAGAGCCCGAACAGCGCCACCGCGACGCCATACGTAGCCACTGCCCAGAGGAGCGCGGGACCTTGCCGGCGGATGGGCCTGCGTATGGAGAGCACGGTCCCCATGAGCACCGCTCCGAGCGGTTGGGCGGCGTAGAGCAGCCCCAGCCCACGCGGTCCGACGTGGAAAAGCTGGTCGGCGAAGATCGGCAACAAGAGGAGCGAGCCGGCGAAGAAGGTGGCGATGAAGTCGAGCAGCATCGTCGACCAGATGAGGGGCATTCCGCGCAAGAAGCGCAGGCCTTCGATCAACGCGTCGGCGTTGATCTGCGAGACGCCGCGCCCGGTCTGGCGATGCTGCATCGCGAGGAGCGCGCCGATGACGACGAGGAACGACCCGGCGTCGAGGAGATAGATGACCGTCGGCCCGGAGAAAGCGAGGACCGCACCGCCGAGCGCGGGCCCCGCGACCGTCCCGATCTGGAAGACCGTCACGTACAGGCTGAGCGCGTTGGGAAGCTGTTCCGCTTCCACCAGCCGGGGGACGAGCGCCTGGCGCGAGGGATTGTCGAATGCGGTCGCCGCGCCCGCCAGCATGGCGAGGCCGTAGATCGCATTGGGCGTGGTGCGGCCCGAGTACGACAGCCAGGCGAGCGTGACGGAGACGAGCGCGAGCACGCTCTGGGTGACGAGCATGACGCGCCTGCGGTCGAAGGCATCGGCGAAGACCCCGCCCCCGAGCGCCAGGACGGCGATGGGCAGGATGCGGAAGAACCCGAGGATGCCGAGGGCGAGAGGAGACCTGGTGAGCAGGTAGAGTTGCCAGATCACGGCCACCTGCTGCATCTGCGATCCGGTGAGGGAGATCGCCTGCCCTCCGAGCAGGAGCCGGTAATCGCGGGACCGTAGAGCGGCAAAGCGAGATGTCATCGCGATTCAACGATGCCGCAGCAAGCGCGGGGGAGTAAAAGAACCACCCATGGAAACGCGCACACTCGGAAAGCAGGGTCTCAGGGTTTCCGCGATCGGCCTCGGCTGCATGGGCATGAGCGAGTTCTACGCCGGACGGGACGAAGCGGAATCGATCGCCACCATCCACCGGGCGCTCGAGCTCGGCACCACCTTTCTCGATACGGCGGACATGTACGGGCCGTTCGAGAATGAAAGACTGATCGGGCGAGCCATCGCGGGCAAGCGCGATGAAGTATTGCTCGCCACCAAGTTCGGCAACGTCCGCTCCGAGGACGGGAAGTTTCTCGGCGTGAACGGGAAGCCCGAGTACGTGCGCAGGTCCTGCGAAGCCTCGCTCCGGCGGCTCGGCGTCACCACCATCGACCTCTACTACCAGCACCGCGTGGACAAGACGGTGCCCATCGAGGAAACGGTCGGCGCCATGGCGGAGCTGGTGAAGGAGGGCAAGGTCCGCTACCTCGGGCTCTCGGAGGCGTCGGCCAAGACCATCCGGCGCGCGCACAAGGTGCATCCGATCTCGGCGCTGCAGACCGAATACTCGCTCTGGAGCCGCGACGTGGAGGACGACATCCTCCCGACGGTGCGCGAGCTGGGGATCGGCTTCGTCGCCTACAGCCCGCTCGGCCGCGGCTTCCTCACCGGCCGCTTCCAGAAGCTCGACGACCTGCCGCAAGACGACTTCCGCCGGAACCACCCGCGCTTCCAGGGATCGAACTTCGCCCAGAACCTGCGACTCGTCGAGCGCGTCAAGGAGATCGCCAGGGAGAAGGGCGCAACTCCTTCGCAGCTCGCGCTCGCCTGGGTGCTAGCGCAGGGGAAGGACATCGTACCGATCCCGGGCACCAAGAAGCGCCGCTATCTCGAGGAAAACGCCCGCGCCATCGAGGTGAAGCTGACGCCGGAGGATCTACGCCGCATCGCGGAGGCCGCGCCGAAGGGAGTGGCGGCGGGGGAGAGGTATCCGGCGCAAGCGCTGGCGGCGCTGGATCGGTAGCCAACATTCCGCTACCGCCCATGCGGATGCCGATGATGCAGATCCGGCTCATGCGGGTGCTCATGCACCAGCGCCTCGTGCCGGTGAGGATGCGAATGAGGCTCCGAAACGGGCGTGTCGTGCGTGTGCTGGTGGTGCTCGTCGTGGACGTGGAGGTGCTCGTGCTCGAGCGCCTCGTGCTCGTGCAGGTGGGCATGCTTCTCGGAAGCGAGTAACGAAACGCCCGCCGCCATGAGCAGGGCCGCCACCAGCTCGCGCGGGCCCGGAGTTTCACCCAGAACCGGCCACGCGAGGAGAGCGCCGACGAAAGGAGCGGTGGCGAAGATTGCCGACTGGCGCGCCGCCCCGAGTTCCCGCAAGGCGCGCACGTGCCAGACGACGCTCGGGGCGTAACCGAGCGCTCCGATGAGGAGCGCCGCCCCGATTTGCGCCGGCCCGGGAGTCCCCTCCCGCCAGATCGCTGCGAGCGCCAAGGTGCAGGCGCCGCCGCACAATCCCTTGAACCGGACCAGCGCGACGGGCTCGCGCAGGGAGAGGCGCTGCGTGAGGTTGGTGTCGAGCGCCCAGGCGGCGCAGGCCATCGCCACCAGCGCGGCGCCGGCGGGATCGACGTGCAGCCCACCGGGCGCGAACGCGAGAGCGCAGGCGCCCGCGGCGACGGAGGCCAAAGCCAGACCCCCCCGCAAACCAAGGTGCTCGCCAAACATGAGGACCGCGAGCAGCGCCGTGAACGGCGCCTCGAGGTTGAGAAGCAGCGCACCCGCCGACCCCGGCAGCCGCTGCAGACCGAGGACGAGCAATACGGGACCCACCACCGCGCCCCCGACGACGATCCCCGCGAGCGCAGGCGCGTCGCGACGCCGGAGCGGCGCCTCGCCCACCGGGCGGCGCAAGGCACGGAACGCGGAAAGGGCGATACCCGCGCCGAGATACAAGAGCCCCGCGAGCACGAGGGGGCCCGTGCGCGATGCGGCGAGCTTCAGCGCCGGCACGCTGGCGCCGAACAGCGCCGCGGCGCCAAGCCCGTAGGCGATGGCCCTGCTTCGCACCCGCGCAGCATAGCCCGTCGCGGTAGGAGCGAGCCGCCTGCTACAGTCCGGTCATGGCGAACCCGCTCTTCTCGGATCGGGAGGTCTCCTTCCAGCTCTACGAGGTGCACGGCGCCGGCGATCTCTGCCAGTTGCCGGCCTTCGCGGACCATGGCCGCGAGACCTTCGATCTCTTCCTCGCCAGCGCGCGCAAGATCGCCCGCGACGTCCTCTTCCCCGCCTACCGGCCCATGGACGCCGAGCCGCCCAGGCTCGAGGGTGGCCGGGTGCGCGTCCATCCCGCGATGAAGGAGATCTGGCCGCGCCTTGTCGAGCTGGGGATGACGAACGCGACCAGACCCTCCGAGGTCGGCGGGCAGGAGCTTCCCGTCCTCGTCGCCATGTTCGCCGGCGGGTACCTGAGCGCGGCGAACGGCGCCGCCACGGCCTACGCGGGCCTCACCGCGGGCGCCGCGCATCTCGTCGAGGCGTTCGGCAGCGAGGAAGTGCGCAGGACCTTCCACGAGCCGATGATTTCCGGCCGCTGGTCGGGGACGATGGCGCTCACCGAGCCGCATGCCGGCTCGAGCCTCGCCGACGTGCGCACGACCGCGACTCCGATGCCCGCAGGTCCGGGACGCTACCTCTTGCGCGGCAACAAGGTCTTCATCTCGGGCGGCGACCAGGACTTCACCGAGAACATCGTCCACCTCGCGCTCGGCCGCATCGAAGGCGCGCCGGCTGGCATCAAGGGCATCTCGCTCTTCGCGGTCCCGCGCCTCCGTCCCGAGGACGGACGCCTCGTCGACAACGACTGCTCCTCGGCAGGCGTCTTCCACAAGATGGGCTGGCGCGGCATCCCCAGCATCGCGCTCAACTTCGGCGAGCGCGGCGATTGCGTCGGGTGGGTGGTCGGGACTCCGCACCAGGGCCTCGGGCACATGTTCCAGATGATGAACGAGGCGCGCCTGATGGTGGGAATGAACGGCGTCGCCACCGCCAGCGCCGCGTACCACGAGTCGCTCGAGTACGCGCGGACCCGCCCGCAAGGGCGCCCGCTCGCCGCGCGCGATCCGCGCACGCCGCAGATCCCCATCGTCGAGCACGCCGACGTGCGCAGGATGCTCCTCAAGCAGAAGGCGATCGTCGAAGGCGGCCTCTCGCTCCTCGCCGAATGCGCGCGGCTCGCGGATCTAGTGAGGCACGGTCCCGAGGAGGATCGCGAGCGCCGCCGGATGCTGCTCGACCTCCTCACGCCGGTCGGGAAGAGCTTTCCCGCGGAAGCCGGCTTCGTGTCGAACTCGCTCGCGGTCCAGATTCACGGCGGGTACGGGTACACTGCGGAGTACCTGCCCGAAGCGTGGCTGCGCGATCAGAAGCTCAATTCCATCCACGAAGGAACGACCGGGATCCAGTCGCTCGATCTGCTCGGTCGCAAGGTCGTGGCGGGCGGTGGCGACGCGCTGCGCGCGCTGGCGGCCGAATTCGCCGCGGTGGAAGCAACCAACGAGGAGCGCGCGGGACTGCGCGCGGCACTCGAGAAGATCGCCGCGACGACCATGGAGCTGGCCCAGAGAGGGTTGGCCGGCGACCGCGACGGCATGCTGGCGCACAGCGTGGATTACCTCGACGCCTTCTCGGTCCTGGTCATCTCCTGGCAGTGGGCGAAGATGGCCGCCGCTGCCCGCCGCGGCCTCGAGCGCGATCGCGCCTCGGCCGACTTCTACCGGGGGAAGATTGCGGCGGCTCGCTGGTTCTTCGCCAACGAGCTCCCTCGCGTTTCCACGCTCTGCGACATCTGTCTCACCGACGCCTCGTTCGTCGAGGCCCGACCGGAATGGTTCTGAAGGAGGAGACCATGCGTCCCGACACCCTGCTCGTCCACGCCGGCGAACCGCACCCGCGCATCGAGGGCGCAGTGGCGATGCCCATCTTCCAGTCAGCGACCTTCCAGACGACGGACGACCGTGGCTACCACGACATCCGCTACGCGCGGCTCTCCAACACGCCGAACCATGTCGCCCTTCACGCCAAGATCGCCGCGCTGGAAGGGACCGAGACGGCGCTCGTCGCGGCGAGCGGCATGGCCGCCATCTCGGCGGCGCTCCTCAGCGTGCTGAAAACGGGCGACCACCTCCTCGCCCACAAGACGCTCTACGGCGGAACGCATGACCTCATCACCCGCGACTTCGTCCGCCTCGGGATCGAGACGACGTTCGTGGACGCTGACGTGCCCCAGACCTGGGAGCGTCACCTGCGCCCCAACACGCGCGCCATCTACGTCGAGACGCTCACCAATCCGCTTCTCGACGTGGGCGACCTGGAAGGAGCGGCGCGTTTCGCCAAAGCGCACGATCTCGTGTCGCTCATCGACAATACCTTTGCCTCGCCGCTCGGCTTCCGCCCCGTCTCGGTGGGATTCGATCTGGTCCTGCACAGCGCGACCAAGTACCTGAACGGGCACAGCGACCTCATCGCCGGCGCCATCGCGGGGAGTGCGCGGCGCATCGAAGCCGCCAAGCACACCCTCGATCACCTCGGTGGGTCGCTCGATCCGCACGCGTGTTTCCTGCTGCACCGCGGGCTCAAGACGCTCGGCCTGCGCTGGCGCCACCAGACGGCGAGCGCCCTGCGCATCGCGCGCTTCCTCGCCGAGCACCCCGCCATCGGCCGCGTGAACCACCCCGGGCTTCCCTCGCATCCACAGCACGACCGCGCCCGGCGCCTCCTGCCCGCAGGCACCGGCGGCATGCTCAGCTTCGAGATGCGCGGCGGGCGCGACGCTGCCGAGCGTTTCCTCTCGCGCGTCAAGGTGCCGATCAACGCTCCCAGTCTGGGCGGCACCGAATCGCTCGTCACCCGCCCCGCGGCGACCTCGCACGCCGGCCTCAGCCCCGAGGAGCGGAAGGCGGCGGGCATCGGAGATGGCCTGGTCCGGCTCTCGGTGGGGATCGAGGATCCCGAGGACCTGATCGACGATCTGCGGCAAGCGCTACCGGAGTAGACGGCTTCGCCGGCTACGGGCGGAGGCCGCAGGCCGGAGCATGTGATCGACCTGCCGTTTCAGGCTCCGCGGCGCGAATCCAGCTCCTCGAGCTGCTTACGCATGTCGTCGAGCTGGGAGCGCAGGTCCTGGATCTCCGCCTCCCGGCTGCGCAGCCGCGCCTGGGCCTCGCCGAGCTCGAAGAGGAGACCGCGAATCTGCAGCATGAGCCGCGCAGCTTCGGGCGTGGCGTCGTGCGGTGCGTGCGGGACTTCCGCCGGCGAGGCGGGGTGTGGTCCCGACGAGGACGGCGGACGGGCGATGGCCGGAACCGGCCTCGGCGTCGGAACGGGAGCGGCGGCGATTCGCGGCAAGGTCGAGCTGTTTCCCGGAGTCGACCGGTCCTCGACGATCGCGTCGTCCACGTCGAGCGCTTCGGCGATGTGGCGGAGGATCGCTTCCGCCTCGACGCGCCCGCCGCCTGGCTTCTGCGACGGAGGCGGCGGTGGGCGGGAAGGCGTCCGGCTCGGATGCGGAACCGGCGCGAGATCGGGCGGTGGCGTGTAGATGCGCTGGATGTTCGGCGGCGAGGAGACGGGCGTTTGCGTGCGCATCGGCGATCGACCTCGACCCGGGTGCCGCGCGGAAAAAGCTGATCGGTGCGGAGGAACAATCCGCCAGCGGACAGGTTCTCTACCTGGCACGCGAAGGAACGGTCTCCGGACCGCACGTGCGCGACGACGCCGCGCGGCTTTACGCGCGAATGACGGCGCTTATCCTTCCCAGGCACGGGCGCATCCTACCTCGACCCACCGCTTCCCGCCGAGAGACGTTCCTTCCGCGAGGCCAGGAAAGCGGCCACGCTGGCCGCTTGGGCGCCCTTGAAAACCGAGCAAGTCCGGAGAGTTTCCATCGCCTGCGTGTATCTACGCGGTCCTCCGAGCGATTTCTGCAGGCGCTCCTTGAAGAAGCCCTCGATCTCGTCCCGCTTGGTGTCGTCGCACAGCACGGAGGCCGCCCCGACCAGCGAGGACCCACCCTCCCGTCGCGGCAATCGCGCCGCGAGCGCGTCGAAATTCGAGCGAACGAAGTCGTACGCAATGGTTCGCGTCACGGGCGATTTGGTCGCTCCCATGACCAGCGGGATTGTCTCGCGGATGGGAAACTCGTCGCTGAGCGCGATGGCGAACGCCTGCTTCACAAGAGCCGGATCGCGGAAGCTTCCCAGCGCCCCGAGCAATTGCTGCCGGGCGCGCCGGTCCTTTTCCGCGCGTGCGGCGCCATGCAGGGCGTCGAACAGCGCCTGGTCGCCGCGCGTCGCCGCGAGGTGGAGCGCCGTGCCCACCACCTCGGGATCGACTCCCCGGCGCTCGCGCAACCACGTCTCCGCCCGCGCGCGTGCGCCGGAAAGGATCTGCGGATCCTCGCCCGCGTCTCCGACCACTTCGAGCAACTCCGGCCGCAAGAGCTTCGTCTCGTCGCTCTCGGCCTGCTTCGGCTCCCACCCGAGCGCGTGGGCGCGCCTGCCGAACAGGTCGCGAATGTACCGGGCGTAAGCGGGACGTTGGTCGTCGGAAACGAGACCCGACTCGCGCAACGACCCGACCAGATCGATGACCGACTTGGTGGTGCCGCGATCGGGATCCTGCGCGAACTTCGGGGCGAGAGCGAGGATCGCCGAGTATTCCATCCGGCCGGCACGCGCGAGCGCTCCGAGGTCGTCGAGAGCTGCCATGCGCTCGACGGGCAACAGGTCCTTCCCTCCGTTCTGCAGCATGCGTGGATCCCAGGAGGCCGCGTGGTAGTAGCCCGACGCGCCGTCGTTCGGGACGAGACCGCCCGAGCACGCGGCCTTGGAGATGGGCAACTCGCCCTTCTGCGAGGTGAGCACCGTGCAGAAGCGCTCCTTGCCGGACCGCACGCAAACGGGGATCTGCCAGATCTGCTTGCGCTCGTCGGGCCCAGGCTCGGATCCGAGCGGGAAGTAGCGCTCCTGCGCGAGCACGACTCTGGGCGAGGTCCCGCAGGAGACCTGGGCGGTGACGAGAGGAACCCCGCCCTGCTCGAGGAAGGTGGAGAAGGCAGGCTCGATGTCCATCCCCGCCTCGGCGGAAACGGCGGAGAGGAAGTCCTTGGCGGTGGCGTTCGAATAGGCGTGGTCCTTCATGTACCTGCGCACGCCGCGCTGGAACTTCTCGGGCGAGACGAGGCGCTCGAACATGGAGATGACCGAGGCGCCTTTCTGGTAGGTGATGGCGTCGAAGGCGTTCACCATGTCGTCGTTCGACTGGATCGGCTGTCGGATCCGGCGCGCGCTGACGAGGGCGTCCGCAGCCATGGCGACGTTGCGGATCGAGACGCGCTGCTCGTCGATCTTCCATTGCGGGAACCAGGGCTCGAGCGCCTTTCCGGTCATCCAGGTGGCGAAGGCCTCGTTGAGCCAGATGTCGTCCCACCAGGCCGTCGTCACCAGATCGCCGAACCACATGTGGGCGAACTCGTGCGTCGTCACGCTCGTCTGCGAGCGTCGGAAGGTCTGCGTCTCCTCGCCCGGACGGACGAGCAGGATGGGAGCGCCGAAGGTGACGAGGCCGACGTTCTCCATCGCACCGCGCCCGAGCGGAACGGCGATGCTGTCGAGCTTTTCGAACGGATACGGTGAGCCGAAATACTCCTCGAGGTGCGGCACGACTTGCGGCGAAATCTGCACGGCGTACCGCGCGCGATCGCCCGTGCCGCGCGGGACGATGACTCCCACCGGAGTGCCGTTCTTGCCGGCCTTGCCCGCGTCGAGGCGCTCGAACGGTCCGGCCGCGAACGCCGTGAGGTAGCTCGGCAGCGGCCGCGTCGGCGCGAATCGGACGGTGCTCATTCCGTCGCCGCCGTCCTCGCGGGAAACCACCGGGGTGTTGGCGAACGCCGCGTGCTCCTTCTTCACCCGCAGCGCCAGCTCCCACGGGACCTTGTAGGAAGGCTCGTCGAAGCACGGGTACGCTCGGCGCGCGTCGATCGGCTCGAAGTGGGTGGTCACGTACCACTCGCCGCCATCCTGGGTCTTGAGCACGCCGCCCGTGTCGCGCCGGGAGAGCTTGCCCGCGTACTCGATGCGCACCGTCGCGGTTCCGGTGGGAAGCTGCGGATCGAAACCGATGCCGAGGTAGTCCTTGGGTTGCGCGTAGACGCGACCGGCGACGGTCTTTCCCTCGACGCGCGCCTCGGCCTTGCGCACCGTCAGATCGTCGGCGTTCAGCCAGAGGACGCGCATCTGCTCCTGGACGTCGAGATCGATCTCGATGACACCGTCGAAGTCGTCCCGATCGGGGACGAGGGTGAGCGTCGCCCGATAGCGCACGGGCCGAGCCGTCTCGGGGAGGCGGAGCCTGGGCGCAGCCGGATCGGCGTCCGCCGACGGCACCGCGGTAGTGCTCGCGCCTGCCGTCGGGTTGACGCTCGGGCCCGGCCCCGCCGGCGGCGCGGGCGCTTGGCCCGAACGCGACGAGGCGCACGCCGCCGCAAGGAGCAAGAGGAGGGATGTTCGCATTCGCGGACCTTCGCGCCGCCCGGCACATTTTGCAATCGCATGGTACGAGGAGGGCCGTGCCCGCCGCCCTCGAGTTGCGCGACGTGG
The DNA here is from genome assembly GCA_005879805.1 of Deltaproteobacteria bacterium. Taxonomy (GTDB): domain Bacteria; phylum Myxococcota; class Myxococcia; order Myxococcales; family 40CM-4-68-19; genus VBKO01. The sequence continues at coordinate 430 of VBKL01000157.1, read as the reverse complement.
TCCTGCGCCACCCGGACGGCTCCGGCCTCGGTCCCATCGATCTCCGTGTCGAGGAGGGAACGACGCTCGTCGTGCTCGGGCCGAGCGGCGGCGGCAAGACGACCTTGCTCAGGCTCTTGCTCGGACTCCTCCACCCGCAGCAGGGAGTCGTCCTCTTTCGCGGCGAAGATCTGACCAAGCTCGATCCGCTCGCCGTGCGGCGTCGCATCGGGTACGTCGTGCAGGGCGGCGGGCTCTTCCCGCACCTGACGGCGCGCGGAAACGTGGAGCTGTTGCCCCGCTATCTCGAATGGGATCGCGAGAAGCTCGCGGCGCGGGTGCAAGCGCTGCGGGAATTGGTCCGGCTTCCGCCGGAGGCGCTGGAGCGGTTCCCTCGCCAGCTGTCGGGCGGGCAGTCGCAGCGAGTCGGCCTCATGCGGGCGCTGGCGCT
>VBKL01000156.1 GCA_005879805.1 Deltaproteobacteria bacterium | reverse complement strand
GTCGGGCTCCTCGCGGTGAAAGGGCAGGGCAACGGCGGTCAGGACCAGGACGACATCGTCCTCATGCCCTGGACCACGCTCGTGCGCCGCGTGCAGGGGATGCAGGGAGACGTGCTCGGCCAGCTCCTCGTCGGCGCCCGCAGCACCGAGGTCGTCGACGACGCGCAGCGCGAGGTGCGCGCCCTGCTTCGCCAGCGGCACCATCTGGGAGATGGCCAGGCCGACGACTTCCGCGTGAAGAACCTCACCGATCTGCAGGACTCCGCCAACGCGCAGACCGAGACGCTCTCGCTGCTGCTCGGCAGCATTGCCCTCATCTCGCTGCTGGTGGGGGCCATCGGCATCGCGAACGTGATGCTCGTCTCGGTAACGGAGCGTACGCGGGAGATCGGTATACGCATGGCGATCGGCGCCCGCGGACGGGACGTGCTCTTCCAGTTCCTCACCGAGGCGGTGGCGCTCGGCGCGGCCGGCGGGATCTGCGGGCTCGGTGTCGGCGCGGTCGCCACCAAGGTGATGGCGGTGAAGGCCGGGTGGCCGACCTTGCTCTCGCCAACCGTGATGCTGGCGGCGGTATTGCTCGCGGGACTTGCGGGAGTGGTGGCCGGCTTCTATCCGGCGCTGCGAGCTTCCCAGCTCGATCCCATCGAGGCGCTGCGCTTCGAGTAGCGCAATCCCTGCAGCGCGAAGGACGGTCCGCAAAACCTGCGACCAGATTCTTGCGTCCATGACATCGCCGATCGCGAGTCGAATTTCCGGTTGCCCAAACGCTCGATTGTAAGTGAAAATCACTACCGGCTGCGTTGTCGATTTCTAATCTCGCGTGAATTCGACAACGATACGGTCGCAAATCTCCATTGCAATGCGGCGCAACTCTAGCGGTCCGCGAGTCTTGGCGGAGCCAATGATTGCGGGCACTTGCGATGGGCACGTCCTCTGCATCGAAGGTCGGAACGCCAGGGCGCTAGGCATCGCGCAAACCGTTTTGCCTGGCGAGACCGCAGGGGGGGCTTTTCCATGGCACAGACGCGATTTACACGTCGCGACGTGATCCGCTACAGCGCGATGTCTGGAGCGGCGACGCTGATCGGGCGGAGCGCGGCGGCGCAGGTCTGTATCGATCAAACGCCCATTCCCATCGGCGAGATGGGGTTCACCGGATGCGGCGTCAACGACGAGCCCTTCGCCACCAGCCCCTTCATCGTCAGCCCGTTCACCGAGGCGCTGCCGATTCCCATGGCCATCAGGCCGGGCTGGAGATATCCGAACGGTACGCTCGCGGCGCCCGGCGATCCCAGTGCCTGGACGGTGCGCAAGTCGCAATTCGGTCCCGGCGTGGTCATGCCCGGACCCGAGGCCGGCCACCAGGACGCGCTCGGCGATCGCCCCGGCGTCCACTCCGAGCTGGGATGGGGAATCCCCAACGCAGGTACCCACCAGCTTTGGACCAGCGGCCCGGGCGTGACTGGCCAGGATCTCGGCCTTCCCGACCCGCTCCTCTTCCACATCCGCGTGCAGGTGGCGAAGCACGGCTTCACCAATTCGCAGGTGGTCCCGATCACTTCCGCCGGCGCAGCGACCACGCTGCCCACCGGCGTCAACGCGACGCCCGCCGGGAACGTGAACTTCTTCGGCGCCCTGGTGCCCTCCTACCTGTTGCCGGAAAGCACCATCTACGCGTTCAACGGCACCTTCCCCGGACCGCGGCTCAACATCGAGTACGGCAGGCCGGTCCTGGTGCGCTTCGAGAACGATCTCGACCTCAACCCGGGCTGCCTCGACCGGCAGGACTTCGGTGCGCCCGACTGGGCGTTCCTCACCCACCTGCACAACGGCCACACCGCGCCGGAGAGCGACGGCCAGCCGCACCACATGGTCGAGAACGAAGGCGGTTACCGGCCGACGGAATGGGTCGACAACCTCTACCTCGCCTATCCGGCCGGCGGAGACGACCGCGAGAAGCAGTCCTTCCTCTGGTTCCACGATCACCGCATGCATCACACCGGCCCCAACGTCTACAAGGGCATGGTCGGCCTCGCGCCCCACTACGATCCGGTGCTCGACAGCGGCGACGAGACCCACGGCCTGCGCCTGCCCGGCGTGCGGACCAACAACGGCGACGGCACCTTCGACGTCGACTACGACATCCCCATGGCGCTGTACGACTGCCGCCTCGACGACGGCGCCACCTCCCACCAGGACGAGCACACGCCGATCGTTCCGGATCCGCGATTGCCAGGTCTCTTGTGCGGGAACATCCACCCCGAGTGGTGGGGCAAGCTCTTCCACAAGCACTACCCGAACCACGGCTTCGTCGGCGACATCTTCACCGTCAACGGCGTCGCGATGCCCGTCCTTACCGTCAAGCGGCGCAAGTACCGGTTCCGCTTCCTCGGCGCGTCGGTCTCGCGCCAGTACCGGCTCTCCATCCGGACGGGCACGCCGATGCCGTTCCCCGGGTCGCAGGGCCAGTGGCTGTTCGGCAAGATCGTCAAGGGCAAGCAGGTCACCGACGCGGGCTCGCTCGCCGGCCTTCCCTGGAATCAGATCGCGAGCGAGGGCGGGCTTCTTCCCAACATGCAGACCAAGAACGAGATCGAGATCTGGCCCGCAAAGCGGCGCGAGGCGATCGTCGACTTCAGCAAGGCACCCTCGGGCGCGGTCTATTACATGACCAACCTTGCGCAGATGCTCGACGGCCGCAAGCAGAACGAGATCGGCGACATCGGCTTCGACCCAAACTACGCCGTGCCGATGTTGAAGATCGTCATCGACGGGCCCGCGGTCGACAACAGCGTCTTGCCGAAACTGAACCAGGTCCTGCGCGCTTCTCCGCCGTTCGATCCCAGGGCCCCCAAGGTCCGCGACTTCACCTTGCAGCGTGGCGGCCTGGGCGGCGAGACCGAGTGGCTCATCAACGGCGCGCAGTTCGACCCGCAGGTTCCGCTCGCGACCCCGTTCATCGGGTCGGCCGAGGCGTGGGGCATCAACAACGGCGGCGGCGGCTGGACGCACCCGATGCACCTGCACATGGAAGAGCACCACGTCATCTCGCGCTCCAGTGCAAACCTGGCGGTGAACAAGGACGACACCGGCAAGGAAGACGTGGTCGCGCTCCAGCCGAGCGAGAGCACCGTCATCTACCGGCGGTTCCGCACCTTCCTCGGCAACTACGTGGCCCACTGCCACAACCTGGCGCACGAGGACCACAACATGATGTTCGGCTGGACCATCCGGAAGTGATGGCCCGGCATTGATCTGCGGCGCTCCGGCGTGGGGCCGGAACGCCGCCAATGAGTCTCGTTATCGAGGGATGTGGGGTCCTTCATGAAGATCGCAATGGTTTGCTTGTTGTCCTGCTGCGCGGCCGCGCTGTGCATCTCGCGGTTCGCGATTCCCGAGGCGGCGGCCAAGGGTTCTCATTCTCATTCGCTCGGGTACCGCTGCCCGATGCACCCCGCCGTCCTCCAGGACGGCGAAGGAACCTGCCCGATCTGCGGCATGAAGCTCGTGCCGGTCACGGCGTCCGGGCCCGCCAGCGACGGGTCGCTCGCGGTGACGCCCGACCAGCAGAAGACCCTCGGGATCGCGGTCGCCAGGGTGGAGCGCGCCGCGAGCAGCCGGATGCTGCGGCTACCCGGCCGGGTGACGCCGGACGAGACGCGCGTGTACCGGATCAACGCCGGCGTCGAAGGCTCGTTCCGCGACGTCGCGGCGGTGACGACAGGCAGCCACGTCCGCAAGGACCAGGTGCTCGGCAGCTATTACGCGCCGGCAGCGGTCAACACCATCCAGCTCTTCCTCCTCAATACCGCCGGTTACGACCGCGCCGCGAAGAAGAAGAGCGAAGGATCGCTGGACGGCGAGAACGTGGACCTCATCAGCTCCAACCTCCAGCAGCGCCTGATCCAGTTCGAGAACCTCGGCGTTTCCAAGCGGCAGCGGAACGAGATGCAACGAACGCGGCGCATCCCCGACACCATCGAGGTCGTCTCGCCCGTCGACGGCTTCGTCCTGGCTCGCAACGCGTCGCCCGGTTTCAAGTTCGAGCGCGGCATGGAGCTGTTCCGGATCGCCGACCTGCGCCGCGTGTGGGTGACTGCCGACGTCTTCCCGCAGGACGCCCCGTACGTGCGGGCCGGAATGCCGGCATTGGTAGTCGCGCCGGAGGAGAGCTCGACGCTTTCCGGCAGGGTCGCCGAGGCGCTGCCGCAATTCGATTCGCAGTCCCGCACCCTCAAGCTGAGGATCGAGGTCGACAATCCCGGCTTCGTCCTGCGCCCGGACATGTTCGTCGACGTGCAGCTCTCGGCGGAGCTTCCCGAGGCGCTCACCGTCCCCACCGACGCCATCGCCGACACCGGGCTCCGCCGCACCGTCTTCGTCGAAACCGCGCCCGGCCTCTTCGCGCCGCGCAACGTCGAGACGGGCTTCCGCAACGGCGATCGCGTCGCGATCGTCCGCGGACTCTCCCAAGGTGAACGAATCGCCACATCCGGCGTCTTCTTTCTCGATTCCGAGACGCGGATGAAGGCACCCGCATCCGGCGCCACCGCTTCCCTGACTTCCTCGCCCGACCCCACCGGGCGGCGAACGTCGGGCGGCGGCGCTGGACCTTTCCAGAAGTCTTCAGGAGACATGCAGGCAGAGGAGGCGGCAGCGCACACCAGCGCCGCCGCGCTGCGATGATCGGCCGGATCATCGAGCTGTCGGCGAGGCACCGGCTGGTGGTGTTCCTCGTCACCGCCGCCGCGGTCGCGGCCGGCGTCTGGTCCTTGCGCCACGTCCCGCTCGACGCCACGCCCGACCTGAGTGACACGCAGGTCATCGTCTACTCGAAGTGGGACCGCAGCCCCGACGTGATCGAAGACCAGGTCACGTATCCCATCGTCTCCAGCCTGCTCGGCGCGCCGAAGGTGAAAGCGGTCCGAGGCTATTCGGACTTCGGCTACTCTTACGTCTACGTCGTCTTCGAGGACGGAACCGACATCTACTGGGCGCGCTCGCGCACGCTCGAGTACCTGTCGTCGGTCCTGCCCCGGTTGCCCCAGGGCGTGAAGACGGAGCTGGGGCCGGACGCCACCGGGCTCGGCTGGGTGTTCCAGTACGTGCTCGTCGACGAGAGCGGCAAGCGCGGCCTCGCCGAGCTGCGCTCGTACCAGGACTGGACCCTTCGCTACTACCTGAAGTCGGTGAAGGGCGTGGCCGACGTGGCGCCGATCGGCGGCTACGTGCGGCAGTACCAGGTCAACGTCGACCCGCAGAGGCTGCAGGCCTACGGCCTCTCCATCGCCCGTGTCACCGAGGCGGTGCGGAGCGGGAACAACGACGTCGGGGGAAGACTCATCGAGTCCGGTGGCGCCGAGTACATGGTCCGCGGCCACGGCTATGCGCGCTCGACCGAGGACCTCGAGTCGATCGTGCTCGCCACCTCCGAGAGCGGCGCGCCGGTCCGCATCAAGGACGTGGGCAGCGTCGCGCTCGGTCCCGACCTGCGCCGCGGCGTCGCCGATCTCGACGGGAAGGGCGAGGCCGTCTCCGGCATCGTCATCATGCGCGAGGGCGAGAACGCGCTGGAAGTCATCGAGCGGGTGAAGAGCAAGCTGAAGGAGATCGAGCCCGGCATGCCCGAGGGCATGAAGGTGGTCCCGATCTACGACCGCTCCGAGCTCATCACGCGCTCGATCGACACGCTCAAGGTCACCGTGATCGAGATCATGATCACGGTCGCCCTCGTCATCCTCGCCTTCCTCTGGCACATCCCGAGCGCGATCGTTCCGCTCGTCACCATCCCCGTCGCGGTCCTCATCGCCTTCATTCCCTTCCGCATGACGGGGATGACCGCCAACATCATGTCGCTCGGCGGGATCGCCATCGCCATCGGAGCGCTGGTCGACGCCGCCATCGTGGTGGTCGAGCAGACCCACAAGAAGCTCGAGGTCTGGCAACGCAATGGGAGGCGCGAAGATCACCGGACGGTGATCATCCAGGCGGTGAAGGAGGTCGGGGGACCCGGCTTCTTCGCGCTTCTCGTCATCGGCGTCTCCTTCCTGCCCATCCTCACCCTCGAGGCGCAAGAAGGCCGGCTCTTCAAGCCGCTCGCGTACACGAAGTCGCTGACGATGCTGGTCGCGGCGGTGCTGGCGATCACGCTCGATCCCGCGCTGCGCCTCGTCTTCACGCGGACGAAGGCCTTTGCCTTCAAGCCGCGCCTGCTCTCCCGGGCCGCCAACGCCGCTCTGGTGGGAACCATCCGGCCGGAGGAGAGCCATCCGCTGAGCCGCGCGCTGATGCGCATGTACGAGCCCGTGGTGACCTGGGCGCTCGAGCGGGGGCGCCTGGTGATCATCGGCGCCGCCGCGCTCGTCCTCCTCACCATCCCCGTCTACCGCCAGCTCGGCTCCGAGTTCATGCCCCCGCTCGACGAGGGATCGCTCCTCTACATGCCGACGACGATGCCCGGCATCTCCATCGCCGAGGCGCAGAGCCTCTTGCGCGGCACCGACGAGCGCATCAAGCGCTTCCCGGAAGTCGATCGCGTTCTCGGCAAGGCCGGTCGCGCCGAGACGCCCACCGATCCGGCCCCTCTCTCGATGCTGGAGACGGTGATCACGCTCAAGCCGAAGTCGCGATGGCGCAAGGTACCGACCTGGTACTCCTCCTGGGCGCCCGGATTCGTGAAGCCGCTCTTCCGGCGCCTCACGCCCGATCACATCTCGCAGGAGGCCCTCGTCGCCGAGCTGGACCAGGCGCTGGCGCTACCCGGCGTCACCAACGCCTGGACCATGCCAGTGCGGGGCCGCATCGACATGCTCACGACGGGCATGCGCACCCCGGTCGGTCTCAAGATCTCGGGCGCTGACCTCCGCACCATCGACGCCCTCGGCGTGCAGGTGGAACAGCTCCTGCCTCGAGTGCGCGGCACGCGTAGCGTCTTCGCCGAGCGGAGCGCAGCCGGCTATTTCATCGACATCGAGTGGAACCGGCCCGCGCTGGCGCGCTACGGCCTCTCCATCGACGACGCGCAGGCCGCCGTCCAGAATGCGATCGGGGGCGAACACGTCACCACCACCATCGAGGGACGCGAGCGCTATCCGGTGAACGTGCGCTACCTGCGCGACTACCGCTCCGACCTGGGCGTGCTCGGCAGGGTGCTCATCGCGGCACCCGGGGGGCAGCGGCAGATCCCGCTGGCCGAGCTCGCCAGCCTCCGACCGTCCACCGGCCCCTCGATGATCCGCAACGAGAACGGCCTTCTCACCGGCTACGTCTACGTCGATCTCGCCGGTCGCGATCCGGAGGGCTACATCCAGGAAGCGCGCGACCTCTTGCGAAAGAACGTCACCCTTCCGGCCGGCTACGCGCTTTCTTGGAGTGGCCAGTTCGAGGCGATGGAGCGCGTCAAGGAGCGTCTCTCCGCGGTCGTGCCGCTGACGCTCTTCCTCATCCTGCTCCTGCTCTACTTGAACACCCGTTCGCTGGCGAAGACCGCCATCGTCCTTCTGGCGGTGCCGTTCTCCGCGGTGGGGGCCTTCGCCTTCCTTTGGCTCCTTGGCTACAACCTCAGCGTCGGGGTCTGGGTCGGAATGATCGCGCTCCTCGGCGTCGACGCCGGGACGGGCGTGTACATGCTCCTCTACCTCGACCTCGCTTACGAGGAGGCGAGGCGCGAGGGCAGGCTCTCGACGCTCGCCGATCTGCAGCAAGCGATCCGCGAAGGCGCCGTCAAGCGCTTGCGGCCCAAGTTCATGACCGTCGCCACCACCTTCCTCGGCCTCACGCCGATCCTGTGGGCGACCGGTACCGGATCCGACGTGATGAAACGGATCGCGGCCCCGATGGTGGGCGGCATCCTCACTTCGTTCCTGCTCGAGCTCGTCGTCTATCCGCCCGTTTATCAAATGTGGAAATGGAACTTCGAGCTCAAGCGGCGCGCCGTCGCGACTGCCGCCGCTCCGGAGCAAACGGTTCGATTGGAGAACGCGGCCTAGCACGGCATTTCGCCGGACCTGGTCCGCGTGCGGTTGCAAAGAAGGGGGGCTGTCATGAGGAGGATTACCTTTACGATCCCGCGGTCGGCGCCGGCACTGCTGGTCGCCGCCGCGATCGGATGTGGCCGGGAACCGCCCCAGGGCGAAGCGACCAGGACGGCCGCGGAGCAGAACCTGGTCAGCTCGTTCACCTGCGCACCGACCTTCAACAGGTTCGCCGGGCCGCCGCCCGCCGGATTCCTGCCCTTCACGCCGTTCGATTCGCTGAGGTCGACAACGAAGTTGGGCCGCGTCGACAACCCCGTCTTTCCCATCAATTTCGTCACCGGCACGGCGGCGCTACGGGCTGACCTCACGACCTACATCGCGGACTCGAACGCCGCCATCCAGCTCGGGAAGGCCTTCTTCTGGGACATGCAGGTGGGCAGCGACAACAAGGTCGCGTGCGCGACCTGCCACTTCCAGGCCGGCCAGGACACGAGGACGCGCAACCAGATCAATCCGGGCGGCAACGGCTCTTTCGACGCCATGCTCTCGCCGAACTACCCGCTGGCCGCGGCCGATTTCCCCTTCGTGGATCCGCTTCTTGCGCGCGACGTCGACAACGTCACCGGGTCGCAGGGCGTCCGGGCGACCACCTTCGTCAGCATCAGCAGCAAGGGCGTCGAGACGACCACCCCGCGCGTCGATCCGGTCTTCGGCACCATGCGGCAGGTCACCGGCGTCAATGCGCCCTCCACCATCAACACCGTCTACAACCATCGCAACTTCTTCAACGGGCGCGCGCAGAACGAGTTCAACGGCGTCGACCCGTTCGGAAACCGCAACCCCAGCGCGCACATCTGGTACGACGCCGGCTCGGCGGGCGTCTCCCCGATCTCCGTCACCATCACCAATGCGTCGGCCGCCTCGCAGGCGGTAGGCCCACCGCTCAATCCGGTGGAGATGTCCGCCGCCGGGCGTACCTTCCCGGAGCTGGCCAGGAAGATGCTCCTCGTCAAGCCGCTCGGTCTGCAGAAGGTCGACGCGAAAGACAGCGTGCTCGGGCTGCTTGCCGACACGAAGGCCGGCAAGGGCCTCAAGACCACCTACGCGGCGATGATCCAGAAAGCTTTCAAGCCGGCGTTCGTGAGCTCGTCGAAGACGGTCACCGTCGACAACAAATCGTACACGCTGACGCAGGCGAATTTCTCGTTCTTCTGGGGCATGGCCATCATGATCTATGAGGCCACGCTCATCGCCGACAACAGCCCGATGGATCAGTACGCGCTCTCGCGAACCTTCGACGCCGCCGGCGCCGGTTACGTCGTCTCCGAGGACGTGTCGGTCCTGAACCCGGTCGTCAACCGGATGGCCGCAGAGGGCGTGACGATCACCACCGACGACATCCTCTACGGGCTCGAGCTGTTCGAGAAGCCGCTTCCGCTTCCGGGGCAGATCGGGATTCCTCCGAGCGCGCGGTTGATATCGTCACCTACGACAATGGCAACTACAGCGTCACCGTGAACAGCATCAACGGCGTCACGGTTCCGGCGCAGCCCGTGCGCGTGAACACCTACGATGCCGGCTGGTACGACGTCGGCCTCCGTCCCATCCTGGAGAACCCCGGCCTGGGCGGGAACGATCCGTTCGGCAACCCGCTCTCCTGGACGGAGTACTTCCAGAAGGTATTTGCGAATCCGCAAAATTCCTTCAAGGTGCCGGGCGGCGGGCTGACCTGCATCGACGCGAACGGCAACCCGGTGGTGCCGCCGGCCGCGCCGATCGGATCGGTGTTCGTCGGGGAAGTGCTCGACCCGGCCACCGGCACGCCGATCATCAGCGGTGGCCTGCAGAAGACGGAGTCGACCGACGTCGCCGGCACCTTCAAGACGCCCCAGCTGCGCAACGTCGAGTTCAACGGCCCGTACTTCCACACTGGTGGGAAGGGGACGCTGCGGCAGGTCATCGACTTCTACGACGACGGGGGCAACTTCCCCAACATGACGCTCGCGCCGCTCATCCGGCCTCTCGCGCTGACGGAAGCGCAGAAGAAAGCGCTGATCGCGTTCCTCGTCTCGCTCACCGACGAGCGCGTCCGCTTCCAGCAGGCGCCCTTCGATCATCCGGAGCTGGTCGTGCCCGCCGGTCAGGACGCGTCGGGGAACGACATCAATACGACCGTCGCCGCGGTAGGCGCGGCGGGAGCGACGACGCCGATCAGCCGTTTCCTGGGCCTCAGCCCGTTCGCGCCGTAGAGGAGAGGGCGGCGAGCTTCGTGAAGGTGGCCTTCGACGGCCGGGGGCTCGCGCTGGGAAGCCAGCGCACCACCGGCCGCCGCGGGGTGACGAGAGCGGCGCCGTGCGATGCCTCCCATCGCCGCCCGGCGCCGTCGTCGGAAGTGGAGCCGGGCGCGATGGGACGTCCCGAGACGAGGTGCAGGCAGGCGTTCCGGATGAGCTGCTCGACCGCTTCCGGCTCCTCCTTTCCCTCGGCGAAGATCGCTTCCACGTCGGGCAATCCGAACTGGGCCATGCCGACCACGTCGATTGCGAGCCAGGTCGCGTCCTTGTCGCGCGACAGCGCTACCGATCGGACGTTGGACCACAGCTCGAAGGGCGGCGGCCCCGACCCGACCTTGCGCCGCAGCGCCGCGTCCACCTGCTCGCGGCTGCGGAGCGCTTCGCCGGCGGGAACGAACAAAGCGACGGCGCCCTTCTTTTGCAAGACGGGTTGCGCGATCTCCGTCAAAAGCGAGAGCTCGTAGACCGGATCGCGGTTGGGCGTCTTTGCCGCCTCCGGCGACCCCGGTTCCGGAGCCACGAATCCGGTCCGGAACCGTACGACGGCCTGGTGCCTTTTCGCGGCGGCGGCTCCCTCCGGCCACAACCATGGCTGGTCGATCGCTCGCGCGAGCGCTCCCGGGGTTGCAGCAGGGCCGAAGGCGCCCCGCGACCAGGCGGCAGAGAGACCGCGCGATGCCGCGGCGGCGGCCGGGTCGTCCGGCCAGGGGCGAGAAACGACGTCGACCGCGACGTATCCTCCGCCCGGCGCGTCGTAGACCCATCCGCCGGCCGAGAGCGCCCAGCCGTCCTCGCCCTCTTCTTGCTTGGCGTGACCGGCGAGCGGCCATCGCTCGAGCGCTGCCTCGATGTCTTGCGAAGCAGGAGCGCCCTCGAAGAGGACGGTTACACACTGCGTGAACGAGAACGTAGTCACGTTGGAAGCCCCCCCACCGGGGTTCTACCAAAGTCTGCCTGGTCAAGCGCAGAGCCGCGACCTCGACAGGAAGAGATCGAGCAGGTCGGGGCCGACCTCGGTGAACGAGACTCCCATACGGCCGCGAACGTTCATGCTCGCGTCACCAGGAGAGCTCCAGGCGACGCGACCCACGAACGGCACCTTCTTGCCGAATCCCTCGATGCATCCCTCGATGCGGGTCGCGGGCGACAGTACGCGCATCAACTCGGTGCAGAAGCCTCGCGTCGACACGTCGATCGTGAACGACGGCGTGGTGCCGATGGTCACCTTGAAGCGCCAGCGCTTTCGGACTGCACTACGGACGTGGCCCACCTGTTCCTCCCGACAGCTTCCCTGCCTGCCGCGAAGAGCACCGCTCGTGCCATTGCGGCGCTGAAATGCTCTTGCAATTCCAGGCGGATGCCGCTTGCGGCGCCCGGTCGCAGCGAAGGTTCTGCGGGCGGAGGAATCGATTGCGGCGTGCCCGTGCAAGCTCTGCGTGTCCGCTAAATGGCCCTCTTCGGGCATCGCGGCGCCCTTCCTGCATGTAATCCGGGGGTCGGCTCGAGGAGCGCGACGGAAAGGGGGGGAATTGCCAGCGCCGGCGAATCTGCTTCCCGTCCACCTCCGACGCACGCTGCGGGCGGATGGATCCCTGGTCGAGTGGATGACCGTGTTCTGCCCCGCGAAGGCCCGTTCGGTGGCTACCGACCTCTGCGCGGACTGCACCCGATGCCACGTCGTCGTTCTCGGGCGCGGCGAAACTCCCAAGTTCGTCGTGTGCGAAAGCGCGTCGCGGGGACAGCGTGAAGACCCCGGCGTCGTCGCCTCGCCCCACGCCACCCCCGTCTGGGGAGCGATGTCCGGTACCGTCCTCTGCGTCGAGGCGGACGTCTCCGTGGAACGGCTCAACGCCATGCTCATCGACGCCTCAATCGATTGCGCCCCCGTCGTCGACTGCGACGGAACGCTGCTCGGCGTCGTTACCAGGTCCGACCTGATGCGCTGGCAATGGCGCAGCGGAGCGCCTGCCGTGCCGGCGCGGTCGGTGATGCAGTCCGCGCGGACGGTCCCGGCGGTAACGCCCGTCGCCACCGTGGGCGCGCTAATGGCCTCGGAAGGCATCGACGCGCTGCCCATCGTCTCGAGCGACGGGCACCCGGTCGTCGTCGGAGTCATCACGGCTCGCGACGTGATGGCCTGGCTCGCCCACCCCGCCGGGCGCTTGCGGGAAGGCCGGCTGCCCGGCAGCGATGCGTGAGTTTGCGACCGTTGTGCATCGACTGCACGGCGACAGCCGAGATCGCCGGGTAGACGCAAAAGATGCGGGCCGCGCGTTCAGTGCGCCGCGATCCGCCGATCGGTTTCGATCAGGGTCTTCAGCCGGGCGAGGCAGTCGTCCATGTCGTCGCCGAATTTCTGGAGAGGGACGGCGTACAGCCCGAAGGCCTTCCCGGAGGCGTCCTTGTCGCCGGCGATCGTCCACGTCACCCGCGTCCCTGTTCCCTCCGGCGCGAGAGTGAACTCGACGTCGCTCGACGAGGCGACGGGCCTGTCGACCAGGACCTCGAGCTCCACCTTGCCGGGCGCGACCTTGACGATGATGACGCGGCCGGAGCCGACGGCGTCGTCGCCCGACCAGTTGTACGTCGAGCCCGCCTCCATCGCGGTGCCTGCGAACTGCTCGCGCATATGTCGATCGAGAGCTTCGCGGGCCGACCAATCGGTCCAGTGGCGGAGATCCACGATGTGCTCCTGGACGGCGTCCAGGGGGGCGTCGATGGTCGTGGAGCGTTCCACACGGTAGATCTCGATCGCCGCCTCCGCTTCCGCGACCGACTTGAGCTGCGCGAGGCCTCGTTCCAGATCGGTCGCGCTCGGGAGCTGCGCTCCGGCGAGCAGGTCCCGCAGGCTCGCGCGATCGTCCTCGCAGCTCGCCGTCCAGGTGACCTGGGTCCCGTTCTCGCCGGCGACGAAGTCGAATTCGAAATCGGTCACCGCGCGAAGCGGCCTGTCGATCTGCGACAGCACGCGCACTTTTCCGGAAGCCGCCGAGACCACCGTCAGCCGGCCGGCCCCGAACGCCTCGTCGCCAGCCCAGGAGTAGGTGGCTCCGGCACCCGACGCCGGACCGTCGAACTTCCTGTCGAACTCGGCATCGCGCCGTTCCCAGGGCGACCAGGTGGTCCACTGCTGGAGGTTGGCGATCCGTGACTGCACCGCCCCGAGCGGGGCAATGACGACCGCGGACCGCTCTATCGGATGGCACGTGCGACGGGAACGCAGGACGCCCAGTACCGCGACGGTGGAGACGACCACGACTCCCGCTGCCACTGCGATCGTCTTCACCATTTGGTTTCGCTCCTCGCTACCGGACGGAGATCGCCGTCGGCGGACTCAGCCCACCCAGGCTGGACTTGACGCGGATCGGCTGCGCCGGCGGGATTGCGGGCTCCGGCGCTCCGACCAGGGTGAGCGTGTAGATGCCCCTTCCGGTGTTCGTGAAGGTGTTTCCGAGGGCCGTCGGATCGAAGGTCACCCCGGTGATCGTCAGGTACGGTTGCAAGCTGAGGACCACCGTGGGGCTGACCACCGAGGAGGTCGCGGTGACGTCGAGCCGCTGCTTGTTGGTGCGGTACTGGGCCGTGGTCACCGCCACCACATCGGGCGGCTGCGTGATGGTGACCGTG
>VBKL01000011.1 GCA_005879805.1 Deltaproteobacteria bacterium | reverse complement strand
CACCTCGTCGAGACGGGCGAAGTCGACCGCCGGAAGCACCTCGGCCGAGATGAACATTCCGGTCGGCTTCTTGGAGACGTTCACGAGGCGTCCAATGGGCAGGCCTTGCGGGAAGAAGCCAATGGTGCCGGCAGTGCGCACGAGGTCGCCGTCGTGCCACTCCTCGGTGCGCTGGCCGTACTCGAGCTTGCAGCGCGCCTGATCGCCGGTACCCTTCACGGTGGCGCGGGCGCGGGTCCGCTCGTTGAGAGCGGGAACCGCCGAGGTCGGGCTGACGATGAGCTGGACGTCGGCATAGTGAGCCGTGGTGAGGGCGATGGTGCCGACGACGCCGTCCGGTGCGACCACCGGCATGCCACGATGGACGCCTTCCTCGGACCCGCGGGCGATACGCAGCACGTGGCTGTGGGGCGAGGCGCCGACCGCCACCACCGGGGCGACGAGCGAGCGCAAGGGCCCCTGCTTGTCCGTGTACTCGAGCAGGTTGCGCAGGCGGTCGTTCTCCGCCTTGGTCTCGGCGAAGGCGGTCGTCTGGGCCTTCTCCCGCACGAGCTCCCGGCGGAGGCGGAAGTTCTCCTCGCGGACGGAGCCCAGGGCCACGTAGTCATGCCAGGCGTCCTGGCCGACGTGAACAGCCGCCACGATGAGCTTTTCCACCGGAGCGGTCACCGCGATGACCACGCGGTCGGCAGCGTTAAGTGCCACCTTCTGCTTCGCCTTGACGGCAAAGACGGTGAAGGGCAACGCCAGTAGGAGGGCGACGAAGAGCGGTTCGCGGTATCGACGTAGAAGGGATCGCACGACACCCCAAGAAGCGCCGCCGAACGCTGCGCATTCCCGGTGTTTTCCTCTTGCATCACCGTCACGGTTTCCCTAGGGTGTCAAGCCTTCGGGCGGCCCACGGCACGGTACTTTCGCGCCTCTTTCGCGCCGATGCAGGAGCCTTCCTCACATGCTCGACGTGATGCGGTCCAACGCCCGGTCCTCGCTGATCGTGGTCGTCTTTGCTCTCATCATCGCCAGCTTCATCTTTTCCTTCGGGCGGGGCTCTTCCGGCTTCCGGACCCGCACCCCGGAAACCTGGGCGGCGACGGTCAACGGCGACCTCGTCACCGCGGGCGACTTCGCGCAGGCCTACGCACAGCGCTTCCGGCAGTCCTCGAGCGCTCGCGGCGGCAAGTACACCACCGATGACGCGAAGCGTGACGACCTGCGCAGGCAAGTGCTCCGCGCCTTGGAGGACCAGCAGCTGATCGCCCAGCAGGCCAAGGACATGGGCATCACGGTGAGCGACGGAGAGCTGTCCGACGCGATCAACCGCTCGCCCCAGTTCCAGCAGGACGGGAAATTCGACTTCGAGTACTACAAGCGCCTGGTGGAGAACGGGTACGGCATGAGCGTACCCCGTTTCGAGGAGGCGCTCCGGCGCGATCTGCTTCGCGCGAAGGTCGTGCAAGCGGCGCTCAACGGCGCCGCGGTCTCGGACGACGAGGTGAAGGCCTTCTACGTCGCGCAGCACGAGTCCGCCGCGATCGACTGGGTGCGGTTCACCGGCTTCATGTTCCGGGACCAGGTGAAGCCGACCGACGACGAGATCGCCGCCTACATCAAGGACCACGCCAAGGAGATCGAGGAGGCCTACAACAAGGAGAAGGACACCCGCTACAAGCAGCCCGCCGCGTCGAAGGTGCGGGCCATCACGGTGCCCTTGCCGCCGGGATCGACGCCCGAGCAGGAGCAGGCGGCGCAAAAGCGCATCGACGCTGCGCTCGCCGAGGTGAAGGCGGGCAAGGACTTCGCCGAGGTGGCGAAGGCGAAGAGCGAGGACGCCTCGACGAAGACCCAGGGCGGCGACCTCGGCTTCGTCTCTCGCGGCGGGTCGCCCTACGGCGCCACCCTCGAGGAGCAGGCCTTGAAGCTGAAGCCGGGCGAGATCTCCGCCGTTTTCAAGGATCGGGCCGGCTTCCACATCCTCAAGGCGGAGGAGCGGCGCGACGAGAGCGTGAAGCCCCTCGACGAGGTCAAGAAGCAGATCGCGACCGAGAAGATCCGCGCCGACAAGTCGCTCGCGGTGGCGAAGCAGAAGGCCGGGGAGGCCCTCGCGCAGGTGAAGGCGGGGAAGGCGCTGAAAGATCTATACCCGGCGAAGAAACAGGAGCCGGGCCAGTTCGATATGTCTTCCTTCCTCACTCCGCAGACGCAGACCACCGAGCCGTTCCATCCGATGGGCGGATATGTTCCCGGCATCGGCCTCGCTCCCAGGCTTTCGGAAGGCGTTTTCGCGCTCTCGAAGCCCGGCGACGCTCCTGCCGCGCCCATCGACGAGGGAGATACCGCCTACATCTTCGCGATCAAGACGCGCGAGCGCGCCGACCCGACCAGGATGACCGACGCGGAGAAGACCGATCTGCGCCAGCGTCTCGAGGTGCAGAAGCAGAACGAGCTGTACCAGTCGTGGCTCGATCAGCTGCGCAAGAAGTCGCGCCTCGAGGAGAACCAGGCGGTTCTCTCCTACGACACGCAGGTCGGGCACGAAAGCTACAACCCCGACGAGGAGTGATGAAGATCGACCCGAGGCTCCCGGAAGTCGTGCTCAAGGACGCCGAGGGGCAGTCCGTCCGGCTGGGATCGCTGTGGACCGAGCGCCCCGCCGCGCTGGTGTTCGTCCGCCACTTCGGTTGAGCGTCCTGCCGCGAGGAAGTGGCCGAGTTGCGGCCACACGTAGACGCTCTTCGAACGCAGGGAACGGTGGCGGTGGTCGGGTCCGGCTTCCCGGCCATGGCCAAGGCATTCAGCGAGCGGATGGGCCTGCCCAAGGATCTGCCGGTGCTCTCGGATCCGAAACGCGAGGCCTACCAGCTGGCCGGGTTCACGCGATCCATCGGCAGCACCTTCTCGCTGCGTGCGCTCTTCAACCACCTGCGCGCGAGGCGCAAGGGCTTCCGGCAAGGAAGGCTAGCGGGAGATCCCTGGCAGCAAGGTGGAACGCTCATCGTCGCCCCGTCGGGCGAAGTGCTCTTCGAATACCGGAGCAAAGGACCAGGCGACCACGCGGCGCCGGAACGTCTGGTCGCCGCGCTGCGCGGTGCCTGAAAAACGGTAGTTGCGTTACGGCATCGCCATGTTGCGCGCGGTCTTCTGCGGCGGCGGGGTGAGCTTCTCGATCTGGCCGAGCAGCGCCGCGATCTCGTCGTTCGAGAGGGCGAGGTTCGGCATGCGGACCTGCTTGTACTTCTCGAAGAGCGCCAGCGCGACCGGATCCTTCTCGGCGAGCATCTGCTCCGGCTCGCGGAGGTAGCGCGCGACCCAGGCCTTCTCGCGGCGCGAGGTGAGGCCGGCGAGATCGGGGCCCACCGAGTCGCCCTTGCCGATGGTGTGGCAGGCCGCGCAGCGGGTGCGGAACATGTACTCGCCCTGATCCGGGGCCTTGAAGTTCGCGGCGCCGACGGCGTAGCTGACCATCGGCTTCGCGCTCCTCGTGAGGCCGAGGACGTTCACGATGGTGGCAGCGAGAAACTGCGGATTGTCAACCGCGGAGTTGCGCATCCAGTTGCCGGCATCGACGTCGCCGATCATCAAGGCCGGCTGGTGGCCGTCGCGGTTCTTCGCGTCGGTGATCGAGCTGAGGCCGAGCTTCTTGGCGATGAGCTTGATGTCGTT
>VBKL01000155.1 GCA_005879805.1 Deltaproteobacteria bacterium | reverse complement strand
TGGGCGGGACCACCACCATCAACGCGCCCATCGTCCCGGTCGACGTCGACCTGCGGAACTTCGACGGCTCGCCCCGGTTCGTCAATGGCCAGCGGTTGATCTCCCACGTGGCGCCGTTCGTGCAGCCCACGCTGCAATCGCCCGTCTTCACCAACGCCAACTGGTCGAGCAGCCCGGTGCCCACCCAGGTCACCGATGCCGTCCAGCGCGCCGAGTTCTTCCACGACGCCAAGAGCGACTGGCACACGCTGCTCAAGCCCACGGTCAAGACCACCCGCACCATGGTGCTGACCCGCGGCACCTACCAGTTTGCACTCAACCCCGACGGCAGCTGCTGCGCCTTCATCCTGGTGGACTCCGGCACCTTCGTGAACAAGCTCTTCCCGCCCACCGAGGGCGATCCCAGAGCCATCATCGGACAGGCCCAGGCAGCGGGCGAGATGACGACCAACGACTTCACAACCCTGCTCTTCCCCAACACGTTCCTGTTCGACAGCGCGGGCTGCTGCATCCTCGGCTTCCACAGCTTCGACTTCGAGGTGCCCAACAAGGCGTTCGTGATGAACTACTCGAGCTGGATCTCGCCGGGCCTGTTCGGCGACGCCTTCACCGACGTCACCGCTGTCAGCCACGAAGTGGCGGAAGCCTACAACGATCCGCTCGTCTCCTTCGACCTGGTGCACAACATCACGCCCTGGTGGGAGGCGCCCAACGGCCTCTGCCAGGACAACCTCGAGACCGGCGACGTCATCGAGGGGCTCCCCAACGCCACCTTCCCCACCACCATGCCGAACGGTTTCACCTACCACCCGCAGAACGAGGCCCTTCTGCAATGGTTCATCGGTGACCCGAAGTCCAAGGCCATCAACGGCGCCTTCAGCTACCCGGACACTACGGTGCTGCCCACCCCGGCGGCACCCCAGCCGCCCGGGTGCAATCAGGTTCCCTGACGGGATGGCAAGAGCGGGGCCGGTGTGCTGTCTGCACCGGCCCCTCGCCGCCGATTCCCTTTAACGACCGTCTTCGTGATCAGGGCGCGCCGAACGTATCGCCCGGGGAGGACGCGGCGAGCCCGGCTCGCTCGAACAAGTTCGCCGTCATGCGCTGGACGGTCTTGTTGGCGAGGCTCTGGCTTCCGAGCCCCCTGCGAGCCCCCACGACCATTGGATGGTGCCAGCGGCGAAGACCCACGCGCCAGAAGGGGCCGTGTAGATGCTCGCGTTGTGGACGCTGGGCGTGCCGTCGAACCCGACCACAGGAGAGCGGGCCAGGACCACGAGGTTGGCAGGCGTCAGCACTAGTCATCGACGATCCCCCCGGCGGAAGAGTACGTACGCGCTCCCCTGGATGGAACCTGCGAATCCGGGAGGCGGCCACGACGCAAAAGCGGAGCAATCGCTTGTTGACGCGCTGCGGCCCGTCTTGGAACAAACGGCGTGTAATGTTTCGAACGGAAAGCGCAGCTTGCCGACGTTGAACAGCTCTTCGAGGGGCACGTACAGCGAGGCGCAAGATCTTCGGGTAATCGAGGCAACGGCTCAGGGGAGACGGGCGAGCACCTGCTGGGCGTTGTGGCGGAATCCGTCCTCGTTCGAGTAGAGGCGCAAGAAGACCTCGAGATGGGTGCGGGCGCGGTCGAGGTTCCCGAGCGCATAATCGCTCATACCTGCGTGGTAACGCGCCATGTAGTGGTCGGGCCACGACTCGAGGACGAGGTTCATGATCGGCGCCGCCGAGACGTCGTCGCCGGCGTCCGCCACCGGATGGGCGAGATCGAAAACGATTCCCGCCGCTCGCAAGCGGTCGTCGGGACGCAACCCGTCGAGCACGGCTCGCGCCTCGGCGATCTTTCCCGCGAGCGCCCAGCAGCCCGCGCCATAGCCCGCGCCTTTCCAGCCAGCGGGTGGGGGGCGTCGCGCCATCAGTTGTGCCACCTCGACCGGATTGCACGACGGCTTGGCTTGCTGGAACCACCGGCCCGCGACCTCCTGCACGATCGGCATGGAACCCGGGGCAACAGCGGCCGTGGCCGTGCGAGGGCGCGACCCGGTGCCCGCCGCCACCACCCCGAGCGCCGTGATCAGCGCCGCGAGCATGGCCGCGAGAAAGGCAGGGCGCACCTTCGCCGCGGGCGGACGATCGAGCGCGGCGAGCGCTTCCGCCGCGCTGCGGAAGCGACGGTCGCGGCGAGGTTGCACGAGCCGCGTCAAGAAAGGACGCAGGGCGGCGGGCACAGCCTCGGGGATGCGCAGCGCAAAGTCCTTGCTGAAGAGGTCGGCCGGCGGCTTGCCGGTCGCGGCGTGCAGCAGCGTCGCGCCGAGCGCGTAGAGATCGGTCGTCGCGTCCACCGTCCCGCCAAGCTGCTCCGCAGGCATGTACCCGAACGTACCTGTCAGCGTGGCATTGTAGGTCTGTGCGCCCGATAATCTCCTCGCGCTACCGAAGTCGACCAGCACCAGCGTACCGTCCGGCCGCACGAGCACGTTGTCGGGCTTGATGTCGCGATGCAGGACCGGCGAGGGCTGTCCGTGCAGGTAGACGAGCACGCGCAGGACCTGTCGCGCCACGTCGCGCAGCTCATCCTCTCCCAGGCGACCTCTCGAAATGCGGGCGGTGAGCGCCTCGCCTTCGATCAGTTGCGACGCGAGATAAAGCCGCAAGCCCACGCCGGCTCCGTCGGAGAAGCTCTTGACGAAGCGCGGAATTGCCGGGTGGCACAACGTTTTCAGGGTCGCCGCTTCACAGTCGCTCCCCCGCGCTCGATGCAGAGAGCAGGAGAGTAACAGCGTCCGCCGGGACGGAGATAGCACCGGAAACGCGAGCGTGTGGGCGCGCGGCGCACATCCTATAGTCCCAGCCGTGCTCTATCGGATCGTCCGCCAGCTGGTGGCCGTCGCGCTGCGGTTGTTTTATCGGCTGAAGATCCGCGCCGGGACCGTACCGGATGGGCCGGTGATGTTCGTAGGCAATCACCCGAATGCGATGATCGATCCGTCGCTCGTGTTCGCCCTCACCGAGCGGCGCGTGACCTTCCTGGCGAAGGCGCCGCTCTTGACGATGCCGGTGCTCGGGTTCGTCATGCGCCGCCTGGGCGCACTGCCGGTGTACCGCCGTCAGGATGATCCGACCCGGATGGGCCGGAACGAGGGGACCCTGGACGCGGCCGCGGCAGCCCTCGCTGGCGGAGGCGCCATCACCATCTTCCCCGAAGGGCGAAGCCACAGTGAGCCTGGCCTCGGCGAGATCAGGACGGGTGCCGCCCGCATCGTCCTCAAGGCAGCGCGGTTGGGCGCGCGGGTGCACATCGTCCCGGTCGCGCTGACCTACGAGGACAAGACGCTCTTCCGGAGCGAGGTGTTGATCCAGATAGACGAGGCAATCGACACGGCGCCGCTGATCCCACGCGATGCGAGTGGTGAGCCCGAGGCCGTGCGATCCATCACCGACCGGATCGAGGAGCGGCTCCGCGCGGTCACCCTGAACCTGGAGCAGTGGGAGGATCTTCCGATCGCGCAGACTGCAGAGGCGCTGTTCGCGCTGAGGGTCGGGGAAGCGCCGCGCGATCCGGAGCGGCTGCGCGCCTTCGCCAACGGGATGTCCTTGCTGCGCACGGAGCAGCCGGAGCGTTTCGATGCGCTCCGAAGCCGGGTCGCGGCCTTCGGCCGGCGGCTGGGATTGGTGCGCGCGACGCCACGAGACCTGGCACTGGTGTACCGGGCGGACCAGGTCGCCGTGTTTGCGGCGCGCAATGTGGCCGCCCTCCTCCTCGGCTTTCCGCTGTTCGCGCTCGGCATGGCGATCTTCGCCGTGCCGTATTGGGTGGTGCGTCTCATCGTCCACCTCGCTCGGCCGGATCCGGACATGCAGGCCACGGTGAAGGTGGGTGTCGCGCTCTTCGTATATCCGCTCTGGGTCATCCTGATCGCCGCGCTGGTCGCGCGAGCCGGTGGATGGGCCGGTGCCGCGTTGATCGTCGTTGGAGCGATTCCGCTGGCCCTCTTTACTCGCTACTTCTTCGAGCGCAGGACGGAGGCGCTGGACGATGTGCGGACATTCTTCGTGCTGGGTAGCCGCGCCTCGCTCAAGGCGAGGCTGCTGGCGGAGGGAGAGTCGCTGGCGCGCGAGATCGAGTTGCTCGTCCGAGAGTTGAGGGGAAGGGTGGCGCCGGCATGAGCGCTTCGGTTCCTGCGGAACGGAGCGAGGCGGGGCGGAAGCCCAGCCAGGTCCCCCAGGGCGCTGGTTTCGCCCTCGCCGTCCTGACGGCGATGAACCTGCTCAATTACCTCGACCGGTACGTCCCCAGCTCGGTCAAGGATCTCTTCAAGAAGGATCTTGGGCTGACCGATACGCAAACGAGCTTGCCGCTCACTGCATTTGTGATCGTGTACATGATCACCAGCCCGGTCTTTGGCTCGCTTGCGGACAAGTGGCCGCGCAAGGTCCTGATCGCCTCGGGTGTTGCGCTCTGGTCGTTGGCGACGGCGGCCGCTTCGCTGGCGCACAGCTTCGCCGTCTTCCTGCTCGCGCGGGCGCTGGTCGGCGTTGGGGAGGCTGCCTATGCGACGTTGAGCCCGCCGCTCTTGGCGGACTTCTACCCGGCCGAGCGGCGCAACCGCGTCCTCACCATCTTTTATATCGCCATCCCGGTCGGTTCGGCGCTCGGGTACATCCTGGGCGGTCAGGTCGGGGTGCTCCTGGGATGGAGGTGGGCGTTCTTGATCGCCGGGCTGCCGGGCCTGGCCGCGGCGGCGCTGGTGCTACTCGTAAAGGAGCCGGGGCGAGGCCGCTTCGATATCGACGCGGGCGCACAGCCCCCGGCCTGGCCCACCGCGCTCCGCCTGCTGGCGAGCAACCGCGAATACGTGCTGGCGGTGGCGGGCTACACCGCGGTCACCTTCGCGTCCGGCGCGTTGGCGGATTGGTTCCCGACCTTCCTCAACCGGCATCGGGCGATGGGCCTGGATCAGGCGGACTGGCTCACCGGATTCTCCGCCGTCGTCGGTGGCCTCGCCGGGACGATCACTGGAGGAAGGGTGGCGGACGCGCTCAAGCGGTTCACCCGGCACCCGTATCTGGCGGTCTGCGCAGTCGGCACCGGGATGGCGACGCTGCTCGCGTGCGGGGCGCTGCTGGCCACCTCGAGGCCCATCATCATCGCCTTCATCTTCGCCGCTCAGTTCTTTCTCTGGTGGTACAACGCGCCGATCAACGCCGTACTGGTGAATACGGTCCCCAGCGCGATGCGGGCGCGGGCCTTTAGCCTGTCGATTCTGTGCATCCACTTGCTGGGAGATGCCATCAGTCCGACGGTGATTGGAGTCGTGTCGGATCGCAGCGGCCTGAGCTTCGCCATCGCCTTGGTCCCCGTGATGCTCGGGGTGGGGACGGTGATCTGGGCCTGGGCCTGGCGCACGCTGCCACTGGCGGAGTCACGGAACGTCGCGGTGCGCTAAGCGACCGATCGGACCATGGCCCGCAGCTCCTCCAGACCGAATGGTTTCTCCAAGCGCGGATTCGAAATGGTATCGAGGAATTGCCGCGCCGCGGGCGTGAACGCGCCTCCGGTAATGAAGATCATCCGCGACCCTTGATCGGGCGCCACCCGGGACACCTCGGCATGTAGGTCCATCCCGGTGAGCTCCGGCATCATCAGGTCACAGAGGAAGACGTCGAAACGCTCGCCTTGCTGGATCCGGCGGAGCGCTTCGTGCGCCGATGAAAGCACCTGCACGTCGTGCTCGCGGGCCAGCGAGCGGTGGACGGATGCGCCGACGCGAGGATCGTCATCGACCACGAGCACGCGCGAGCGCGGCGTCGGGGTCCTCGCTACGGCCGCGGGCACCGCCGCACAGGAGGCGGTCTGGGTCGCGGGCGGAAGCGTCACGCGGAAGGTCGTGCCTTTCCCCACCACGCTGGCCACGCCGATTTCGCCGCCGAGAGCGGTGACGATCCCGTGGCAGATGGCGAGGCCCAGCCCGGTACCCTCGCCGACCGGCTTCGTGGTGAAGAACGGATCGAACACGTGGCTCACGATTCCTGCGGGAATCCCTTGGCCGGTATCCCGTACCTCGACGACCGCGCTCCCCGCCTCGTCGGTGCGCATCGTCAACAGGATCTCGTTGTCGCCCGCATGTCCTTCGGGAATGGACTGCGCCGCATTCGCGAGTAGGTTGATGAAAACTTGCGCAAGTCGCGACTCGTCCGCTTGGACCAGCGGCACCGGCTGGTAATTCTTCACCAGCCGGGCGCGGTGGCGGATTTCGTTCCCGCACATGCGAATCGCGATTTCCAGAACGCGCTCCAGCTCCAGCGGCCGGCGCTGCTCCTCGTCGGCTCGGGAGAAGAGCTTGAGCCCGCGCACGATCTTCCGCACGCGCTCGGCGCCGTCGAGCGCATCGTCGAGAGCGGCGACGAGCTCCTGTTGCGGGATCCCAGAGCCCAGGCCCTCCGCGAGGAAGTCGAGGTTCGCCTTGACGCAGGCGAGCGGATTGTTCACTTCGTGGGCCACGCCGGCGGCCAGGGTCCCGATCGATGCCATTCGATCCGAGAGCAGGAGCCGCGTGTGCAATTGTTTGCGCTCGGTGACGTCGCGAGCGACCGACAGGACCGACGGAGCGCCGGCGAATTCGACCGCCAGATTGGCCTTCTCGACCACGGTTGCGCTCGATGAGCGCGCGGAAGCTCGCCTCCGTTCGAGCGCGTGCTTCCCGAGTCTTGCGGACCTCGGCGGCCCGGCTGCGCCACTCCATCGCCATGGCTGCGAGCGCGATGCCCGCGACGCCGACCAGCAAGCGGAACCAGAAGGTCTGCCACCACGCCGGGAGGATGCGGAACGTCGTCGCGGCCTCGGGGCTCCAGGGACCGGTCCCGATCCGCGCGCGCATCTCGAACGTGTAGGGACCCGGGGGAAGATGGGTGTAGCGAGCCTCGTGGATCTCGGTTCCGCGCCAATCCTGTTCCACCGGGACGAGGCGGACCTGGTACTTGACCTCGCCGCGATGTGCGAAGGCGAGGCCCGCGAAGCGAACCTCGAACGCGCCCGCGCGCGCGTCGACGTGGCTCGAGAGAAGCGCCGGAAACGGTGGTCCGGACGGTCCCTGGTAGGCGGCGCCGTCGAACTGGCTCAGTCCGGCGCTGGTACCGATCCACACCGTGCCGTCGGCTTCGGCAAGGAACGCCATCGCGGCGCAATCGTCGCCGACGAGGCCTTCGCGCGTGTCGAAGTGCTCGGTCCCGCGCGCGCTGAATACGTCGACTCCCTTGCCGGTTCCGACCCAGAGCCTTTCCTGGATGTCCTCGCCGACGAGGTAGACCCTGCCATTCTCGAGGCCGTTGGTGGTGTCGATGTGCCGGAGGTGTTCGAGAGCGCCGTGCCGGTATTGAAAGCAGGTGACGCCCTTCGCCTCGTAGTAGGTAGCGCAGGTCTCGCCGCTGCGCCGATGGAGCACGTACGCCATCGCCGTGGCGCGAAGTCCGTCCTGCTGCGTGAAGCGATGCCACGAGCCGCCCTCGAGGACCGCGAGGCCCTGGCGGCCCGCTGCCCACAGTCGCCCGCTCGCATCCTCCGCGATGGACGCGAACCGTTCGATAGGAATGCCTTCGGGCAACGCGACGTGCTCGAAACGCGGTCTACCGGGACCGTCAGCGCGCCGGAGCAACCCCTCGACCGTGGCTACCCATAGCCGTCCGTCGGCGGCCACGAAGATCTTGAGGACGTGCGTACCCGTGATTCCCGATTCCGTGCCGAATCGATCGATCGCATTCGTCCGTGGATCGAGACGGAGCAGTTCGGCGGGGCTGCCCGCCATCCACATCGCGCCGTCCGGCGTGCGGGCAATGGTGCGGATCGAATGGCGCTCGGTCCCCGGCACCGGCTTCCAGGCGCCGCCCTCGCTCCGCGCGACCCCACGATCGGTCCCCACCCAGAGGTGACCGTCGGGATGGCGGAAGACGGTCCACACGAGCTCGCTGGGAAGCCCGGTCCTCACCGTGTGCGAGCGCCAGAGACCGCGTCCGACCTGCTGGTACAATCCGATCGAGCCCACCCACAAGGACCCTGCGGCGTCGACGAAGGCGTGCGACGACCAGCCGGTCGGGAGTCCCTGCTCGGTGGCGACGACGTCCCACTTCTGGGCGTGGCGGTGCAAGAGGCCCTTGCTCGTCGGCACCCAGAGATCGCCCGTGGGATCGACCGTCAAGGTCCCCGCCTCGGTACCGCCCGGAAGGACCGCCGACTCGTCGTGAAAGTCCGCTACCCCTTGCGGAAGCGTCCACAGATGACGCATCGAGCGGATCCAGAGAGAGCCGGAGCCGTCGCGCGCGATGGCAAGGATCTTCTCGTCGCCGAAACCAGCGCGCGTCTCCCACCGTCCGTCGGGATGCAACGCGCGGATTCTGCCAGTATCACCGACGAGGACCGTCCCATCCCCGTCTGCCCACAGAGCGGAAGGACCGGCGTCCGGCCAGGTCCCGATCTTCTCCAGCAGGTCCGGAGTGGCGACCCGATACAGGCCGGCCGAGGTCGCGGCGAAGACCGTACCGCGGGAGGTGGCGAGCGCGTTGATCCGCGCATTCAAGGGGCCGCTGCTGGGCGCAGCCTTGCGGAACTGATCGCCCTCCAGGAAGAAGAGGGAATCGTAGGTCCCGACGTAGAGGCGGCCAGCGGAATCCTCCGTCAGGGCAGTGACCACCGCGATTTCGCCATCGCCGCTGGCGACGCGCTCGAAACGATCGCCGTCGTACCGGTAGAGGCCGTCCTCGGTTCCGACCCAGAGGAAGCCGGTACGGTCCTGCAGGATGGCGTTGACGGCGAGGTTGTCGAGTCCCTGTTCCGAGGCAAAGGTCCGGAAGGGGAACCGTCCTTGCGGATCGCGGCGACCGGATGCGCCGCAGAGCCCGGCGCCGAGGAAGAGACAGAGGAAAATGGAGATCCGCCGATGCATGATCTGGTCGGAGAGGCGCGACGTCGCCGTCAATTGCTGCGTCGCCCGGCGATTCGCTCGTTGACGACCGCGCGCAGCTTGTTCGAGTCGATCGGCTTCTCGAGCCGGAGATTGGGAATGTCGGACACGAACGCGGCGGCCTGCTCGGTGAAGACCCCGCCCTCCATGGCGCGACCGATCATCGGCTCGTCGTCGACGAGGAGTACTCGTCCGCGGCCGGCCTTCATCGGCGCGTCCACGGCGCCGCGCGGGGCGCACGCGTCCGACGGCGCCGCCGGAAGGAAGACCCGGAAGGTCGACCCCTTTCCGGGGACGCTTTCCACCTCGATCTCGCCGCCCAGCGATTGGACGATGGACTGACAGATCGCGAGTCCCAGACCGGTGCCGACGCCAAGCGGCTTGGTGGTGAAGAATGGGTCGAAGATCCGGCGCTGCGTTTCGGGAGTCATTCCCTCTCCCGTGTCTTTCACGGAAACGACCGCGCGCCCCATCTCGTCGGTCGAGGTCTGGACGAAGATGCGATTCGATTCCGCATCGCCGTCGGGAATGGCCTGCGCCGCGTTGACCAGCAAATTGAGGAAGATCTGGCCGAGGCGCGCTTCGTTGGCGAGAACCCGCGGTGCGGCGTCGAATTGCTTCACCAGCCTCCCGCGGTGACGGATGTCGTTGAAGGCCATGTTGATCGACGACTCCAGCACCCGCTCGAGGTCCACGGGGCCGATCGTTTCTTCGTCTCGCCGGGAGAACATCTTCAGGTCTCGAACGATCGCGCGCACGCGGCCGGCGCCCTCGCGCGCTTGTTCGAGGGCATCGTTGATGTCCGCACGTGACGACGCGTCGGGAGAAGCCCGCGGCCCCCGCAGCATTTCGAGGCTGAAATCCAGGTTGGCGAGGATGTACGCGAGCGGGTTGTTGATCTCGTGCGCGACGCCGGCCGCGAGGGTCCCGATCGAGACCATCCGGTCCGAGAGCATGAGGCGCTTCTGCATCTCACGTTCGGGGCCCACGTCGCGCGCCACGACCGCGATGCACGGAGTACCGTCGAATTCGATCCGCATGGAACGGCTCTCCACCCGCACGGTAGAACCGTCCTCGGCGCGCAGGCGCATCTCGGCGGCAGGTTGACTCTCGCCCCGGCCAAGGCCGGCGAGCCGCGCCTCGACCATCGGTCGCTCCTCCTCGATGGGGATATCGCGAGCGTCGCGGCCCAGGATGTCATGTGGCAAAGCAACCCGGCACATTCGCAGCCAGGCCGTGTTCGCGTAGATGACCTTCTCGTCGCGCAGGACGAGGATGCCGAGAGGAATGTGCTCGATGAGGGTCCGGAAGCTCTTCTCGGTCCGGTGGAGCGCTTGCTCGGCACGGTGGCGCGCGGTGACGTCGCGGATGACGAGCGCAATCGCCGGCTCGCCATCGAACTCGACGTTCGTGACCGTATGCTCGGTCCAGAGCGTGCTCCCATCGCGGTTGACGAACCGCCGCGTCCCTATGCGCGGCGGCAGGCGCGGGCTTTCTCCACGCAGCCGGAGCACTTCCTCACGCTCGTCGGGATGGACCAGGTCGATCGAGCGCTTCCCGATCAGGTCCTCGGCGCGCGGATGGCCAAAAAGCGCGAGGGCGGCGGGATTCACGTACTGGATCACCCCCCTCTTCTGGATCAGCACTGCGTCCGGCAGTCCTTCGATTACACCGCGCAGGTTGCGCTCGGATCGTTCGCGCTCGCAAACCACGTTCGAGATTCGTTGCGCAGCCGCGCGAGCCTTGGCGATTCGCCATGCACGCACCCGCGCTCGGATGGCCACGAAGAGTGAAGCAGCGAATGCCAGACCGGTCACCGCTGGCCAGATCGGGGCGCGCGATGCGAGCGCGTCGCGGACGGGAGCGTAGACGGATCCGCGCTCGAGGTGTGCAACTGCGGTGTAGAGGTCGGCAGATCCGCGCTGTGGACCGACGCGGATATGTCCTGCGCCGACGACGGATAAGGCGATCGTGGTCAATCCGAGCACGGCGCAAAGCGCGACGGACGGTGTGATGAACGATATTACCTTCGCGGTGCTCGGGCGCATTGCGGTCTCGATGCTCGTCGCTTGGTGATGCTCAACGTCAGTCAATCGGCTCCGGAGCGGCGGACTTGAGCTGGCGTCGTCAGCGATCGCGGCCAAGGTCGGCGGGAGTGGGCGACGCCGGCATTGCGAGATGCCGCGAGACGCCTGCCCGCCTCCTCCGCGGCACCCGGCGCCCGCACCGTGGTCGCGCCGTGCGCAAATCGGTCGCTTAGCAGGGGGCCGAAAAAATGGTGCGCTTGCTCGTCATCGCAGGACTCGTCGGGGCAATCGCCGGAGCCTGCAATCCGGGGGTGTCTACGGGCAGCGGGAGCTCGGGACCGGCGCCGGTACCTGACACCGGCGCGCCGGCAAGCGGCGGCGGGGGAGGCAGCGCGGCGGACGGCGGAAGTGGAGGCCAGCAGGGCGGCGGCGCTTCGACCGACGGCGGCAGCTCGACGGAAAGCGGCTCGCCCGCGACCGACGGCGGAACCGGGACGGCGGCAGATGGCGGCAGCGCTTCCGACGGCGGGACGGTGGCCGTGCTCGAGACCGTCCCGTGTCCGGAAGCGCCGCATCTGCTGTGGACGCGTACTTTCGCTGACGAGGTCGACTTCCACGGTACGGTGGACGACGGCGGCAACATCTATTGGATCGAATACGACCCGCCCCACAGCAAGCAGAATCCCGACCCGCCCGCCATGCTCGTTTCCGTCAATCCGGAAGGCCACGAGCGTTATCGACGAGCGATATCCGTTGCGAATGGACTGATCGCGGTAGCGGGAAAGCTGTTCGCCTCGCGGAATGACACCGTCGCGGCGTACGACGACGCGACGGGAGCGCTCGCCTGGACGCTCGATTTCGCCGCGATCCGGTCGATCCCGGCGGCAGTGGGGGGAGCGGTGCGGGTCACGAGCGACACCGTCGCGGTCGCGGTGAACGACGGTTCGACCGAGGGCATCTACTTCGTGGACGCGAAGAGCGGCGCAATCACCGCCTCGAACGTTTCGACCACGGACAAGGGGCGCACCATCGTCGCTTCCGACGGTGCCGGCTCGCTGCTGCTCTCGGCGAACAGGGCCGGGACGTACCCGGACGAAGGCGATGTCTTCCTCATCGAGGCTTCGGGAACGGAGAGATGGCGGGAGCGCGTCCGCGACGCACCTCCCTGGATCGCAACCGTGATCGCGTGGCCGTCCGGGCTCCCCTGGCTGGAGATGTCTGGCGGAAACGGCATCTCGTCGAATGGCCACCACTGGACCAGTCCGGACCTCTTCCGCGCGGCGTTCACGGACAGCATCGGTATCGGCTTCGACACGAAGACCATCACCCGCGTGGCGAACGGCAGTCGGTTTCCGGTCGGTATCGACGTCATTCGCGACCACCAGATCGTGGCGAGAACCCTCCTCGACGGACTCGACACGTTCAATGGCATCTTCGTGGCCCCAATCGCAAACGGCGACCACGTCGACTTCGTCGCTCAGGATTACCATCACATCGCGGGACTCTGTCACATGACAGTTCCGGGCACCTCGATCTTCGGGCGGGCCGATTCCTCGAGCACGTTCCAGTGCCCGCTCGCCATCTCGGCCGACGACTTCCTCGACGTGGCGGCGCTTTCCGCGGAGCATCTCATCATCGGGCGGACGACCCTGACCACGACAGCCTGTAGCTCGACGGAATTCGATCCGGTGACGATCGAGGCGTATTCGTTGCCAGGCGGGAAACCGTAGCGCGCTCCGCGGGCATTCATGCCGGCTCGAGCGCCTCCGCGAGCTTGCGCACTGCCGGAGCGATCGCCGATTCGGGCGTGTTGCCGAAGCCGAGGACCAGCCCCTGCCGCGGCTTTCCCAGATACGACGCGGAGAGCGGCGATACCTGCACTCCTCGCTCGAGGGCGCGCGCCGCGAGATCGACGTCGCTCCGGCAGCGGTCGAGGAACATCGCGACGTGCATTCCCGCGGCATCGCCGACCACCTCCGCTCCGATCTCGCGGGCGATCGCGTCGACCAGCAGCCGCCGCCGTCGCGCGTAGATCGGTCGCATCCGCCGGAGGTGGCGCGCGAAGTGCCCCGCGGCGAGGAAGTCTGCCATCGGCGCCTGCGCGAGGTAGGGCGGGCACAGATCCATCGCGCGACGCATCGCCGCGAAGCGCTCGACGAGATCGGGCGGCACCACGGCGTACCCGAGCCGCAGCGAAGGAAACATCACCTTGCTGAAGGTTCCCGTGTAGACGACGCGCGCATTGCGATCGAGGCCCTGCAGCGAGGCGATGGGCTTCGCGTCGTAGCGGTATTCGCTGTCCCAGTCGTCCTCGACGATCCAGGCGCCCGCGCGCCGTGCCCAGTCGAGGAGCTCGAGCCGCCGCGACGCGCTCATCGTCACGCCGAGGGGCGACTGGTGCGAAGGCGCCACGAACGCGACCCGCGCCTTCGCGGCGCGCTTCGTACCCGCCGCGACGTTCAGCCCTTCGTTGTCGACGGGCACGGCCACGATCCGGCAGCCCTGCGCCTCGAGCACGTGATGCACGAGCCAGTAGCCGGGCTCCTCGACCCACGCGGGGTCGCCGGCGTCGAGCAGCACGCGCGCGGAAAGGTCGAGCGCCTGTTGCGAGCCGCTGACGATGAAGACCTGCCCGGCATCGCAACGCACGCCCCGCGAGGTGCGCAGGTACGCCGCGATCGCCTCGCGCAGTGCCACAAGCCCGAACGCATCGCCGTACTGCAGCGCACGGACCGGTACGTTGCGCGAGTAGCGCCCGACCAGTCGCGACCACGTCGATACGGGAAACGCGCGCAGCTCCGGCTGGCCGAGCTGGAATGCTCCCAACCGCTCGGCCCAGGAGGGTCGCTCGTACGGTGGCAGCGCGGCGGCGTTCGCGGAGACGCGCCGCTCGCCGCGCATCTGCCGCTTCTCCTCGTCATGGGTCGCGAGCGCCGCGGAGACGAAGGTGCCCGCGCCGCGCCGAGCCTCGAAGTAACCCTCGGCCAGAAGCTGCCCGTACGCCTCGAGCACCGGGATGCGCGAAACACCGAGCTCGCGCGCCAGATCGCGGGTGGACGGCACCGCGTCGCCCGCCCGGAGCTCGCCGGCGAGGACGCGAGCGCGGAAGGAGCCGTAGATCTGGCGGTAGAGCGGGGCGGGATGGTCGCGTTCGAGGGACAGCAAAGTGGTCATGTCAATCCCGATAGAAGTGGTCATTGCAGATAACCACTGCGCAGAGGCATACAGGACGGCCATGACCCTCCGCAACCTGACAGTCCTCGTAGCCCTCGCCGCCCTTCCTGCCTCCGCCAACGAGCACGACTTCGATTTCGCCGCCGGCTCGTTCCGGAGCCAGGTGCGGCGCCTGCAGAAGCCGCTCACCGGCTCGACCACCTGGTTCGAGGCGAAGGGCGAGGTCCGCACCCGCAAGGTGCTCAACGGACTCGCCGAGGTCGAGCAGGTCGAGCTCGACCAGCCCACGGGCCACTTGCAGGCATTCAACCTGCGCCTGTGGAACCCCGAGACGCGCCAGTGGAGCATCCATTTCGCGAACGCACGGGTGGGGACCATCAACGGGCCGCCCTCGGTCGGCGAGTTCAAGGACGGGCGCGGCGAGTTCTACGATCAGGAGGAGTGGGACGGCCGGATGATCCTCGTGCGGCATGTCTTCTCGGAGATCAAACCCGACTCGTATCGGTTCGAGCAGGCCTTCTCGGCTGACGGCGGCAAGAGGTGGGAAGCGAACTGGATCGCCGATTGCCGCCGCGTCGACTCGCTGCCAGCGGTGCCCGAGGCGCAGGATCGCAACCGCGACTTCGACTTCAACCTCGGCAAGTGGCACGCCCGCGTCTCTCGGTTCACGGGCGGGAAGTGGGCCGACTTCGACGGAACGGCCGAGGTGACGTCGCTGTGGGGCGGGCGTGCGAACATTGCCGAGCTGCGCGCGGGGCCGCTCGAGGGGCTCTCGGTACGCCTCTACAACCCGCAGGCTCACACCTGGAGCCTCTACTGGGTGAGCGCGAAGGGCATGACGCTCGAGGTCGCTCCCGTCGGCTCGCTCGCGGGCGGGCGCGGCGAATTCGTCGACGTCGAGCCGATCGCAGGGCGGATGACCTTCGTTCGCGAGTCTTTCGTGCCGCCGTCGAAATTCGAGGCGGCCTACTCCTTCGACGGAGGGCGGACCTGGGAGCCGAGGATGAGGATCACGTTCGAGCCGCTTCCCCGCGAGGGCTGAGATCGTCGATGCGCTCGGTAGCCGTCGCCGCGCTCTTCTCCCTCGCTGCGTTGGCCGCCGGACCGCGCGACGGAAAGCATGACTTCGACTTCGAGATGGGGAGCTGGCGGACGCAACTGAAGCGGCTCGTGCACCCGTTGTCGGGATCGACCGCCTGGGCGGAGTACAACGGCACCACCGTGGTGACGCCGGTGTGGGGTGGTCGCGCGAATCTCGTGGAGCTCGAGGTCGACGGCCCGCAAGGACACCTCGAGGGGTTGAGCCTGCGGCTCTACAACCCGGATGCTCGCCAATGGAGCCTGACGTATTCGAACAGCCGGAGCGGCGCGCTGAGCCCAGCCGTGTACGGCGAGTTCAAGGATGGCCGCGGTGTGTTCTTCGGGCAGGATACGCTCGGACCGCGAGCCATCCTCGTCCGCTTCGTCATCACGCCGATCTCCCCCGACTCGATCCGCTTCGAGCAGGCGTTCTCGGACGATGGCGGTAGGACGTGGGAGGTCAACTGGATCGCGGAGGACACCCGCCAGAAGCGGTGAGCACGGTCTCTCAATTCCCGCTTCGACTAGGGCTGGATTTCCGTCGAGTCTCCGGTGCGATGGTCCTGGATCTGAAATCTCAGGAAGCGATGGATCGCGTCGATTGCCTTCGGATTCGTCGTGGTGATGGCAATCCTTCCTCCAAGCGCCGTGTCCTGCAGATCGTAATTGATTTCGCTCTTCAGCGTCTTCATCACCGGGACGCCGGGCGGGGCGCGGCCGTGGATGAACATCGGGAGGTTGAAGTCGCCCCGTTTGAACGCGACCGCGATGTGGTTGAAGTGCTCCCGAACATCCGAGGCGCTGGCGGCATCGGCGGGATCCTTCACCTCGGCGGTGATGAACCCGCCCGACCTGGTGAGGCCGAAATGGTGCGCGACCTTGTCGTGGGAGAATCCCATTCCCTCGTCGCCGCGGCTGTCGACGCCAGCCTCGTGCGCGTGATCGTGGTGGGAATGGTCCTGGGCCTGGAGGGGGACCGTCACGAAGATGGTGAGGGCGGCGGCAACTCTACCGTTCATGCGCATATCTCCGGTGTGGACGGGGTCCGTGTGAAGGGCCGAAAGCAGGGCGCTTGGGCCGGACTCTGCTTGCCTCGGAAATGCCGGCTTCGAGAAGCGAGGCGCGCATCCCTGCAGGCGTGCGGGCGAGCCGGATGTCCCAGTCCTGCAGCGTCGCTTGCAGCGTCTTGCGTAGCGCGCCTAGCTCGGCAAGACGCATGTCGAGGGCCTTCAGCTTCTCCGCAAGCAATGCGCGCGCAGTCGCGCAGGGCGTGCCGCCGCGATCACGCACTCGAAGGAGCCTGCCCAACTCCTCCAGCGAGATGCCCAGGGAAAGCGCACGCCGGATGAGCCGCACGCGGTCGACGGCACCGCGCGCATAGCGCCGGTAACCATTCTCGGCACGTGGCGGCAGCGGCAACAGTCCCTGCCGCTCGTAGTAGCGCAGCGTATCGGTGCTGACACCGACCTGTTTCGCCAGCGCGCCGGAACTGAGCGAGACCTGTCCCTCGTCCATGGTTCGCATGCTGCACCCTGTAACTGATTCCAGGGTCAAGCGCGCCCGTCTATTTCTTCTGCGTCTCGGAGTCGACGACGTCGCCGGTATCCGCGTCGACGTCGACCTCTACCACCTTGCCGCTATCCGCCAGGACCTCGATTTCCCAGACTGCCTTGCCGTTCTTCTTCTTCAGCTCGGCTTCGATGGCCTTGCCGGAGGCCTTCGACGTCGCTTTGCCGATGGCGTCGGATAGCTCCACGGGGCGTCCAGGCCCGCGCCGCAGCCGCGGCGGCAGCCTACGCCCGCCGCCGACTCGTCGCCATGACCTCGCCTCCGCGCCCGGCTGGGAGCGGAGCTACCCGGATCGCGGTGTGGATGGCGTGCGAAGGCGGTATCCGGCCCCGCGCACGGTCTCCAGCAGTTCCTCGCCGAAATCCCGATCGACCTTGCGGCGCAAGCGACTGATGTGCGTTTCGACAACCGTCGTCTTCGGGTCGGAAGGGAACTCCCAGACGTTCTCGAGCAGCATCGCCCGGGTGACGATCCGCCCCGCATTGCGCATCAGGTATTCGAGGAGCTTGAACTCCTGGGCTTGCAGCTCGATGCGCTGGCCCGAGCGCGTGACCACCCGCTTGATGAGATCCATCTCCAGGTCGCCGGCGCGCAGGACGGTGTCGTGTCCGGAACCGAGCGGAGGACGGCGGGTGAGCGCATGGAGCCGCGCGATGAGCTCCGGGAAGTCGAACGGCTTGACCAGGTAGTCGTCGCCGCCTCCCTCCAGGCCCTCGACGCGATCGTCGAGACCGCTGCGCGCGGTGAGGAAGAGGACAGGCGTGCGCACGCCCGCCCCCCGCATCGCCTTGACGATGGCGAGACCGTCGATCTCCGGCAGCATGCGGTCGATGATGGCGACGTCGTAGCTCTCGCGGGCCGCGAGCGCGAGCCCTTCGCGCCCCTCGGTCACGTGATCGACGACATTGCCGTCCTCGACGAGCTTGGCCTTGAGCAAGGCTGCCGTGACCGCGTCATCCTCGATGTAAAGGATTTTCATCATCGGCGTGCGCCCGAGGCTCGACTCGTCAGCTTCAATCTCCCACAGAGATTACGAAACCGTAAGCCGAAAGCCACCCCTTGACGGATCAAAGCAGAATTGGACCGAACCCACAACGCGGCCTGGGGCGGCCTTGGTCGCTCTGCACCTCCGTGCAGCGGAGCGGCCGAGCGGGCAGAGGGACGGTTCCGCCGGGGACCTCCGCTTTCGGGGGTGGGAGGAGGCCCGACCTCGCCGGCGGCGAGGCCCGGCGCCGCTTATCTCACTTACAATAAATTATGTAGGACCGCGACGTAATGCCGATCCTTTGTGTCGCAACATTCGTTAACGATTGGTAAGTGCGCCCTTGGTCGAGGATTGACCGCACTTCGGGTCTCCGTGTGTAACTTTACACACCAAGCAGCACCGCAGGCTTCCCGGGGGGGAACAACACATGAAGCGTATGGAAAGTCATCGCGTCGCGCACCCGTGTGTCGCAGCGCAGCCAATCGACAACAAGCGGACGTTCGTGGGATCGCTGCTGGCCGGCTTGCTCGCCGCATCTGCCGCCAGCGCGCAGGCGGTAGCCGGGAGCGTCGCTTCACCGACGCCGCAGTTCGACGTGACCGGCTTCATCCAGGCGGCCACGACGGACAATAGCCGGTGCCCGGCGATCGCCGACCCGCTCCTCTGGGGCGGCACCGTCAAGGTCAACGGCATCACCATGATCGTGCCGTGCAACACCATCATCCAGATGATCCGGGTGATCGGCAACGTCGTTTCCTTGCCGAACCCCGTCACCGGCGCCCTCGAGAGCCAGTACGTGGTCGGGCTCATCGCGCCCGTCAGCCAGCAAGGCGCGAACGCCGGCGCCGGAACCATCAACTGCATCGACTACGCGAACGGGTTCATCTACGCGGGCGGCGACCCGACGCAGCCCTGCGTGCTCGCGACCGGCGCTCCCAACGGGACGCGGCTGCAGATCAACGATCCCGTCGGACGCTGGGGAATCGCGCACAGCCCGGAACCGCTCTTCAGCGGCGACTTCAACAACTCGACCGTCTCGACGGCGACCGGCTATCCCGTCTGCGTTCCCCGCGTGTCGCCCACCAGCGCGCCCGACGGGGGCGATCCGCAGTGCCCCGCCGGCAACCGCCCGCTGAACGGCGACGCGCGGTTCCCGGTCGCCCCGTACCGCGCAGCCGGAGCGCCGCTCAAGACCTTCACCATGCCACCGCCGCCCACGCCGCTGTTCTCGACCCTGGGAGTCACTTGCCCGGCGGTTCCGGTCCCGGGTGCTCCGCCTTGCACGCCCTCGCCTTCGGTGACCGCGGCGCCTCCCGTCTACCCGGATTCTCGCTTCCAGGTCCCGCTCATGGTGGGCGACTTCATCACCTGGGCAGGCTCGCTGGCCAAGGGTGACGTGACGAAGGCGGCGCCGGACTACATCTCCGCGCACACGATCACCGCGTCGCTCGCCATCTTCACCGCGCCCAGCACGCAGCCGGTCTACGTCAGCGTCGAGACCATCTTGCTCGGCACCAGCGGTATTCCGACCAACACCATCGCGGAGGAGACGACGAGCCGCATCTTCATCGTCGGCTTCACCACGGACCCTACGAACCTCATCGACATCAACGCGGTCGACGTCGATCCCTGCACGGGCGATGAGACGCTGCGCCTGCTCGGGACGGTGGACCCGTTGACCCAGGTGACGGTGGGACGGTTCCGCTTCCACGTGTTGGGCGGCAAGTTCATGCCGCCGACGCGCGAGATGATCATCTCGAGCGAGGGCGGCCAGACGGACGCCACCCTACCGTTCGACCCCACCCAGCCGGGTGTGCCGGTCGGCGCCGCAAACGGCTTCGGCTCCGGCCAGTTCCGGCTGCCGAACTTCGACTTCATCTTCCCTGAGAACCTCGGGCTCGGCGACCCGATCGTCGCGAACAACTTCCTGGACATGCCCTTCCTCGTGCAGGGCTCCGGCCCGCTGCTCGGCTCGGGGTCCCTGGTCGGCCAGCTGACGCCGTGGCCCGGAACGCCCGCCCCGCCGGCTGTCACCTGCGTGACCACGCCTGCGGGCGTAGGCGCCGCGCCGATCGCCAACGCTGGCGCGAACCTCGTCGTCACCTCAGGAATGCAGGAGTGGCTCTTCGGGACGGCCTTCGAGGACCCGAACGCCGGGATCCCGACGGTGACCTGGACGCAAACCGCGGGTCCGTTCGCATCGCTCACCCCGAACGCAATCGACCCGATGCAACCGGGTTACAGCACGGCGGGGATCGCGCCCGGGTCGCTGCTCACCTTCCAGCTCACGGTGACGGACGCCTTCGGCACGTCGACCTCGTCGGTCAACGTCACCGTCATCGACCCCGCTACCGCGGACTCCTTCGATCCGGTGCCCACGGCAGCGCACTTCAAGCTGCCC
>VBKL01000065.1 GCA_005879805.1 Deltaproteobacteria bacterium | reverse complement strand
CCGCGCTCGCACAGGGTGATCACGAACCTGATCGCGCTCTGGTCCAGGCAAGGGGGTCCCGCCGCGACCGCCAATCATCTCGTCGCCCTGACGGACCAGGACCCGGGCTTCACCTATCCTCTGCCGATTGCCGCGCGGGCGTGGCTCGAGGCTTCACAACCCCGCCAGGCGGAGCAGACGATCCGCAGGATGTTCACCTTGCTCCCGGGGTCTTCGCTTCCCTATCGGGAAGCCGCCAGCTTCTACCTCCTCGTCGACCGCCCCAGCGAGGCCATCTCCACCGCCACCGACGGAATCGCGCAATTTCCCGCCGACCCCGACCTGCACCTGCTCCAGGCGCGCGCCTCGCTGCAGCTCGGCGATCGCGAGGCGGCGATTCGCTCCTTCGATGAGGCGCTCCGGCTCCGCCCCGACGATCAACTGGCGGCGGCGCAGCTTGCGCGCCTTCTCGTCACCGCTCGAAAAGACTCGGGCTCCCGTGCGCGCGCGCTGGCGCTGGTGCACGATCTGCAATTCGATCAGCCGTCCGACGAAGAGGTCCTCACCGCGATCGGCGAAGTCGGCCAGCTTGCCCGCCAGATCGACGCGGCTCAGAGACCCAGGTAGGCGCTGCGGATCTTCGGATCGTTGCGCAGCTCCTCCGCGCTCCCCTGCAGCTTCACTTCCCCGGTCTCGATCACGTAGCCGCGGGTGGCGATCTCGAGCGCGGCGGCCAGGTTCTGCTCGACCAGCAGGATGGTCATGCCGTGGAAAGAGGCCGTTCACCCGGTCGAGGTTCTCCTTCGCCCGCGCCCGCGGGCGGCCGTGATACGCGCCGAGCTCCAGGTTCTCCCGCACGGTCAGCTGTGGCCACAACTCACGGCCTTCGGGGACCAGCGCAATGCCCATGCCGGCCCGATCGGCGGCAGGCGCGTGCGAGAGAGATTGCCCCTTGAAGAGGATGTCGCCTTTGCGCGGCGGCACCACGCCAGTGATCGCCCGCAGCGTCGTCGTCTTCCCGGCGCCGTTGCTGCCCAAGAGCGTGACGATCTCCTTCTCGTTCACGTTGAGCGAGAGCGAGAACAGCACCTGGACCTCGCCGTAGCCGGCGTCGATCCCGCGCACCTCAAGCATGTTTCTTCCCCAGATAGGCCTCGATGACGGCGGAGTTCTGCACGATCTCCTTCGGCGGCCCCGCCGCGATCAGCTTGCCGGCGTCCAGCACCACCACGTGCTCGCAGAGGCTCATCACCGCGGCCATCACGTGCTCGGTCATCAGGATGGAGATGCCGCGCTCGTCGCGAATGCGCCGGATCAGCGCCACCATGTCCCGCGCCTCGACAGGGTTCACCCCGGCGATGACCTCGTCGAGCAGCAACGCCTTGGGAGCGCAGGACAACGCGCGCGCCATCTCCAGCTTCTTGCGTCCGGCGAGGGTGAGACTCGCGGGGTAGTCGTTGCGCCTCTTGTCGAGACCGACGAACTGGAGCATCTCCTTCGCCAGGTCGCGGGCACCCGCGTCGTCGCGGCCCGAGCACTGCGCCGCCGCGACCGTGCAGTTCTCGAGGATGGTCAGGTTCGCGAAGGGGCGGACGATCTGGTGCGTGCGCACGACGCCGAGGCGCGCCAGCCGGAACGCCGGCTGGCCCGTGGTCTCGTCCTCCTCCACGAAGACGCGGCCGGAGGTCGGCGGGATGGATCCGGCCAGCATGGCGAAGCAGGTGCTCTTCCCCGCGCCGTTGGGGCCAATCAAGCCGAGGATCTGCCCCTTCTCCAGCGCAAGCGAGACATTGTCGTTCGCCTTGAGGCCGCCGAACCGCTTGGAGAGGCCCTCGGCGCGCAAGACCGCCGTCATTTCGCCTCCCGCCTCTCCGCCACTGGCGTGGCCGTCGCGGAGAGCGGTTCCTCGACCGGGCCGCTCACCATTAGATCCGGCCTTGCGCGGTGGACGATGCGCAGGAACAGGCCGGTCAGACCGAGGGGCTCGAAGAGGATCACCAGCACCAGGAGAAGCCCGTACAGTCCGAGGTAGAGCTGGGGGTACGAGGCGATCAGGTACTGCCGGAGCAGCACGAAGATGATCGCTCCCAGCGCCGGCCCGGCGATGGTGCCGATTCCGCCGATCACGCCCATCAGCACCCAGGAGATCGATCGGTCGAACCCGAACATGTCGCCCGGCTCGATGTAGCTGAAGTAGCTCGCGTAGAACGCGCCGGTCACTCCGACGGCGAGCCCGGAGAGGAAGAGGACGAGGTCCTGGTAGAAGGTCGGCGAGATGCCGACGTCGGCGGCGGCTTCCACGTCCGACTTGATGGCGAGGAGGCCGAGGCCGAGGCTCGATTTGCGCAGGGCGTACGAGGCGCAGACCATGATCGCGAGCAGTCCGAGCCCCCACCAGTAGAGCCTCGCCTTCAGACCCGACTCGATGGGCAGCGAAAGGCCGGACGACCCTCCGGTGAACCATTCCCAGTACGTGAAGACGAGGCGCGAAGCCTCCCCGACACCGATGGTGGCGATGGAGAAGTAGGGGCCGCGCAGTCGCAGCGTGGGATGGCCCCACAAGAGCGCGTAGAGGCCGGCGACGATCCCGCCGCCGATCCACGCCCATGCGAAGGGAACGTGCACCGAGAGGAGGATCCGCGCCGAGACGAATCCGCCCACCCCGAACATGGCGGAGTGCCCGAAGCTCACCTGCCCGAGGTAACCGCCGAGCCAGTTCCAGGCGAGCGCCGTGCAGATGTAGAGGAACGTCAGGGTGACGAGGTTCTTCTGGTAGGCCGAGGGATGGAGGAGCGCGGGCCACGCGGCGGCGAGGGCAACCACCACCACGAGCCCCACGAGCGCCTGGCGCGAGACCCAGGGGAGGACCGGCCCCCGTGGCACACGCGGCTTCGCCGCCGCCGGCTCTCGCGGGGAGACGGTCATCCGAGCACGCGCTGGCCGAACAAGCCACCGGGCCGCAGCACGAGGACGAGCACGAGGAGCACGAAGCCCACCGCCGCGGTGAGATAGACAGGGAAGCCGGGGATGAGGATGGAGAAGATCTCCACCATCGCCAGGATGAGCGCGGCGATGGCGGTACCGGCGATGCTTCCCAGGCCGCCCAGGACCACCACCACGAACGACTTGAGGAGCTCCGCCGAGCCGAAGCTCGGGCTGAAGGGAAAGAGAGTCGCGCCGAGGAGGCCGCCAGCGGCCGCGAGCGCGGTCCCGATGCCGAAGGTCAAGGCGTAGATCCGCTCGATGGGAATCCCCACCAGCGTGCAGCTATCCGGATTCTGCGCGACGGCGCGGATCGCCTTGCCCAGATAGGTCTTTCGCAGGAGGAGGTGGAGGAAGAGGAGGATCGCGAGCGCGATGAAGAAAACGGCAACCCGGTTCACGGAGATCGACGCGTTCGCGAGGGAAAGCGCTTTGGTCGAATAAGAAGTCCGCAGCGTCTGATCGTTTCCGGTGAAGAGCAGGTAGGCGATGTTGCGCAAGATGAGCCAGACGCCGAACAGCAGCAGAAGCGACTGCACGCCGCCCGCCGCTCCTCGCGGCAGGCGGCGCACCAGCAGCCGGTAGATCACCACGCCGAAGAGGAACGCCGCGGCTGCGACGGGAATCAGCGAGAGGTACGGATCGAGCCCCACCGTCTCGTACAGCCACCACCCGGCGTAAGCGCCCGCCATGATCACCCCGCCGTGGGCGAGGTTGACGATGCGCAAGACGCCATAGATGAGGCCGAGCCCGAACGCCATGGCGGCGTAGAGCCCGGCGAGGAGCACCGAGGCGATGAACAGCTCGGCGAAGTGCTGCACTTACTTCGAAGCCGACTTGGCGCAGGACGGGTTGGGGGCGATCCCCTTTGCCAGGGCGGAGTCGGGCGGCGCGATGATCGGCGACTTCCCGTCTGGCATGTTCTGCTGCACGACGAAGGGCGCGTGGACTTGTTGGCCGAACTTGGCCGGGAAATCCAGCTCTCCGCCGGGAAGGATCGACGGAATCTTCAGCTGCGCGAGGGTCTGCCGCACCTTCTCGCGGTCCAAGGAGCCCGCCTTTTCGATCGCGGTGAAGAGCGTTCGCGCAGTCTCATAGCCGAGCGCCTGGTACCACTCCGGATTGCGCCCTCCATACTTCGCCTTGAACTTCTGCACGAAGTCGCCCGCCAGCTTGTTCTTGTCGGCGAGCTGTTAGCTCCACCACACCGCGCTGACGATGTACTGGACGTGCTCCTTGCCAAGCGCGTCCGTCGCCTGCTTCTCCGGACCGCGCGCGCCGTAGCTGATCACCTTGTTGCACATGCCGGCAGTGACGTACTGGCGCTGCATGGTGATGTAGTCGGGGAGGTGCGCGTCGGCGAGGAACATGTCCGCGTTCGCCGCCTTCACCTTGTCGAGCAGTGCCGAGAAGTCCTTCCCGCCCAGCTCGAACGATTCGTCGACGACGACCTTGTAGCCGCCCTTGGACTTCTCCGCGAACTCGGTCACGCCCTTGCGGAAGTCCTTCCCGTGGGAAGTGTTCTCCCAGACGAGCGCGATGCTGGCGGGCTTGGGCAGCTTCCCGGCCTTCTGCTCCGAGTCGACCCACTCCATCATCGAGGTGGCGAGGATCTCCACCGGCGAGAGCAGTCCGAAGACCCACTTGTAGCCGCGCTTGTAGATGGCGGTGGCGGCGCCGCCGCCGTTCACGTAGGGGATCTCGTTCTGCTCCGCCACGACGCTCTGCGCCTCCACCAGGTTCGTGGCGTACGTCCCGAGCAGGAAGTTCACTTTCTCACTGTTGATAAGACGATCGGCCAAGGAGGCCGCGGTGGCTTGCGTGCTGGTATCGTCGAGCAGCTGGAGATTGAGCTTCATCTTCTTGCCGCCGACGTCGAGCCCTCCCTTCTTGTTCCACTCCTCGAACGCGAGATCGTAGCCTTCCTTGTAGAAGCCACCGATGCGCGACTCCGCTCCCGTCAGCGGGAGGGTGGCGCCGATCTTGATTTCCGTTTGTGCGCGCGCAGGCGCGGTTGCGACGGCGGCGCAGCAAACCGCCGCAGCCGCGAGCTTCGTTGCCGGTCGTAGGATGTCCATGGCGCGCGCTTGTACTCAGGGTGGGTCGAAAAAATCAATGCTCGCGAGCTCCGCAGCGACCGCACCTTGACAGCCGAACATCCAACTCTGCTACTGTGCCCTGCGTTTTATGACTCCGAGTATGACGCTCGGAGTCATATGGTAGCGGTCACCGGGGCTAAGTTCGCACGCAGCGTCTTTTTCGCGCGGCAGTAAAAACAATGGGAGGAGACGGGGATGAGTGACGCAGCAGCGATCGTCGTACCGACCCCACACGTGATTTCCGGAGCCGATGAACGCCGGGTGATCATCGCGTCGTCCGTCGGCACGGTTTTCGAGTGGTACGACTTCTATCTTTACGCGATCCTCGCGGTGTTCTTCGCCGGGCTGTTCTTTCCACCGGGGAACCTGACCGCCGCCACGATCGGGGCCTTCGGAGCCTATGCTGCCGGGTTCCTGGTCCGTCCCTTCGGCGCCATCATCTTCGGCCGCATCGGCGATCTGGTGGGCCGCAAGTACACCTTCCTCGTCACCATCGTGGTGATGGGATTATCGACGGTCCTCGTCGGCTGCCTCCCGACCTTCGCCACCATTGGTTGGGCGGCGCCCATCATCCTCCTCGGCCTGCGTCTCGCGCAGGGCCTGGCGCTGGGCGGCGAGTACGGCGGCGCCGCGACCTACGTCGCCGAGCACGCACCTGACGTCAAGCGCGGCTATTCGACGGCCTGGATCCAGACGACGGCGACGGTCGGCATGCTCTTCGCTCTCGTCGTCATCCTCGCCTGCCGCGTCAACATGGACGCCAATACTTTCAAGGTCTGGGGCTGGCGGATCCCGTTCCTCATTTCCATCCCCCTGTTGCTC
Organism: Deltaproteobacteria bacterium; assembly: GCA_005879805.1. Taxonomy (GTDB): domain Bacteria; phylum Myxococcota; class Myxococcia; order Myxococcales; family 40CM-4-68-19; genus VBKO01. The sequence continues at coordinate 65,857 of VBKL01000065.1, read as the reverse complement.
ATCTCCATCTACATCCGCCTCAAGCTGCAAGAGTCCCCGATCTTCGCGAAGCTCAAGACCCAGGGAAAGCGCTCCAAGCAGCCTCTGCGCGACAGCTTCTTCACCTATCCGAACAACAAGTTCGTGCTGCTCGCGCTCCTCGGCGCTACCGCCGGCCAGGGCGTGGTCTGGTACACGGGCCAGTTCTACGCGCTCTTCTTCATCCAGGGCTATCTGAAGCTCGACTTCATCCAGACCTATCTCCTCATCGGCATCTCGCTCATCGTCGGCACGCCTTTCTTCCTCGTCTTCGGCGCGCTTTCCGACCGGATCGGCCGCAAGTGGATCATCCTGGGCGGCTGCCTGATCGCGGCCGTCACCTACTTCCCGCTCTTCCGGGGGCTGACCCACTACATCAATCCCGCGCTCGAGACCTACCAGAAGAACACCACCGTCACCGTCGCGGCGGACGACTGCAAGTTCCACATCTTCGCCATGCCCACGACCGTGTACACGCCTTGCGACAGGGTGAGCGGCTATCTCGCGGCTGCCGGTGTCTCGTTCACCAAGCTGCCGCCCGTGGCCGGCGAGTCGGTAGTGACGAAGATCGGCAACGTCGAGGTCCGCGGCTGGGACGACAAGGACGCTTCCGGCAAGGTGGTGAAGACCGGTCAGGCGAAGTACGGCGAGGCGCTGAAGGCAACGGGCTATCCCGCGGGGGCCGATACCAAGCAGGTCAACTGGGTGATGGCGGAGCTGATCCTCATCCTCATGGTGATCTACGTGACCATGGTGTACGGGCCGATCGCGGCGTTCCTGGTCGAGCTTTTCCCGGCAAAGATTCGATACACCTCGATGTCCTTGCCTTATCACATCGGTAACGGCTGGTTCGGCGGCATGCTGCCGCTATTGGCGACGGCGATCGTGGCCAGCTCCGGCAGCATCTATCAGGGGCTCTGGTACCCGATCATCGTGGCGTTGATGACGGTCGTCATCGGTGCGGCCTTCGTACGCGAGACCAGGCTCACGAGGATCCACGAAGAAGTGCACTGATCCGATCGTGTTTTCCTGGCGAAGGCCCGCGGGAGCGATCCCGCGGGCCTTCGCATTTCTGGCCACCTGTGGTTTGAAGCCGGCCCGTGAACCGCATCCGCGTCGGGCCGCACGACCTCGAATACGCGTCCTGGGGCCCATCCGGTGGGCCGACCCTGGTGCTCCTCCACGAGGGGCTCGGCTCGGTCGCGATGTGGCGCGACTTTCCCGAGAAGCTCGCGCGGGCTTGTGGCCTCCCCGCCTTCGCATACAGCCGCAGCAACTACGGGACATCCGCCGCGACCGCGGCGCTTCCGCGCCCGGTGCGGTACATGCACGACGAGGCCCTGCTGCTTCCCGGCGTACTCGAGGCGGCGGGGATCTCCGATCCGATCCTCGTCGGCCACAGCGACGGCGCGTCCATCTCCATCCTCTACGCCGCGGATCACCCGGTGCGCGGCCTCATCCTCGAAGCGCCCCATGTCTTCGGCGAGGAGGTGAGCTTCGCGAGCATCGCCCGCGCCAAGGAGGCCTACGAGAAGGGCGGCTTGCGCGAGCGGCTTGCGAAGTACCACCAGAACGTGGACGCAGCCTTCTACGGCTGGAACGGCCCCTGGCTCGATCCGGAGTTCAGGAAGTGGGACCTCACCGATCAGCTCCCCCGCATCTCCGCCCCGATCCTCGTCGTCCAGGGGCTCGCCGACGAGTACGGCACCTCGGCGCAGGTGGAGGCGATCCGCCGGGGAGCAGGCGGGAAGGTAGACGCCGCGCTGCTCGAAGGGTGCGGCCATTCCCCGCATCGCGAGAAGCCCGAGGAAACGCTCGCCGCGATGCAGGCGTTCGTCCGCTCGGTAGCGTGACGGGCGAACGGGCCCGGGTCCTGACGGAAGGCCTACCGTAAGGGCGGTGAGACCCTCCCTCTGCATCGCCGTTGCGCTCGCATTCGCGTGCGGCAGCAGCGGTCCCCAAGGCGCCGCCTCGACCGTGCCGCCGGGACCTCCCGATGCAGGTCCGCCGCCGCCCCGCGCGGAACCGCCCGGACCCGAGATCGCCGGCTGCCCGATCTTTCCCGCCGGAAACGATTGGAACCGGGACGTGTCCGCCGATCCCGTCGATGCGCGCTCCGATGCGCTCCTGCGCCACATGGGCGCGGGCGCCTTGAGCCTGCACGCGGACTTCGGCGCCGATCCGAAGTCCGGTATCCCCTACGTCGTCGTCGCTGCTTCGCAGCCGCGGGTCCCGATGACCTTCACCTTCGCGTCGCAGAGCGATCCCGGGCCCTATCCGTTCCCCGACGATGTGCCGATTCAAGGCGGCCGCGATGCGCCCGGCGACCGGCATGCGGTGGTGGTCGATTCCGGCCGGTGCCTCCTCTACGAGACCTTCGACACGCATTGGCTCGGTCCCGGGCTCGGATACCGCGCCGGCTCGGGGGCTCTCTTCGACCTGCGCACCGGAGCCCTGCGCCCGGATGGTTGGACGAGCGCCACCGCCTCGGGGCTTCCCATTCTTCCGGGACTCGCGCGCTACGAGGAGGTCGCCGTCGCGCGCGAGATCCGGCACGCGCTCACCTTCACGGCCGGGACGGCCGCCCGCGCATTCGTGCACCCCGGCACCCATCCCGGCAACAGCGACGCGCCCGACGCGCCTCCGATGGCGACGCGGATCCGGTTGCGGGCCTCGTACGATCTCTCGCGCGCGACGGGGATGTCGCGCGTGATCCTCCTCGCCCTGCAGCGGTACGGGATGTTCCTCGTCGACGAAGCGGAAGGATCCTTCGCCGCGATATCTGGTGCGACCGACTCGCGCTGGGACGATCGCGACCTCGATCAGCTGAAGGAGGTTCCCCTCAGCGCGTTCGAAGTGGTGCGGCTACCGCCGGTTCTTACGCGGTAGAATCGGCGCATGAGCCCACAAGAGGTCGTGGTCCGCAGCGCCGGCGACGGATTCCGCCAGGACGTCGAGGCCGGGGCGCACCGCATGATCGTGGACGAGCCCGTTTCGTTCGGAGGCACCGACCTCGGCCCGTCGCCGTACGCAATGCTCCTCGCCGCGCTGGGCGCCTGCACGGCGATGACGCTGCGACTCTACGCCCGCAACAAGGGATGGCCGCTGGAGACCGTCGAGGTGCGCCTCTCGCACGACAAGATCCACGCCAAGGACTGCGTCACCTGCGAGACCAAGGAAGGAAGGCTCGACCGGATCGAGCGCGAGGTCATCGTCGGCGGTCCGCTGAGCGAGGAGCAGCGCAAGCGCCTCGGCGAGATCGCCGATCGGTGCCCGGTCCACCGGACGCTGACCTCGGAGATCCACATCCACACGCGAGTGACTACGCCGAGCTTGTGAGTTTCACCGCGTGCCCGCCGGAACGGTCACTGCTGCGGCGCCTTCGCTTGCATGGCCTCCCCCTGCGCGTCGCGCACTTCCACCGCGCCGAGTCCGAGAGACCCTAGCGCCTTGCGCGTCTCGGCCAGCGGTCCGACCACCACGATGGCCGCGCGATCGGGATGAAGCCGCTCGCGAGCCGCTCTGGCCACGTCCTCCTTGCTAACCGCGGACACCTGCTGGGAGTACGTCGCGAAGTAGTCGGGCGGCAGGCCATGGGCGAAGGCGCGGGCGAAAAGCTCGGCCACGCTCTCTCCGCTCGTGAAGCGGGCGGGGATGGTGTGCAAGAGCGATTCCTTGGCGTCGGAAAGCTCGGCGTCGGTCACCTCTCCCTGCTGCATGCGCCTCAGCTCACGAAACGTTTCGGAGAGGGCCTCTGCGGTGTGGTCGGCCATGACCCCGCTCTCCGAGATGAAGGGACCCGCCTGGCGGTGCTCCTCGAAGAAGCTGAAGGCGCCGTACGACCAGCCGTGCTCGGTGCGCAGGTTGATGTTGAGCCGCGAGTTGAAGCTGCCGCCGAAGATCAGGTTCATCACCCGCGCGGCGAACCGGTCGGGGGCGGCGCTCTCGATGCCCAGCTCGCCCACGAAGATCTGGGATTGCGGAGCGCCAGGCCGATCGACGACGATCACCGTCCGCGGCGCGCCGGCCGATGCGGGCGCCTTGGTACGCGCCGCCGGCACCTTCCCCGGCCGCCAGCCGCCGAACGATTTCTCCAGCAGCGGCAAGAGGGCGTCGCCGTTCACGTCTCCCGCGACCACCAGTGCCGCATTGTTGGGACGGAACCAGGTCTCGTGCCATTTCATGAGCGTGGGCGGCTGCAGAGCGGCGATCGACCGCGCCGTTCCTTCGGAGGGATAGGCCCAGGGATGCTTCTCGCCGTAGATCGCGCGGCGGAGGACGCGCTCGGCCACCTGGGCCGGATCGTCGAGAATCTGCGCGATCTGTCCAAGGCGCTGCTCGCGGACCCGCTCGACATCGGCAGGCCGGAAGGCCGGGTGCAGCGCGACGTCGGCAAAGATCTGCAGAACTTCAGGGAGCGTCGAGGAGAGCGCGGTCACCAGGACCTCGGACGAGTCGGCGTCGGCCTCGGTCCGGTAACGCGCCGCCAGGTTCTCGAAGGCGCGGGCGATGCCGACCGAGTCGCGGGTCTGCGTCCCCTCGTCGAGAGCATCGAGAACGAAGGAGGCGAGGCCGGCCTGCGACGGGCCTTCCGTGTCGGAGCCGCTCTTCACCACCAGGTCGACGGTGACGAGGGGCACCTCGTGGTACTCGACGATCCAGACCGGAAGGCCGTTCGAGAGCTTGGCGATGCGCGGGACCGGCGCGTGGAAGGAAATGGCCGCGGAGGGCGCGGGCGGCTGCGCGCGGAAGGGCGCGTCCGGAGTTCCTTGCGGCTCGGCCCCGGCGGGCGGCGCTTCCGTCCTGGCAAGGCCGCCATCGGACACGCCGGCATCGGACGCGGCGGGAGCGGTGCGCTCCGGCGCGGGAGGCTTGCTCGCGCACCCAGCGAGGAGCGCCATGACGAGGAGCAGGCGGCTCATCGCGTCGCTCCTTGCTCGGGAACGACGTGCAAGGTCACCCGCGCGTCGTCCGCCAGCCATTGCTCTGCGGCTTTTTGCACGTCCGCCGCGGTCACCGCCTGCGCGCGGGCGATCTGCTCGCTCAAGAACCCCGGGTCGCGCCTCCACATCTCGAAGTAGTTGAGCAGGTCCGCCTTGCCGCCACCTCCCACGTTCTCGAGCGAGGAGAAGAGCGAGGCGACGAGGTTGCGCCGGGCGCGCAGGAGCTCTTCCTCCGAGGGGAGAGCGTCGCGCAGCTTGGCGATCTGCGCAGCGAGCGACTTCTCCACTTCCTCGGGGGAATGCCCCACCTGCACGGTGGCCTCGATCTCGATCTCGCCTCCGAGCTGGGCCGGGGTGCTGGTGGCGCTCACGTCCTGCGCCACGCGCTGCTCGTGCACCAGCGCCTGGTAGAGCCGGCTCGACTTGCCGGCGCCCAGGATGCGCATGGCAATCTGCAGCGCGTCGCCCTCGGTCGGCCTGGGTCCCACCCAGCCGAAGATCACCTTGGAAAGCTGCACCTGATCACCCAGCTTCTCCCTGCGCGGCGCCGCGCGGAGGGCGGCAGCCTGCTGCAGCGCGGGCGGCTCCGGCCCCCGCGGAATGGGGCCGAACCACTTCTCGACGATGGGCTTCACCTTGGCGGGGTCGAAGTCCCCGACCAGGGCCAGGCTGGCGTTGTTCGGCGCGTAGTACGTGCGGAAGAAGGCGCGCACGTCGTCGAGCCGTGCCGCTTGCAGATCGGCGTGCGATCCGATCACTGCCCCGAAGTACGGGTGCGGCGAGGGGAAGAGCAGCTCGACCAGCCGCACCTCGGCCTTTTGATACGGCGCATTCTCGATGCTCTGCCGGCGCTCGTTGCGCACCACCTCGCGCTGGGTGTCGAGCTTCTTCTGGTCCACCGCGTCGAGGAGGAAGCCCATCCGATCGCTCTCCAGCCAGAGCGCGATCTCCAGCCGATCGGAGGGCATGGTCTCGAAATAGTTGGTGCGATCGAACTCGGTCGTGGCGTTGAGGTTGGTCGCGCCGTTGCGCTCGAGATGGTTGAAGAAGGCGCGCTCATCGCCGGTGACGTGCTTCGTCCCCTGGAACATGAGGTGCTCGAAGAGGTGCGCGAAACCGCTCTTTCCGGCCCCCTCGTTGGCCGCGCCGACGTGGTACCAGACGTCCACCCCGACGACCGGAGCGCGGTGGTCCTCGGAGAGGATGACGGTGAGGCCGTTCGCCAGTTGATACTTCTCGAACGGTATGCGGGGAACGTCGGCTGCGGCGAAGAGCAGTGCGAGTGCGAGCATGGAATCTCCCGGCCGCGGGGCATAGCGCGGCCGGGAGCCGCTCGCAAAGCTTCTATCTTCTATCGAGCCCGATAACTCTCGACGGCAATGACCTGCGTACCGGCAGCGTGATCGCCCAGACGGCGCCCGCCGTCCGCCGCCATCGCCGCGACGGGCTCGACCAGCCAGCCGATGTACGGAATGACATTGGTCCCGGCCATCACCAGCTGGCGCAGGGCCGACTGCGCCCGGTTGCAAGGAGCGTTCGTCTCCAGATGGACGACCATGAGCCCGAGCCTTCTCTTGCCGATGCTCTGTCCGCGCTCCTGGCCGTCCTTGACGAATCCGTAGTACGCCGCCCAGAGGAACGCCGGCGCTCCGGCAACGACGCCGACCAGGATCGCCATGCCCGCGGACCCGGCCCAGCCCGCCGCCGCCGTCAGCGCGCCGGCGACGCCCAGCGGGCCGCAGGCGATGGCCGCATCGACCAGCGTGGCAAGCAGACGACGGTCGAAAGGGGCCTTTGGATACGCCGCATTCATCATCTCACCCTCCTCGCTTCGCATTCGCGGAAGCTGGAGGCGAGCCAACCACGAACGGTCTTCGCGGGTTGAGCGGTCAACTGACCGATGCGGCGAAAACCGGCGGAGAACTCGATTGCCAAGGTACTGTCGCAACCGTGTCCAAACTCCAGCGTGATTCACTCCAGAACAGCACCTTCCTCGTCATGTTCGCGTTGGGCGCCTACCTCTTCTGGCGGACGCTGGAACCGATCTGGATTCCGGTCTTCCTCGGGTTGACCATCGCCGTGGCCGTTTTCCCGCTACAAGAACGGATGCTGAAAGGGCGGCTCGGGAGGCAGCCGGGAATCGCCGCGGCGCTGCTCACCGCGCTGGTGCTGGCGATAGGAATCGGAATCCTCTTCTTCCTCGTGGTGGTGGTCGGAAGCCGTCTCGTCGACTTCCTGCGCGAGGCGGCGGATCGCTACCAGCAGAAAGGGGCGACCGGCCTGCTCGGCGACGACCTGAGCCAGCTGCTCTCCCGATTCGGACTCGATCCGGCCACCGTCCAGAAGCGCATTGGCGAATTGACCGCCGACGTCGCGGGCGCGATGGGCAAGACGGCGACAACCCTGCTCGCCGCGACCTTCAGCCTCATCTTCATCTTCATCTTCACGGCCCTGACGAGCTACTACTTGCTCGTCGAGGGAAAGGAAGGAACCAAATGGTTCGTCGAGGTGGTTCCGCTGCCCGACGGCCAGATGTGGGAGCTCGTCCAGAACGTGCGCGACGTGACCCGCGCGATGCTGGTCGGCACCGGCATCACCGCCCTCTACCAGGGCGTCACTGCTTTCGTCGGCTACTCGATCTTCCGCGTGGAAAGCCCGCTCGTCTGGGCCTCGCTCACCGGCATCGCGTCGATCCTTCCCGGCATCGGAACCGCTCTCGTCTGGGTGCCGATCGCCATCTTCCTCATGGCGACCCACCATCTGGCGGCAGGAATCGGCCTCTTCGCCTGGGGTGCGGTAGTCGTCGTCTTCGTCGCCGACTACATCCTGCGGCCCAAGCTGGTCGGGACCCGCATCCGCATGAACGATCTGCTCGTGTTCATCGCCATCTTCGGAGGGGTGGAGGCGTTCGGCATCCTGGGAGTGGTGATGGGTCCCATCGCGGTGGCGGTCTTCCTCGCCATCGTGCGCATCTACCAGCGCGACTATCGGCCGGGCGGCCCGCCCCGGGCGCCCGACGTCACCGAGCCGGAGGAGACGGCGCTGCAGAACGCGCCGTGATCACTGCGCCAGCACGTACTTCCACTCGTGGTGGAGGGAATCGCTGCCTTCCTCGTCCTTCGACGCTGGGAAGAGGCCTCGCGCGAACGCGGCGCCGATCAGGCCGGGGTGCCTGCGAATCTCGGTGTCGATCCGCGTCTTCCCGAGCTCGAGCTCGGCGCGAAAGCTGGTCGCTTCGATCTCGAGGATCCGTCCTCCCTCGCGGAACCGGGTCGAGAACGCATCGAGGTCGCGGCCCACGCTGCGCCAGTGGGTGGTGCCGTCGGGATCGGGCCTTTGCGAGACGGGGCAGAAGTAGAGTTGCTGCGTCCCCGAGCTTCCCCGCAGGCAGCCGTCGTCCATGGCGACCAGGTCGAAGTCCACTGGCGTGTGCGGCGAGCTGACGAACATCCTGCCGTCCTCGACGTGGAAGTTCACGTAGTCGAATTGCTGGCTGGTCGTCTGGGGAGTGAGCGTTTTCACCTGGATTTCGCCCAGGTCCTTCCGCGACGATCCGCAGCCCGCCGCGGCGACCGCGATGGCCAGCAGTGGGAGCGAGAGGCGTCGGCGATGGCCCTTCGTCATGCAACCCTCCGAGGTGAGCCGTGGCGTGTGCCCGGCCGGACGATCCCAGAGTACCCTACGCGGCCTCTTTACCCTCGGAGTCGCCGCATGCTCGCCTTCGATCCGCCCTCCTGGGTCCCCGCTCCGCTCCTTCGCGCCGGGCCCTACCAGCTCGCATTGTGGCAGTGGCTCGCCCTGCCCGCCACCGCGGCCGCCGCCTGGATCGCCTCCCGCCTGTTGGGAGGCGCGACCCACGCCGTCCTCACCCGCTTCGCCGCTCGCACGGAGACGTCCTTCGACGACGAGATGGTGGAAGGGCTTTCCGGCCCCATCGTGCTCGCCTGGTTCTTCGCGGCCCTGCACGCGCTCCTCGTCCTGATCGAGCTGCCGCCGCGGCCCGAGCTCTTCACCATCCGCGCCATCAACGGCGGCCTCTTCCTCGCTTTCTTCTGGGCGCTCTTCCGTTTCGTCGACGTCGGCAAACAAGCCGTCCACCGATCCAGATGGGCCTCGGCGAACCCCTCCTCCCGGCAGCTCCTCGCCCTCGGCTCGCGAGTGGCGAAGGCGATCGTGGCGGCGATGACCATCATCGCGGTCGTCTCCGCGCTCGGCTTTCCGGTCGCGAGCCTGATCGCGGGCCTGGGCATCGGAGGCCTCGCCCTCGCGCTCGCCGCGCAGAAGACGGTGGAAAACCTCTTCGGCGCCTTCGCCATCGGCTTCGACCAGCCCATCCGCGAAGGCGACTTCGTGCAGATCGACGGGGTCAAGGGATGGGTGGAATCGATCGGTCTTCGCTCCACCCGCGTCCGCACTTCCGAGCGGACGATGGTCTGCTTTCCCAACGGACGGCTCGCCGAGACCCGGACGGAGAACTACGCCGCGCGGGATCGGTTCCGCTTCTACACCGTCCTCGGCCTCACCTACGGGACGTCGGCGGCGCAAATGCGGCAGATCCTCGCCGGTGTCGACGGAGAGTTGCGGGGGCAGTCGAAGTTCTACCCCGGCGGATCGTTGAGGTGGGCTTGCCGCGCCACGCGGCGCATGCGGCCGTTGACCTTGGACATCGCCTGCTTGCCGGCGTCGCGCATGAAGTCGAGGCCCTTGTCGAACATGGCCGCGGCCGCGCCGGCGACCAGGTTGCCGGGCGGCTGGTCGGGCGCACGCGGATGCGGCCGGGTGGGGGCCATCTTCTTCGCCTTGGCCATCATCCGGCCGAGCGTCACCAGTTCGTCGCGTGTGAACAACCGGCGGCAGTAGCGGAAGAGCGCTCCCTCCTCCTCCTTGACGTGGTGCTTGACCGACTCGATGAGCACGGAGACCTTGGCCTCGAACCGCTCGTCGTCCTCGTCCAGCTTGTCGATCTCGGAGAGCAGCCACTTCGCCACGTGGTGCTCCTCGAGGGCCTCGAGGACCTGATCGTCCGCTTCTTCCATCTCGTTCCGCTTCGCCTTGAGGCGGGCGGCTGGATAGAAGAGCTGCTCCTCGATCGCGGCGTGCACCGCCAGCTCCTTCACGATGCGGTCGGCGATCTCCTTCTTGCCGCTGCGGGCCTTCTCGAAGCGGTCGAAGAGCCGCTTCACGGTCATGTGGTCTTTCTTCAAGAGAGCGATCGCGTCCATGGACTACCTCCTGCGCGCCAAGGTGAGCATCGCGAGCCGCACGAGGAAGCACCGCGCTGCGCCGCACTCGCCAACCTGCTAAGGGGTCGGTCGTGCGCGTTGCGATTGCTGGTGCTGGAGGAGTGGGCGGTCTCCTCGCGGGACTCCTCGCCAGGGCTGGAACGCAGGTCTCGCTCCTTGCCCGCGGGGAGCATCTCCGCTCGATCCGCGAGAACGGGATCCGCGTCGAGACGCCTGAGGGCGCCGTCACCGCCCGCGTCGACGCCTCGGACTCTCCTGCCGATCTGCCGCCCGCGCAGGCTCTCATCGTCGCCGTCAAGACGTGGCAGCTGCCGGCGGCGCTGCCTGGCCTCGGCGCCCTGCTCGAGCCGTCCGGCGTGGCAGTGCCGCTCTTGAACGGCGTCGAGGCAGCCGATGTCCTCGCCGCGTCGCTCGGGAAGGAGCGCGTGTGCGGAGGGCTCTGCCACGTCTTCGCCTGGATCGAAGCTCCCGGCGTGATTCGCAGGGCCGGAATCCCTCCCCGCGTGACCATGGGAGAGCTGTTCGGCCATGGCCGGGAGAAACTCGAGGAGCTGTGCGCGGCGCTCCGGGCCGCCGGCGCCGGGTGCTCGGTGTCCGCGGAAATACGGACTGCGCTCTGGGAGAAGCTGCTCTTCGTCGGCCCGCTCGGCGCGGTCGGGGCCGCGGCGCGGGTCGCCGCCGGGCGCTTGCGGTCGATCGGCGAGACGCGAGCGCTGCTCGATCGCGCCATGCGGGAAGTGCAGGCCGTCGCACACGCGAGCGGCGCTTCGATCGCCGACGCCGCGGTCGCGTCGGCGATGGCGCGCGTCGACGCGCTCCCGCCGGAGGGCACCACCTCCATGCACCGCGATCTGCTCGCCGGAAGGCGTTCCGAGCTCGACGACCTGGTGGGCGCCGTCCTGCGGGCGGCGGCGGGGCGGGTGCCGGTTCCGGCGCACGAAGCGCTCTACGCGCTGCTCTGGCCGCACGAGCTGGCCGCGCGCGAATCCCGGTAGTCCTCCGTCCGCGAGAGAGCGGACAGCGCACGGTCGATCTGCGCCGCCGGAGTAGTCCAGCGTCCGCGAGAGAGCGGACAGCCCGTGGTCGATCCGCGCCGCCGGAGTCCGCGCTCCTGCGGACATCGCGATGACCCGTGCGGTGTTGGTGATTTGCAATCGTATACCGAGATGGGAACGAGAGTCGGCGATTCGCACAACGACAGTTTTGTATGTGCTGACATATCCTACCCACGGAAAAGGAGACTTTAGTTAACCAATTTCGATAGTGCAATTTTGCATTCCATGCGCGCGGTATTGACAGATCGGTTGCGGAGGCCCAGTTGCTAGTTTGCAATCCGCGATCGTTGCAAAGGAGGACCGATATGAAGAGTCATCGGGTGGGGTCGACCGCTCTCTTGCTCTGGGCGGTGCTATTTCCCGCCGGCGCCGCTCTGGCGCAGGCTGCCGCCGGCGCCGAATGGACCACGCCGGCGGGCACCGTCCAGGGCACTCGCTTCAGCTCGCTGAACCAGATCAACAGCGGCAACGTCGCCCAGCTCCGGGAGGAGTTCCAATTCAACACCCGCGTCGTGGACGGCTTTGAAGGGGCGCCCCTGGTCGTGGGCTCCACCATGTACGTGGTGAGCCCGTTCCCCAACCGCCTCTTCGCGCTCGATCTCGCCCGCGGGGGCGCGTTGAAGTGGACGTTCGATCCGCGCGCCGATCGGTTCGCGACGGACAAGCCCTGCTGCGACAGGGTCAACCGCGGAGCGGTCTTCGCAAACGGCAAGATCATCTACAACGTGATGGACAACACGGTCGTCGCCGTCGACGCCGTCACCGGAAACGGGGTCTGGCGCACCAAGGTTGGCGACCCCCGGACCGGTCAGACGACGACCATGGCTCCGCTCGTCGTCCGCAACAACGTCTTCATCGGCAACAGCGGGGGCGAGATGGGCGTCCGAGGCTTCATCCAGGCGCTCAACGTCGATACCGGCGCCCCGGTATGGAAGGCCTTCAGCACCGGCCCGGATGCGGACGTCCGGATCGGTCCGCGCTTCCATCCGTTCTACGCGAAGGATCGGGGTACGAACCTGGGGTCGACGACCTGGGGCGGTGACCTCTGGCTCCACGGCGGCAGCACGGTGTGGGCCTGGATCACCTACGATCCGGTGAGCAACCTCCTCTATCACGGCACTGCCAACCCGGGGGTGTGGAACCCCGATCTGCGACCCGGCGACAACAAGTGGTCGAGCACCGTGCTGGCGCGCAATCCCGACACGGGCGACGCCATCTGGGCCTATCAATTCACGCCCCACGACAGCTGGGACTACGACGGCGTCAACGAGAACATCGTCGCCGACCTGCCCATCGGCGGCGTCACTCGCCAGGTGAACGTGCACTTCGATCGGAACGGATTCGCGTACACGATGGATCGCACCACGGGCCAGGTGCTGGTGGCGAAGGCCTATATCTTCCTCAACTGGGCGAGCGGCGTGGACCTGGCGACGGGAGCGCCCATCAAGAACCCCGCCAAGCAGACGCACGAGGGTGTGAACGTCAAGGACATCTGCCCCGCGGCATCGGGAGGGAAGGATTTCCAGCCCGCCGCGTTCTCGCCCCGGACGAACCTGTTCTACGTCCCTACCAACAACTTCTGCCAGGACTACCATGCGCTGAAGGTGAACCTCTTCGAGGGAGCGCCGTTCATGGGCGTGGCCCTCGCGTTCAATCAGGGGCCGGGAGGCTTCGGCGGCACGTTCATGGCCTGGAACGCGGCTACCGGAACGAAGGCGTGGGAAATCCTGGAGGCGTTACCGGTCTGGAGCGGAGCCCTGGCCACCGCCGGTGACGTGGTGTTCTACGGGACGCTGGACAGGTTCTTCAAGGCCGTCGACGCCCGCACGGGCCGGGTGCTGTTCCAGACGACGCTCGATGCGGGAATCATCGGGCAACCGATGACCTTCCTCGGCCCCGACGGGCGCCAGCGCGTCGCCATCTACTCGGGAGCGGGCGGCGCGCCTCCCGTGGCCGTGACGCACACCGCCGCCATCGTGCATGTGTTCAAGCTGCCCTGAGAGGCGTTCCATGGCTCGAGTCGGCAACTGGCAGCGGGCAGCCGCGGTCGCCGTTCTTCTGTTCGCGGGAGCGGCGGCGGCGAAGCGCGAGCTTCGCGTTTGCGCGGACCCCGACAACCTTCCCTTCTCCAACCAGAAGCAGGAAGGATTCGAGGACCGGATCGCGAAGCTGCTCGCCCGCGAGATGCACGCGACGCTCCGGTACACCTTCAAACCCCAGAGGCGCGGCTTCATCCGTCGCACCTTGAAGGCGAAGGAATGCGACCTCGTCATGGGTGTTCCGGCGGGTTACGACGAGGTGCTCGCGACGAAGCCGTATTATCGATCGACGTACGTATTCGTCTACCCGGCAGACAAGGACATCCATCTGCGGTCCTTCGACGACCCGGCGCTGCGAGAGCTGCGCATAGGCCTCCATGCCTTCTCGCACGCCGGCGGCAACACGCCGCCTGCCCACGCGCTCGAGCGCCGCGGAATGTTCGGGAACGTCGTCGGATTCGCGCAGGCGGACGCGGGGCCCTCGGGAACGCCTCCGCAGAGGATCGTGGAATCGGTCGCCGCCGGCGACATCGACGTGGGGATCGTCTGGGGCCCCTTCGGCGGCTACTTCGCGCAGCGGCAGCACCGCAAGCTCGAGGTGGTCCCCGTCTCGCCCTCCGTCGATCCGCCCTTCGTTTTCGTCTTCGACATCGCGATGGGCGTGAGGCGGGGCGAGGAGCCCTTCAAGCGGGAGCTGGAAGCGATCCTGGATCGCAAGCGAGGCGACATCCGCCGGATCCTGGAGAAGTACGGAGTGCCGCTCGTCGAGCCGCCACAGAGCGCGGCCGAGCGGTAGCTGGGCGAACGAACGTTTGGGAAACCGAAACACGAGGAGAACGGATATGCGAACAGTGTCTAGCTTTTCCGGAGCGGTTGCTGGGCTGGCGACCGCGCTCCTGGCTGGGTGCAGCGCACAGCCGCCTGGCGACCCGGCCGGCGGGCAGATGCACGTCGATTCTGCGAGGAGCCCTGCGGCGTCGACCCCGGCCCAGATCAACGGACGCAAGGTCTTCCTCCGGGAGAATTGCTACAGCTGCCACGGACAGATCGCCCAAGGCGGCATGTGCCCCAATTTGCGCGGCCGCGAGGTCGACGTCGACGTCGTCCACGAGGGTACCCCGACGGGGATGCCCAATTTCAGGGGACGCGTGACCGACCAGGAGCTCGACGACATCGAGGCATACCTCGCATCGCTAGGCACGCCCAACGAACCGACCTTCTTCCACTGGTGGGAGGCGTTTCCGTCGCAATAGCTACCGAGCGGTAGCCGAAATCCCGGGCGGCTCGGCGCGCGTGTTCGAGCTGCCGTGATCTTCGACGATCCCGCGCTGCGCAACGGCGCGGGGGACGGGGCAAACGCACGCCACCGGACCGACCCACGCGCTTCACACGGCGCGGGATCGTCGGGAACTGTGTTCTTCCGGCTACCGGCGGCAACCATCGCCGCGCCAGAGCGAGACCCGGCGGAGTGGCTCGACGCGCATGCTCGCGCTGGGGACCGGCGATCACGAATGGCCTCGCGGTCGCCAGTGGAGCCGCTATCGACCGCGCCAGCCACCTCGACGTAGGCGCAAGAGGCCAAGGACGAACCACCGCGAAAGCGGAGCACGCGCCGCCCGGAGCGGCCGCAGCCTACGGTGGTTTCCGCCGGACATCGGTGACCGCGATGCGCGCCTGCGGGAGATCGACGCGATAGCCAATCCGGTAGCCCTCGAAGTGCATCTCGAGACCCTGCTCGTGGGTCCAGAACGGGCTCTGCGGGTGGATGAGATCGGCCAGCGCCTGGGCGACCTCGATCAAGCGCTCTGCGATCTGGTTGCGGAGACGAAGCAGGGCGGCAGGCAAGGTGCACTCGAAGCGGACGGACCACCGCATCCCCGATGCCATTCGGGACTGCTTCCTACCGTATTTCACTGGCAGTGAAAAGCCCCGCGGGGCCCGGCTGCCACAATCCGACCCGAACGTCCGCGGATCGAGTAGAACCGGGACCCCAGGAGGTTCGTCTCCATGCCATCCACTGAACAACAGGATCGCGACCCCCAGGAAACTCGCGAATGGCTCGATGCTTTGGACGCCGTGCTCGAGAAGGAAGGGACCGAGCGCGCCCACTACCTCATCCAGAAACTGATCGACGAGGCGCGCCGCGCCGGAACGCTCCTGCCCTTCTCCGCCACGACCGACTACATCAACACCATCCCGCTCGAGAAGCAGGTCAAGTTCCCCGGCGACCTGAACATCGAGCAGCGCATCCACTCCTATACGCGGTGGAACGCGATGGCGATGGTGGTGCGCGCCAACAAGCACACCAACGTCGGCGGCCACCTCTCCAGCTTCGCTTCCGCCGCGACGCTCTACGACGTCGGCTACAACCACTTCTGGCGCGGGACCTCCGAGCAGCACGGCGGGGACCTGGTCTTCGTCCAGGGTCATTCGTCCCCGGGCATCTACGCGCGCGCCTTCCTGCTCGGACGCCTGACCAAGGAGCAGCTGGACAACTTCCGCCAGGAAGTCGATGGCAAGGGGATCGCCTCGTATCCGCATCCCTGGCTGATGCCGAAGTTCTGGCAGTTTCCGACGGTGTCGATGGGCCTCGGACCGCTCATGGCCATCTACCAGGCGCGCTTCATGCGCTACCTGCAGGACCGCGAGCTGGTGGACACCGCAGGCCGCAAGGTCTGGGTGTTCTGCGGCGACGGCGAGATGGACGAGCCCGAATCGATGGGCGGCATCAGCCTCGCCGGCCGCGAGCAGCTCGACAACCTCATCTTCGTCGTCAACTGCAACCTGCAGCGCCTCGACGGTCCGGTGCGCGGCAACGGGAAGATCATCCAGGAGCTGGAAGGCGCCTTCCGCGGCGCCGGCTGGAACGTGATCAAGGTGATCTGGGGCCGGCACTGGGATCCGCTCCTCGCCCGCGACAAGAACGGCATCCTGCGCAAGCGGATGATGGAGGCCGTCGACGGCGAGTACCAGGTCTACAAGAGCCGCGACGGCGCCTACGTGCGCGAGCACTTCTTCAACACGCCCGAGCTGAAGGAGCTGGTGAAGGACTACTCCGACGAGGACATCTGGAACCTCAATCGCGGGGGCCACGACCCGTTCAAGGTGTACGCCGCCTACCACGCCGCCGTGAACCACACGGGGCAGCCGACGGTGATCCTCGCCAAGACCATCAAGGGCTACCAGATGGGCGACGAAGGCGAGGGCATGAACACCGCCCACCAGATCAAGAAGCTCTCGTCCACCACCATCAAGAAGATCCGCGATCGGTTCAACCTCCCTGTTCCCGAAGACACGCTGGAAGAGATCCCGTATCTCGAGTTCGAGAAGGGCTCGCCCGAGCTCGAGTACATGCGCGGACGGAGGCAGGCCCTCGGCGGCTACCTGCCCTCGCGCCGCACCGAGGCGCAGCCTCTCGTCGTTCCCGAGCTGTCGGCCTTCGAGCGCTTCTTCCAGAGCACCGAGGATCGCGAGCCTTCCACCACCGTGGTGCTCGTGCAGATCCTGCAGATGCTCGCCCGCGACAAGAACATCGGGAAGTACGTCGTGCCCATCGTGCCGGACGAGGCGCGGACCTTCGGCATGGAGGGGATGTTCCGGCAGCTCGGGATCTGGAGCCACACCGGCCAGCGGTACACGCCGCAGGATGCCGAGCAGCTCATGTTCTACAAGGAGGACAAGAAGGGGCAGTTCCTCGAGGAGGGCATCTCCGAGGCAGGGTCGATGTGCGACTTCATCGCCGCCGCGACCGCCTACTCCACGCACGGCGTGCAGATGATCCCCTTCTTCGTCTTCTACTCGATGTTCGGGTTCCAGCGCATCGGCGACTTCTGCTGGGCGGCGGGCGACATGCGCTCCCGGGGATTCCTCGTCGGCGGGACCTCGGGCCGGACCACCCTCAACGGCGAGGGCCTGCAGCACGAGGACGGGCATTCGCACATCCTCTCGGGCACGGTCCCGAACTGCATCTCCTACGACCCGACCTTCGGTTACGAAGTGGCGGTCATCGTCCAGGACGGGCTGCGCCGCATGTACGCCGAGCAGCAGGACGTCTATTACTACCTGACGGTCCTCAACGAGAATTACCCGCAGCCTGCGATGCCCAAGCACGCGCCCGACGGAATCGTGCGCGGGATGTACCTGTTCCGCCGCGGCGAGGGCGGCAACAAGAAGGCGCCCCGCGTGCAGCTTCTCGGTTGCGGAGCCATCTTCCGCGAGGTGATCGCGGCGGCGGATCTGCTCCGGAACGACTTCGGCGTCGAGTCCGATCTCTGGGCCTGCCCGAGCTTCAACGAGCTTGGCCGCGAGGCGCGCGCGACCACCCGCTGGAACCTGCTCCATCCGGAGGAGACGCCGAAGCGTGCGTACGTCGAGCGGCTGCTCGGGGAGATGGAAGGGCCGGTCGTCGCCGCGACCGACTACGTACGGTCGTTCGCCGACCAGATCCGCGGCTATGTCCCGCGGCGGTACGTGGTCCTCGGCACCGACGGATTCGGCCGCTCCGATACCCGCGAGAAGCTGCGCAGCTTCTTCGAGGTGGATCGGTTCCACGTCGCCGTCGCGGCGCTGAAGGCGCTTGCGGACGACGGGGCGATCCCTGCAAAGAAAGTCGCCGAAGCGATCGAAAAGTATGGCGTCGACGCGAATCGTCCGGCGCCCTGGACCGTCTGAGGCCCGGAGAGCGCGATGAGCACGGTCGAGATCAAGGTCCCCGACATCGGCGACTTCAAGGACGTCCCGATCATCGAGGTGTTCGTCAAACCGGGCGACGCGGTGAAGGCGGAGGATCCGCTCATCGCTCTCGAGTCCGACAAGGCGACGATGGACGTGCCTTCGCCCTCCGCCGGGACGGTGAAGGACCTCAAGGTGAAGGTCGGCGACCGGGTGAGCCAAGGGAAAGTGATCCTGGTGCTCGACGCCGCGGGGGACGCCAAGGCGGCGCCGTCGGGCGGCAACGGGCAGTCCGCGGCTTCCGCGCAGAGCGCCGCGCCCGCCGCGAAACCGCCCGCCGCGGAAGCTCGTGGCGGCGAGCGCGCACAAGCCCCGGCCTCGGCTCCGGCCCGCGCTCCCGCTCCCGCTCCCGCTCCCGAAGAGAAGCGGCCCCCGCCAGAAGACCGCCCACGCGAGACGCAGCCCGCTTCCAAAACGGACGCGGCCGCCCAGCCCGCGGCGCAACCGATCGAGACCGAAGCCTTCAAGAAGGCCCACGCCTCGCCCTCGGTGCGGAAGTTCGCGCGGGAGCTGGGCGTCGATCTTTCCGTGGTCAAGGGCTCGGGGCCCAAAGAGCGGATCCTCCAGGAGGACGTCCAGGGGTTCGTGAAGCAGGCGCTCTCGACCGGGACGCCGGCGGCGCCGGCCACGGGTGGAGGGCTGAACCTCCTGCCCTGGCCGCGGGTCGATTTCGCCAAGTTCGGGCAGGTGGAGACCAAGCCGCTCTCGCGCATCAAGAAGATCGCGGGCGCGAATCTCGCTCGCAACTGGGTGATGATTCCGCACGTCACGCAGTTCGACGAGGCGGACATCACCGATCTCGAGGCGCTGCGCGTCCAGCTCAACAAGGAGAACGAGAAGGCGGGGATCAAGGTGACGCTGCTCGCCTTCCTCATCAAGGCGTGCGTTGCGGCCTTGAAGAAATACCCCGAGTTCAACGCGTCCCTCGAGGGCGACAACCTGGTCCTCAAGAAGTACTTCCACATCGGCTTCGCCGCCGACACACCCAACGGGCTCGTCGTGCCGGTGATCCGCGATGCCGACAGGAAAGGCGTCCTGGAGATCGCGCAGGAGACAGCGTCGCTCGCCGGCAAGGCCCGCGAAGGAAAGCTCTCGCCGGCCGACATGCAGGGCGGTTCGATGTCCATCTCCAGCCTGGGAGGCATCGGCGGGACCGCCTTCACGCCCATCATCAACGCTCCGGAGGTGGCCATCCTCGGAGTCTCGAAGAGCCTGCAGAAGCCCGTCTGGGACGGAAAGCAGTTCGCGCCCCGGCTCGTGGTGCCGCTCTCCCTGTCCTACGACCACCGCGTGATCGACGGCGCCGCAGCTGCGCGGTTCACCGCCTTCCTGACGACCCTGCTCGCCGACATGCGGCGAGCGATGCTGTAGAGGGGCAGAATGGCGATGCAGGAAGTACAGGTCCCCGATATCGGCGATTTCAAGGACGTCCCCGTCATCCAGGTGTTCGTCAAGCCGGGCGACGAGGTGAAGAAGGAGGACCCTCTCGTCTCGCTGGAGTCCGACAAGGCCACCATGGACGTTCCCTCGCCGGCGAGCGGGAAGGTGAAGGAAGTCAAGGTCAAGGTCGGCGACCGCGTGAGCAAGGGAACCTCCATCCTGGTGCTGGAGACCGCGGAAGCCGGCGCTCCGGCGAAGAAGACGGAGGCTCCGGAGAAGAAGCCCGAGGCTCCCGCGCGAGAGGTTGCCAGACCGGCGCCCGCGGCTGCCCCGCGCCCGGCAGCGCCCGCTCCGGCCGCCGGCCCGGCGTACCGCGGCCAGGCGGACGTCGAGGGCGCGATGCTCGTGATCGGGTCCGGTCCCGGCGGTTACAGCGCCGCGTTCCGCGCGGCGGACCTCGGCATGAAGACCGTGCTCGTCGAGCGGTATCAGTCGCTCGGCGGCGTCTGCCTCAACGTCGGCTGCATCCCTTCCAAGGCGCTCCTCCACGTCGCCCGCGTCATGGACGAGGTCGAGGAGGTCGGTCACTTCGGCGTGACGTACGGCAAGCCCGGTCTCGACACCGACAAGCTGCGCGGCTGGAAGGAGACCGTCGTCAAGAAGCTCACCTCTGGCCTCGTGCAACTCGCCAAGCAGCGCAAGGTCACGGTGGTCAATGGCGTCGCGCAGTTCCTCGATCCGCACCACGTCGAGGTGACCGCCGGTGACAAGAAGCAGGTGGTCCGCTTCGATCATTGCATCATCGCGGTGGGTTCACGCGCGGTGAAGCTGCCGTTCCTTCCACCCGATCCGCGCATCATCGACTCCACCGGTGCGCTCGAGTTGCAAGGCGTGCCCGCAAAGATGCTGGTCATCGGCGGCGGGATCATCGGGATGGAGATGGCGCAGGTGTACGCATCGCTCGGGACGCGGATCACCGTGGTCGAGCTCTTGCCGCAGCTCATGACCGGCGCCGATCCGGATCTCGTCCGCCCGCTCGCGCGGCGCGTCGGGAAGCGGTACGAGAAGATCCTCCTGCAAACGAAAGTCGTGCGCGCCGAGGCGGCCAAGGACGGCGTGCACGTCTGGTTCGAAGGCAAGAACGCGCCGGCCGAGCCGCAGACCTACGATCGCGTCCTCGTCGCCGTGGGCCGCGCACCCAACGGAAAGATGGTGGCCGCGGAGAAGGCGGGCGTAACCGTCACCGAGCAAGGTTTCATCCCGGCCGACAACCAGCTCCGCACCAACGTCTCGCACATCTTCGCCATCGGCGACGTGGTCGGACAGCCGATGCTCGCGCACAAGGCCGTGCACGAAGGGCACGTGGCGGCGGAGGCCGCGAGCGGGATGAAGTCCTACTTCGACGCGCGAGTGATTCCCTCGGTCGCGTACACCGATCCCGAGGTGGCCTGGGTCGGAGTCACCGAGGAGGAAGCCAAGGCGAAGGGCACCAAGTACGGCAAGGGAACCTTCCCCTGGGCTGCCTCGGGCCGCTCGCTTTCCCTCGGCCGCGACGAAGGCATGACCAAGCTCCTCTTCGACGAGGAGACGCACCGGATCATCGGCGGCGGGATCGTCGGCACCAACGCGGGCGACCTCATCGCGGAGGTCGCACTCGCCATCGAGATGGGCGCGGATGCCGTCGACATCGGCAAGACCATCCACCCGCATCCGACGCTTTCGGAGACGGTGGCCTTCTCGGCCGAGGCGTACGAGGGGACGATTACCGATCTGTACGTCCCCAAGAGGAAGTGATCATTTGCTGGCGGCGAGCTTTTCCGCCGCGAGCCGCCGCGCGGCATCCAACGCATTGATCTGCAGCGCCGCGACGTCCGGCTGCACGCCAGTCCCTTCCCAGTTCTTTCCCGTGACCGCGTTCTTCGTCGTCATGTAGGGAATGGAGACGGCGAAGTCCTTGGCGATGCGGAAGAAGCGGTTGTGGTTCGCGCCGCCGCCGGTGTGCTCGCCGACGATGACGGCGCGCTTCTGCGTCTGCAGATCGTAGGCGCACTCCTCGGCGGCGGAGAAGGTCCGGTTGGACGTGAGCACGTAGACCGGCCGCTTCTCGCCGTAGCGCGGGCCATCCACCTTCTCGGCGCTGAAGTGCTCGAGCTCCTTGCCGCCGCGTTGGATGTCCCATTGCAGCAAGGTCTTCTTGTCGAGGAGGTAACCGACCAGGTCCGCGACCGTGTCCCCGTCTCCCCCGCCATTCCCGCGAAGATCGATGACGAGAGCCCGGGAGTCCTTCAGCTCCGTCATTGCCTTGGCATAGGCCTGCTGCTCGCCTCTGGACCTCCCGGCAAATCCCTTGATTTCCAGGTAGCCGATGCCGTCGGGTAGCACCTCGACCTTGCCGATCCCGAAATTGGTACGCCGTTCGAACTCTTCCTCCTCGGCGACCATCTTCGGATCCGGATGATCCGGATCGTCGAAAAAGCCGGGCGGGAGCGCTGCGGCGAGGCGCACGCTGAGATGCCCGTCGTGGAAGACGTTCTTCAGATCCTCGTTCATGCGGTCGACGAGGGCGTGCGCGTGGTCGAGCTTGCGGAACGTCTCCGAATCCCACTTCTGGCGCAGCGCCGGAAGGGCCGTGCCGAGACGCTCGGGAAAGACGTAGTACTGCTGCAGGTGTTGGTACACGCCCTCGACGAGCTCGGTGCGCTGCGCGGGAGCAACGGCGAAGTCGGGCGGCCGGGTGAACGCGCTGGCGGCCGAAGCGCAGCAGAGCGCGGCGACGAAGATGCGCGGCAAGGGACCTCCCGGGACTGGGCGCTGCTACGAACGAGCGACCCTTCCTATTTCTTCAGACGGGCGCTCACGGATCGACGGGAAGGTTGACGCGCCGGAGCATCGCGGCGAAACGGGGATCGCCGCGCAGGTTGCGCAGCAGCAGATCGACCTTCACGTTGACGAGTCCGCCGTCGCGCTGGACGCGGGCGCGCTCTAGCCACTGGAAGGCGCGATCGTTCTCCCTACGCCACGCGTATACCTGGGCAATCTGGTACGCCCCCGAGTGCGGGAAACGCGTTACCAGATCGTCGAGCGCTCGCTGCGACTCGACGGCATTGCTCAGCTCGTAGTCGGCGAGCGCGGCACCGGCGAGAGTGAACACCTCGTTCGTCGAGCGCGCGTAGATTGCCTTCGCCTTGGCGGGCTGGCCGTCGAGCAGGAACGTGGTGCCCAGGTAGAAGGGCGTGAACGATTGCTCGGGGCTCACCTCGAGTGAGCGGTAGAGGGCCTCGCGAGCCGCGGTGAACTGGCCGTCGAGGAAGAGCGACGCGCCCAGGCTGCTCCACACCCGTGCATTGAGCGGATCGAGATCGGCCGCCTTGCGCAGGCTGGCAATGGCCTCCGGGAGCCGGCCCATCGGTCGCAAGATGATCTGCGCGTAGGTGTGCAAGACGTCCGGATCGTCGGGCTTGAGCGCGAGCGCCTTCTGCAGATCCGCGCGGGCGCCCTCCCATTCCCACTGGACGGGAACCCGTACGAACCCGCGCGCGAGGTACCCGTCGGGCAGATCGGGACCGAGAGCGATCGCTTTCTCCGCCGCCGCCAGCGCGCGCTCCTGGCCGGCCGCGACCGCCGCCGCGGTTGGTCCGTTGTCGGCCACCCAGAACGAGGCCATGGCGACTCCCGCCCAGGCCGGTGCATACCGGGGATCGAGCGCGACCGCCTTCTCGTACGCCTCGAGCGCGTTGCGGAAGCTTTCTACGTTGTTGCGGTGGAAGTACTGCGTGCCGAGCAGGTACTGCGTGTATGCCTCGGGAACCGTGCGGCGCTCTTCCGACGTCGGCGAGTGGAGGAGCTTGAGCTTCAACGCCGAGACGACGGCGCCGGCGATCTCGTCCTGGACGGCGAAGACGTCGGTGACCTTCCGATCGTAGGTCTCCGACCAGAGGTGGTACCCATCGCTCGCGTTCACGAGCTGGGTGGTGATGCGGATCTGATCCCCCGCCTTGCGCACGCTTCCTTCGAGCACCGTGGCGACGTGCAGCTTCTGGGCGATGGTGCTCACGTCCTCGTTCTTGCCCTTGAAGGCAAAGGTCGAGGTACGCGCCGCGACCCTGAGGTTGGGCACCTTGGCGAGGAGATTGAGCAGCTCCTCGGAAAGCCCGTCGGAGAAGTACTCCTGCTCCTTGTCGGAGCTGAGGTTCACGAGGGGGAGCACGGCGATGGAAGCTCCCGGGGCCGCGCCCGACGTCGCGGCCGGCGATTCGGCCGTGCGCGCCCGGTGCACGAAGTACCAGACGACCATCGGCGAGGCAGCGAGGAGAGCAATGGCGGCGAGGATCATCCCGGCGCGGGCCCCGCGAAGTGAGCCGGGCGCGGTCCGCTCGATGCGGCCGGAGTTCACGTCGAAGATCCAGGCCAGCGCAACGACCACCGGGAAGCCGCCGGCGAGACCCGCCACCACGTAGGAGAGCACCGCCTCGGACCAATGCAGGCCGTGCATGACGGGCTCGATGATCTGCAGCACCGCGAAGGCGGCAATGCCGTAGCTCACCAGCGCCCGGAAGACGCGCCGGCGCTTCAGCTCTTCGAGCAGCGTGATCCCCACCTCCATCGGAGGGCGAAGCATAGCGCGCACGACTCGCGCTTGCAGCCGGAATCCCTTGGTGATGGAAGTCATGGCGAGGAGGACCGATGCCGACCATGAAGGCCGTCCAGGTTTCGAAGGCGGGGGCTCCGTTCGAGCTCGTGGACCGCGACATCCCCGAGCCGGGACCGGGACAGCTGCGGATCAAGGTGGAGGCGTGTGGCGTATGTCACAGCGACGCCATGATCAAGGCCGGCGCCTTCCCCGGCCTCCAGCTACCGCGCGTACCCGGGCACGAGATCGCCGGACGCATTCACGCCGTCGGGTCGGGAGTGACCGGGTGGAAGACGGGCGAGCGCGTGGGTGTGGGTTGGCACGGCGGCCATTGCTTCCGATGCACGGCCTGCCGGAAGGGATGGTTCATCAATTGCGAGCAGGCGAAGATCACTGGAATCAGCCACGATGGCGGATTTGCGGAATACATGGTCTCGCCCGTCGAGGCGGTGGCGCGCCTTCCCGACAAGCTGACCGCGCTCGAGGCGGCTCCCCTGCTGTGCGCCGGGGTCACCACCTACAACTCGCTACGCAACAGCGGTGCGCGGGCGGGGGATACCGTGGCCGTGCAGGGAATCGGCGGCCTCGGCCATCTCGCGCTCCAGTACTCCGCCAACATGGGGTTCCGCACGGTCGCCATCTCCCGCGGCGCCGACAAGGAGGACCTGGCCCGGCACCTCGGAGCGCACGAGTACCTGGACACCGAGAAGATCTCGGCCGCCGAAGGGCTGAAGAAGCTGGGCGGAGCGGACCTGGTGCTCGCCACGGCGCCGCACAGCGAGGCCATCACCAGCACCATCGACGGGCTCAAGCCGCGGGGAAAGCTGCTCCTGGTCGCGGCGCCGTTCGAGCCTCTGACGGTGTCGGCCTTCGCGCTCCTCAGCGGAAGGACCATAGCGGGCTGGCCGAGCGGAAGCTCGATCGACTCCGAGGAGACGATGTCGTTCAGCGCGCTGACAGGCGTGCGCCCGCGGACGGAGACGTTCAAGCTCGATCAGGCGGACGCCGCGCTCGCCAAGGTGATGGACAATCGCATCCGCTTCCGGGCCGTGCTCATCCCCTGATCCGCGACCTACTTTCCACAGATGAAGTTGCCGCCCCGGGTCGACCGAGCAGCCGCAAGCAGGGACGGCGGGTTCGTGCGCGTACGCGGGGCGCGCACCCACAATCTCAAGAACGTCGACCTGCGCATTCCCCGGGACGCCCTGGTCGTCTTCAGCGGCATTTCGGGGTCGGGCAAGTCCTCGCTCGCCTTCGGCACCCTCTACGCCGAAGCGCAGCGCAGATACCTCGAATCGGTCACCCCCTACGCGAGGCGCCTCTTCGATCAGATGGGCGTCCCGGAGGTGGACGAGATCGACGGCCTGCCGCCCGCCGTGGCCCTGCAGCAGCAGCGCGGGGCGGCGACCTCGCGCTCCTCGGTCGGCAGCGTCACCACGCTTTCCAACCTCCTGCGCATGCTCTACTCGCGGGCCGGCAATTATCCGCCCGATCAAGAGCACCTCGACGCCGAGTCGTTCTCGCCCAACACACCCCAGGGCGCTTGCCCTTCCTGCCACGGGCTGGGACGGATCTACCAGGTGACGGAGCGGTCGATGGTCCCGGACGATTCGCTCACCATCCGCGAGCGCGCCATCGCGGCCTGGCCTCCCGCCTGGCACGGCCAGAACCTGCGCGACATCCTCATCACCCTCGGCTACGACGTCGACCGTCCCTGGCGCGAACTGCCCAGGAAGGACCGCCAGTGGATCCTCTTCACCGACGAGCAGCCGACGGTTCCGGTGTACGGCGGCCTCGACCACGCGGAGATCAAGCGAGCGATCCGGCGGCGCGAGCCTCCCGACTACCAGGGCACCTTCACCAGCGCGAAGAAGTACGTCCTCGACACTTTCGCTAACACCGAGAGCGCCTCGATCAAAAAACGCGTTGCCCGCTACATGATCTCTAGCGCGTGCCCGACGTGCCACGGGAAGCGCCTGCGCCCGGAGGCACTCTCGGTCACCTTCGCGGGGCTCGACATCGCGGAGATCTCCCGCCTGCCGCTCGCGCGCCTCGCCGCGCTGCTCGCTCCGACGGAGGACGGCACCGCCGCTCTCCTATGGAAAATGGCCGCGGAGCACCCGGAGAAGGCCATCGTCGCGCGGCGCATCGCCGAGGACATGGTCTCCCGCATCGAAGTGCTCCTCGACCTCGGCCTCGGGTATCTCGCGATGGAGCGGAGCACTCCGACGCTATCGCCCGGGGAGCTGCAGCGACTCCGCCTCGCCACCCAGGTGCGGTCGAATCTCTTCGGCGTCGTCTACGTGCTCGACGAGCCGTGCGCGGGGCTGCATCCCGCCGACACCGAAGCGCTGCTGCGGGCGCTCGACAAGCTCAAGGCATCGGGGAACTCGCTCTTTGTCGTCGAGCACGATCTCGACGTGGTCCGGCGCGCCGACTGGATCGTGGACGTCGGCCCGAAAGCCGGCGAGCACGGCGGGAAGATCCTCTACAGCGGTCCGCCGGAAGGGCTCGCCGAGGTGGCCGTGTCGGAGACGGGGCGCTACCTGTTCCGCGAAGGTCCGCCTCCGCCGAGGCAGCCGCGCGAGCCGCACGGCTGGTTGGGCCTCGAAGGCGTCACGCGGAACAACCTCCACGATCTGGACGTGGAGTTCCCGCTCGGCACGCTCACCGCGGTGACCGGCATCTCGGGATCCGGCAAGTCGAGCCTGGTGAGCCAGGTCCTCGTCGAGCTCGTCGCGCCCCACCTCGGCGACGATCTATCCGCCGAAGCAGAAGAGACGGAAGGGCCAGCGCACCCACTGCCCGCCACCATCGGACGGATCGCGGGCGGCATGGAACACATCAAGCGCCTCGTTCGCGTCGATCAGAAACCGATCGGCCGCACGCCACGCTCGAACCTCGCCACCTACACGGGCCTCTTCGATCACGTGCGCAAGCTATTCGCGGCCACCAAGGCGGCCCGCGCCCGTCGTTACGACGCGGGGCGGTTCTCCTTCAACGTCGCCAAGGGACGCTGCGAGAACTGCGAGGGCGAGGGATTCGTCTTCGTGGAGCTGCTCTTCCTCCCGAGCGTGTACGCGCCGTGCCCCGTCTGCCACGGCAGGCGCTACAACGCGGACACGCTCGAGATCCAATACCGTGGCAAGAACATCGCCGAGGTCCTCGGCATGACGGTCGACGGAGCGCGGGAATTCTTTGCCGCGGAGCCTCAGGTGGCACGCGCGCTCGACGTGTTGCGTGAAGTCGGGCTCGGGTATCTGCGATTGGGACAGCCCGCGACGGAGCTGTCGGGCGGCGAGGCGCAGCGGATCAAGCTCGCCACCGAGCTGCAGCGCATGCAGCGGGGCGACACCCTCTACGTCCTCGACGAGCCGACCACGGGCCTCCATCCCGCGGACGTGGAGCGTCTCCTGGCTCAGCTGGACGGCATGGTCGAAGCGGGCAACACCGTGATCGTCGTCGAGCACGACATGCGCGTCGTCGCGGCGAGCGACTACGTCATCGACATCGGACCGGGCGCGGGCGAGGAGGGTGGCCGCATCGTCGCCGCGGGAACGCCCGCCGACGTTTCGCGCTCACGGCAGAGCCGCACGGCGTCCTATCTCGCGCGCTTCCTTTCCACAGCGCAGCGTTCCACCTCGCAGGAAGCGTGGGCGGAAGAAAGCCTGCACCAGGTGTAATGCGGCGGCGCGGTCTGCGTTTGCCCCTGTGACAGCGCGCAAGACGGCGCGCCGCGAACAGGAGAAGACCCGATGACTTCGAACAAGAACCAGACCCGCTGCGAGAACTGCGCTTGCCAGACGAACTGCACCTGCGGCGGCGCGTGCGCCTGCCCCACCACGAAGTAACCGCGGCCTGAGGCGGCGGGGAGGCGGTCGCTCCCCGTCGCTCAGGAGTGCGCGCAGCCCGTACTGCCGGGCTCCCCGCAAGTGCAGTCGATGCAGCCGCGCTCCGCGCAGGAACCGCACCAGCGGACGACCCGCTTGCGGAGCGCCTGGCGGGCGCGGAAGACGCGGACGCCCGCGTTGTTGGCGGTGATGCCCGCTTCCGCCGCGTAGTCCTGGACCGGCACGCCGTCCACGTCGATGCGCCGCAGCGCCGCGGCATATTCCGGCTTCAATGTCTCGGACAGGCGCGACACGCAGCGGCACACGGCGTTCCGCTCGTCGAGATCGGGCTCGACCTGCTCTTCCAACTCGCGCGCCAGCGTCGCGAGTGCGCGGTCGTTCGCCCCGTTTCGCCGGTAGTGGTCGACTACCGCGTTGCGCAGCGCCCGGTAGAACCAGGCCACCGCCGACTCCTCTCCCTCGAGCGGCACCTTGTCGAGGCTGCGCGAGAAGGCATCCTGGAGCACGTCCTCAGCGAGATCCTTGCGGCCGACGCGCTTTTCCAGGAAGGAAAGAAACGCGCGCCGCTTCTCGCCCAGGACGGCCAGCATCTCGCTTCTCGACGGCATCGCGGAGGATTCTAACGCCTCATTTCGCGACTGCGAACACGGCGTCCACCTCGACCGCGACGCCGTAGGGAAGACCTCCGGCGCCGATGGCGGTGCGGGCGTGCCGCCCCGCCTCACCGAAGACGGAGACGAACAGCTCGGAGGCGCCGTTGACGACCTTCGGATGATCGAGGAACTCCGGCGTGGCGTTCACGAAACCTCGGACGCTGACGCAATTCGCGACCCGATCGAGATCGCCTTCCAGCGCGGCGCGTAGCTGAGCGAGGAGATGGTACCTGCCATGGGGCCCCCTTTTCCTGGACCAGCGATCTGGACCACACTGCCATATCCGTCTTGAGGGAGATCTCCCATGGGGTTCCTTTCCGAGGAAGAGCTTGCGAAGCTCGTCTCTGCGGAGTCGCTGTTTCCGGCGCCGATCCCGGTGCAGAGCGTCTCGAGCGATGAGTTCATGCCGGGTCCGCAGACGCCCAAGCAGCGCGAGTTCGAAGCGCGAGTGAAGGCGATGGGCACCGAGGCCGCGGCCCATCTCGGCATGAGCCGGCGTCGCTTCTTCCAGTCGGCCGCGGGAATGGCGACGGCGTTCCTCGCCATGAACCGCACCTACGGGCGCCTCTTCGGCGTGTCCGAGGCGGAGGCGGCCACCCCCGAGCACGCCGATGCGCGGGCGAAGAAGCTCTCCAAGCAGTTCATCATGGACATGCACACGCACTTCCTCCGGCCGGGAACGCGGATCCAGACCTTCGTCAACCAGCGCAACGCGGTGGGCAAGGCGGGATGGAATCCGGCGCTGGGGCAGAAGCAGCAGACGATCGACGATCTGATGTTCGCGAACTACCTCAAGGAGATCTATCTCGACAGCGATACCAAGGTGGCCTGCATCAGCGGCGCTCCCTCGGAAGTGCCGGAGGACTGGTTCCTCACCAACGAGATGAAGGCGCAGGCGCGGGCCGACGTGAACGGGCTTTCCGGCACCCGGCGCATGCTCTCGCACGCCATCTTCACGCCCGGATATCCGGGCTGGATGGAGAGCATCGATCACGCGATTGCGGACCTGAAGCCCGACTCGATGAAGGGCTACACGATCGGCGACAACACCAACAAGAACCTCTCCAAGCATCCGTGGCTGATGGACGACGAGAAGCTCGTCTATCCCGCGTACGAGAAGTTCCTCAAGGCCGGCTTGAAGAACGTCTGCGTGCACAAGGGGCTGTTCCCGCCCTCGGTCGAGAAGCAGTACCCACACCTGCTCGAATACTCGGACGTCCGGGACGTCGGCAAGGCCGCGAAGGACTGGCCCAAGCTCAACTTCATCATCTACCACGGCGGTTTTCGATGGTCGGGCGCCCCCATCGAGCAGGCCTGGGCGCAGATCGAGAACACCGGCCGCATCGAATGGGTGACCGATCTCGCCGAGGTGCCGGCGAAGTTCGGCGTCAAGAACGTCTACGCCGACGTGGGACAGCTCTTCGCCCAGTCCACCATCGCCGACCCGCGCGTGACCGCCTTCATGATGGGACAGCTCGTCAAGGGCCTCGGCGCGGACCACGTCTGCTGGGGCACCGATGCCATCTGGACCGGCTCGCCGCAGTGGCAGATCGAAGCGCTGCGGCGGCTGGAGATCCCCGCCGACATGCAGAAGAAGTACGCGCTCGCGCCGCTCGGTCCGGCCGACGGCCCGGTGAAGAACGCGATCTTCGGCGCGAACAACGCCCGCATCTACGACTACAAGCCGTCGTGGCGGGCCGAGCTCGATACCGATCAGCTCTCCAACTACAAGGTGCGTTACGCCGAGGGCGGCGCCGGGCGCACCAACCTCGCCTATGGGTACGCGCTGAAGAAGTGGGGCTGACTCGCTACTTGCAGGTCGGCTTCTTGCTGGAGATCTCCACCTTCTTGAGCGTCGTCTTGTCGTTCCCGAGGGCCGCGATCTTCGCGACGAGATCGCACCCGCACACGCCTTCGCCGAAACGCACGTAGCCGCAGACGCCGGAAGGGCTGTCCGGGCATCGGCGCGCATTCAAGTGTGCAGCCGGGACCTCGGTGATGAAGAATTGTGATCCATTGGTGTTGGGTCCCGAGTTTGCGTAGGCGAGCTGGCAAGCCTTGTCGAAGTACCGCTCGCCCTGGGAGATCTCGTCGGGGATCGAGTAACCCGGGCCACCGGTGCCCTGCCCGAGCGGGTCCCCGCCCTGGATCATGAACCCCTCGATCACGCGATGGAAAACGGTCCCGTCGTAGAGCGGTTTCTTCGATTTCTTGCCGTTCCGCGGGTCGGTCCACTCCTTCTTGCCCTGGGCCAGATCGACGAAGTTCTTCACGGCGTTGGGCTTCTGGTCGGGAAAAAGACGGACGCCGATCTTGCCTTCGCTCGTGACGAAGGTCGCGTAGACCTCCTTGGACCCTTTCGAGGGTTTGTCCTTGGGGGCGGCGAGCAGGGCGGCCGCAGCTGCGAGCATTGCGAATCGGATCATGGCGCGCATGCTACCAGCTTGACGAATCTGCACCATGCATAGAATCGTGGCGCACGCACGATCGCCGCCCGGGGGAAGGATGGCGAACAACGGTACGCTGGCATTCCACCGGCTCTCGGTGTCGGTGGACGTGATCTTCCTGTCCGCCTTCGACGAGGCGCTGTGGACGCTCTTGCGCCGCCGCCGGGAGAGCCCCTTCCGGGGTCGCTATGCGATTCCCGGCGGGTTCTTGCAAGGGGACGAGTCGCTCGACGACGCCGCGAGGCGCATCCTGCGGGAGCAGACCGGGTTGAAGCGGGTCTACGTCGAGCAGCTGTACACCTTCGGAGCGCCGCGGCGCCATCCGCGCGGGCGGGTACTCTCCGTCGTCTACTTCGCGCTCGTGCCGCGTAGCCGGGTCCCGGTGCAGGACGCCTTCACGCTTGCGCGCCTGGACGTCCCCTGGGAGGGGGAGACCGGAGGACCGGTCGGGGCGAAGACCGACGGCGGCGAGCTGGGACTCGCCTTCGATCATGCCGCCATGCTCGGAATGGCCGTGCAGCGGCTGCGCGGCAAGCTCGAGTACACGCCCATCGCCTTCCACCTGCTTCCCGAGACCTTCACCCTGCTCGACCTGCAGCGCGTCCATGAGACGGTGCTGCAGCGGCCGCTCAACAAGGACTCGTTCCGCCGGCGCATGGTCGCCTCCGGTCAGCTGGAGGCGACGGGCGAGGCGCAGCGCGAGGTCTATCACCGGCCGGCCGAGCTCTACCGATTCGCCGGCCGTGCGGCGGTCTGATCGGCGCGAACCTCCGCGCTCCGCACCAGCTCGACGCCTGCCTCGCGCATCTCCGCGGACCGCCCTCGTTTCACTTTCGTTTCGCGACGCATCGCACTGCGGCGGCCGGTGTCCACCGGCACGTGAACGAGCGTTGGGAACGGATCGTCCGTACGGCCATCGTCTGCGGTCTGTGCGCCATCGTCCTGGTCTTCTTCCGCGACAATTTCGTTGCGCACCTGCGCAGCCCGGTCCGCGGACCGGGAGTCCTCTGGGCGGCGTCGGGCATGCTCCTGCTCTGCTTCCGGACCGTGCTCTGGTTCCGCTATCGGGCGGCGCCGCCCGCCACGCTCGCCGACGCGCCGGCGATGACGGTGATCATCCCCGCCTACAACGAGGGAGCGATGGTGCTGGAAGCCATCGAATCGGCTGCGGCGGCCGAGTATCCGCACGGCCGCCTCCAGATCCTCGTCGTCGACGACGGGAGCACCGACGACACCTGGGAGCACATCGGGCGCGCCGCCGGCCGACGGCCCGGACTGGTCACCGCAGTCCGGTTCCCCGAGAATCGCGGCAAACGCGCCGCCCTCGAGGCGGGGTTCCGGCGAGCGTCGGGCGACGTGGTGGTCACCATCGATTCCGACAGCGTGATCGATCGCGGAGCGCTTCTCTCGCTCGCCGGTGTGTTCCGCGATCCGCGAGTCGGCGCGGTGGCCGGCAAGGTGAGCGTCTACAATCGCCGCTCGGGACTCCTCCCGCGCATGCTGCACGTGCACTTCGTTCTCTCCTTCGATCTCTTGCGCGCGGTGCAGTCGGTGTACGGGACCGTTTACTGCTGCCCGGGCGCGCTCGCGGCCTATCGGCGCGCGGCCGTGATCGAAGTGCTCGACGAGTGGAAGGCGCAGAAGTTCCTCGGCGCGCCCTGCACATACGGAGAGGATCGGGCGCTCACCAACTACCTGCTCGACCGCGGCTGGGACACGCTCTACCAGCGATCGGCGGTGGTCCACACCATCGTCCCGACCACCTACTGGAAGCTCGCCAAGATGTACCTGCGCTGGGACCGCAGCTACATACGCGAGGAGTTGCGCTTCTTCCGCATCGTCTGGAAGCGGCCGCCTCTGGCGCGTGCCGCTTCGCTCTTCGAGACGGTGCTCACCAACCTGCGCTTTCCCATCGGATACGTCAGCTCGTACCTCTGGCTCGGGCTCGTCTGGAATGATCCGATCTTGCTGACGCGACTCATCGCGCTCGGCGGAATGGGGACCGCGTTCGTCCTCCTCTTCTACCTGCACAGCGAGCGCTCGATGGATCTCGTCTACGGCGTGCTCTACGCCTGCTTCTCCGCCGTGGCGCTCTTCTGGAACCTTCCCTACGCCGCGTTCACGGCGCGGTCGCGCTCGTGGCTGACCCGGTAGGCGCGCCGCCGCCGGACCGGGAGACGAGCAGCGAGAGCCCGCCCCACACGGCGGTAGCGGCGGCCGAGACGAGCAGCGCGGGTGGCCCCTGGTGCCACAGGTCGAAGAGCCGGGTCTCCCCCCGATTGGCGAGCACCGCGAGAAAGGCGATGCGCAGGGCATTTACGGCAAGGCCCACAGCGACGGCGCTCCCTGCGAGCCACGCCGCGCGCCGCGGCGTCACCTCGAGGATGATCGCGGCGAGCACCGCGAGCGCGAGCAGCTGGAAAATCTGGTTGATGCCCGAGCAGGCGCCCCCGACGCTCAAGGAAGAGTCCGGCAATACGAGCAGCGTCCCGCGCCGCTCGACCGCCACGCCGGACAGGCGCAGGAACAGGGCGCTCACGAACGCCGTGGCGCGAGAGGTGTCGAGGAGCTCCCGCACGGCCACCGGCGGCGGATGCAGCATCGGCAAGCAAAGCAGCACGAGGGCGCGCCCGTTCGCGCGGACCCATAGGAAGCCCCCGGCGAGGAGCAGGAGCCCGAGCCCGCCGGCGAGCGGCGCGAGGCGATGACCCATCTGGTACTGCTGCGCAATCGCCAGCTCGAAGAGCGACGACGCGAGCAGGACGCCTCCCGCGATCCGAACCGCGAAGGCAGGCGTCTCGTCCCCGCCGGCGCGGGCCACGAGCCGCGCGCCGCCCCAAGCGAGGAAGGAAATGAGCCAGAACTCTTCCGCTCCGGAGCGTGCAGCGAGCGCAAGCTGTATGGCGGCGACGGCGATCGCCGCGGCGCGGAACACTGCGATGCGCGATGTCACTTGCGGGGCCCTTATCGCCTGGCCCGGCTCTTCTTCCACTTCGCGTAGGCCAGGCCGGCACCGCCCGCGCCGAGGCCGATCATCGTCAGGGGCTCGGGCGCGTCGTGGTGACCGCCTCCGTGGCCGTGATCATCTCTGTCCGCAAGGGCGGGAACTGCGATGAGGAACGCGAAGGCAGAAGCGAGCACGATGGTTCGGAGCATGTTGGTCTCCCCCCCGGGAGCGATCCGACGGCGTTCACGGGACCCCGCCATTGGTCGGAGCCATTACAGTTTCATACCAACATACGCAGAGTCACCGCAAATATACCGGCCGGTCAGGAAACGAGCCGATATCGGGTAGGACCGTAAATTTATTCAGTTTTTCGTGAATCGCGCGATTCCCCGCTCGACAACATCGATCAAGTAGGGTCGTAATTCGCGGGGGGCGATGATCTGGTCCAGGGACCCGACCTTCAGGGCCCGCTCGACCGAGTGGACCCGATCGTACTCCTCGCCCACCTCGCCGAGTTTTTCCGAACGGACCGCCTCTATCATCTGCGCGACGCCCCGGGCGTGTCCCCGCGAAGCGCTCTTCTCCGCTGCGAGGACGCGGGGATCCTTCCGCGTCCGGGTCTCCACCTCGCGAGCGAAGACCACGGCCGCCGCCGGCGCGCCGCCGATCACGGAGGCGCGCGCTCCTTCGATGGCCGCGATCTCGATGCTCTCCGTCAGCGTCCGGGCGAAGACGACGAAAGCGCCGCCGTGGTAGCGCGAGACGACGCAAAAGGCGATGGGCCCCTGGAAGTTGACCACGGCGCGCCCGATCTCGGCACCGTATTCGAGTTGCAGGCGCCGCATGGACTCGGGCGATCCGTCGAAGCCGGAAAGATTGGCGAGGATCACGAGCGGCCGGTTGCCGCTCGCGGAGTTCACCGCGCGAGCGATCTTCTTCGACGACTGCGGGAACAGCGTTCCCGCCGACCACAGCTCCGGACCGTCGGCGGGCACGAACTCCAGCCGCGGCAGCGGCCGGGACTGGATGCCGATGAGGCACACCGGCCAGCCGCCCAGATGCGCGTCCCAGACCACCGCCGTCTCGCCGCCGCGCAGATCGCGCCAGCGCTCGAGAGGCGGGAAGTCGCGATCGATCGCCGCTCCCATCACCTTGCGGATCTCGAACGGCTTCTTGCGATCGGGGTTGTGCTCGGCGCTGAAGATCTCGCCGACGGTCGCGAAACCCGCGCCGCCCTCCGGACCGTGCGGGTCGTCGCGCACGTCGCGATCGCGCGGATCGGCCGTCTCCGCGCGCCGCGGGAACCGTTCCCCCGGCGCGACGTAGCAGTGATCGTAATGGCGAAGCAGGATCTGCAGCGCCTCGGAGACGCTGCCCGCCCGGTACTGCGCCTGGCCGTTCGGGCCCATGATGCGGTCGTAGCCGCCGATGCCTTCGTTGTCCTCGGCGGAGACGCTCCCGGAATACTCGAGGGCCTGCTTCCCGGTGAGCACCATGGTCGATCCGGGGGCCATCACCAGGATCCCCTTGGTGTGCATGAGCATGGTCGCTTCGGCGTTCCAGTACGGCTGCGCGCCGACGGCGATTCCCAGCACCACCACGTTGATCTCGCCTCCCCGCTGGGTGAACTCGATGATCCGGCGCAGGACGCGCGAGACCCAGTCCATGTTCTCGGTGCCGCTCGTCATCGAGATCTTCGCGCCCGCGCACACCTCGAACCATTCCACCGGGGCCCGGAGCTTCTCCGCCAGATCGAGAGCGGCGGCGATGCGCCGGCATTCGGGCTCGGCGACCGATCCCATCTCGCGGCCGGGATCGCCGAGCAGCACCACCCGCTCCATGCCTTCCGGGTACCGCCTGGTGAAGTTGCGCACCACGCCGACCACCACGTTGGCGGTGTTGCTTCCGGGCGGCCGCTGCACGGGAACCAGCGCGTTCGAGGCGTCCAGATCGTATTCGACGAATTCGCCCGGCGGCGCGGCGGCGTGGACTCCGGCCGGCTGCGCCAGCATCCGTACGAGCTCGAAGGGATGGACCAGCCCGCGGCGGCGAAGCTGGACCACCTTCTGCTGGTATTGCGACATCGGCTGCAGCGGCTCTTCGGTGGGCTCGTCCCAGCGGATGCTGAGGCCCTGGCCCGGTGCGACGACGCGCAAGAGTGTCTCGCGCAATTGCCCGGTCCCGGGATCGGGCACGCGCGCGGTCAAGGAGACCATCTCCAGCCCCAGGCCCTCGGTGGCCGGAGCGAGCCGGGCGGCGATGCGCTCGACCTCCTCGCGCGGCAGATCGAGGGGCGGCGTGAGCGTGAGCTGCACGCGATTCCATTCCATCCGCTCGTGCGGCGCCCGCTGCGCCTGGTGGACCCGCATCCCTCCGAGCGCCTCGTGGAGGATGCGCTCCAGTTCGGGAAGCTCGATGACGTGGCCGGCCGCATCGCGGACCGGCGTGAGATCGCGGACCTCTGCTGCGGAGACTGCCTGCGGCCTTCGCGCAGGCCGCCTGCCACCACCATCGAGATCCGTCGCGGCGGACGGGCGAACGACGTCTTCAGCAAGACGTCCCGCAGCGAATCGGCGACCTGGTCGGGCGGGCTCCGCGGACCCTGCTCTCCGAGGTACAGGTCGAGCAGGATCTCGCGCTCCTGGGGCACGTCGCTCGCGAGCCGCGCAAGCTTGCGCGCACCCTCCGAGACGCCGGCGGCCGGAGCCGAGCAGGCGAAGAGCCGGTAACGGACGCCGCGAAGCTCGTAATCCACCCACGCGCACGGGATGCCCTCGACGTCGGAGGAGGCCACCCGTTCGAGCGCCCGGAACCGGTAATAGCGGCGGACCAGCGTTTCCACGAGCCGGGCCCGGAGCGCCGGCGATTCCGTTGCGGCGATATGCGAGATGAGCGTCGTCGAAATCGGCTGCGTGCAGGCGACCAGCCGGTCGAGGATCGCCTCCCGCTCGTCGCCGGAGGAATCGGGAAGGCGCGCGAGATCGCTCTGCGCCCGCTCCAACGTTTCAGCGCGCACCCGGTCCAGCGCCGGCTT
This sequence comes from Deltaproteobacteria bacterium, assembly GCA_005879805.1. GTDB lineage: Bacteria > Myxococcota > Myxococcia > Myxococcales > 40CM-4-68-19 > VBKO01. Next base: position 28,886 of record VBKL01000065.1, on the reverse strand, counting down.
GTCGAAATTCCGGTACCGCGCTTCGCGGGCGAGATCGGCGACTGCCGGGAAGCGCTCGTGTCCGAGGTCGACCAGCCTGTCGAGCGTCTCTCGCGAAGTCCCGCCTTCGGCGGGCAGCGGATCGTCCGAGGCGAGCCAGCGCTCGAGGATCGACGCGATGGGTCCCGGCTGCTCGCCCACCCGCTCCCGGGATTTCTGGATGCGGAGGAGGGCCAGTTCCAGATCGCGGCCCGGCGCATCCATCGAGACGCGGTACTGCGCGAGCGCCGGGCGCAGCAGCGCGACGAACGCCGGGGAAAGCCCCGCGCCGCGGGCTTCCGGCTCGTGCAGGTAGCGCCAGAGCTCTTCGAGGGGCGGCGCCGCGCCGCCCTCGAGGGGCGCCTTGCGGCTGAAGAGCGACTGGAGATCCACGAACGCGCAGAGCGCGGCGTTCTCGGCTCGGAGGACTCCGGCATCGTCGCGCGGAGCAGCGGCGGAGAGCTCGCGCCAGCGCACCGCGAGCCCGCGCGCCCGCCACCAGGATCTCGCGCACCGTCCCGGCAGCCGGGGCGGTCACCTCCACCTGCACCTTCATCGACTCGATGCGCACCAGCGGATCGCCGGGCGCCACCTGCTGTCCGACCTCCACCTGGATCGCCGCTACCACCGCGGGCATCGGCGCCGCCACGATCCCGGCCGGCTCGCGGGAGACGAGATGCGCGACGTCGTCCACCTGGACGAGTTGACGGAGCCCGTCCGTCGAGAGGAAGACCCGATGCAGAAGGCCTTGCCACTCGAGCCGCTGCTCGAAGCGGCCGAGCCGCTCCAGCCGCACGGCCGCCGGGGCCTCGAGCCCGCTCTCGACGCGGTACTCGTTCGGACCCAGCTGGCGCACTTCCAGCCGATACCGGCGTCCGAGACAGGTCAGCTCCACGGCGCGGCCGGAAGAGGGACCGACGCGCGGTCTGCCGCGCCTGGCCTCGGCGAGGAAGCGGGCCCGCTCCAGATCCTCCTCGGCGTGGTACGCCTCGATGGCCGCGGCCAGCAGCGCCGCCTCACGACGAGGCTCGACCAGCTTTCCCGACGAGGCGAGCCGATCGAGGAGGCCGATCGACGTCTCGCCGGCGGCGATTTCCGGCCGGCCGGCGAGCGCGCGGAGCCATGCTTTCGAGGTGCCGCTGCCGCGCAGGAGCAGATCGCCTTCGGCGAGCGCCTCTTGCAACCGCTGCGACGCCTCTTCCCTGCCGGCGCCATGGCTCACGAGCGTGACGAGCACGCTCCCTGGTCCCTCGGGACTCTGGCCATGCCGGACTTCGACGTCCGCCCGCAGCCCAGGGCCCGACGGCATCGCGAGGACTTCGACGGGACCAGGCCGGGCAATGGCTTCCGACTCGGGATCGCGAGCGATGATGCGGGCCGCGAACGCATGGCCCTGCTCGACCGGCGAGCGGTCGCCGAGCGGAACCCCGGCTGCGATCTGGAACGCCAGTCGGACGAAATCGACGCTCGCGACCGCTTCGATGGCGGGCGCCGCGTCGGCGAAGCAATCGAGGCCGGCAAGCGACCAGCGCGACGTGGACCCGGCGGGGAAGAGGAGAAGCCGCACCGCGCAGATTCCCGTCCAGCCCGTCGCTTCGCACGCGCGGGCAGCGAGATCTCGAGCCTCCCTGCGCTCGTTCTCGGTGAGGAGCGCGGGTGGCGACTCGACGAGCACCGCGCGCCCATCGAATCGTAACGAGGCATCGCCGACGCCCAGCGCGCGAAGGCTGCCGCGATGGTCGCGCGCGACGACGATCTCGAAGAGACGGGCGCGGGAATGGCTCTCGACCGCGAGCGGTGCCCCGATCTGCGCCGCGAGCCGCGCGATCCCTTCTCGATCGGAAAGCTGCGCGAGTACGTCGGCGGGCGGCCCGACGTGCGTCGCTCCCGCCCTGATGCAGGCCCGGGCGAACGCAGCGCGGTCGCGCAACGGCGCGGGCCCGAGCCAGGCGCTGTCGACCTTCGCCTCGCGAAGGGCATTCTCGACCGGCTCTCCAGGCTGGAGACGGATCGGCACCGCGACGGTCGCCTGCCCCGCTCGAGCGATCTCGCGAACAATCCGTGCGGCGCGAGCTGCTTCCTCGCCCTGCACTACTCCGACGCGACCGAGCCCCACGATCGGATGCGCCATGGCGCCTCCCCGGCTGGCGCCGAGCATCCTCGCTCAGCGTGCCGCCGCTGTGAACTGCCGGCGTTTCTCGAGAAACAAGGACTGGACCGGCGCCTCGGCGGGCAGCGGGCCGGCCCAGACGATGGGATCGATCCCGTTCGACGGCGGGGATGCGGCGGCGCTCTTTGCGGCCCAGTGGCCGGCGAAGGTCATCGGCCCCTCCCACATCGCCTCGGCGGTCGGATCCATCTCGTCCGGCAACGGCCCCGCCCATGTCATCGTCTCAGTCCGCATGGTCATCGCTCCTCCCGATGCCCACCTTGCATCGCCGGTGCCGTCCGTTTCGCGGTGCTTCGCTCCGGGCCGGTGCAAATCCTGCGGGCCTTCCCGCCCGTCAGTCGCCGAAGGCTTTGCGCACGTCCTCCGAGGAAGTGGTGACGGGCCGCTCCACAGCGGCTGCGGCCGGCGCTCGAGCCGCAAGAGGCTGCTCCAGCGCCACGATCGCCGGATCGATCCGCAGCACCGCGTACCCGCCGACGGCGCCAGCGCCAAAACCGGGGGCGAAGATCAGCATCGGGCGGTCGATGACGCCGTCGCGAACGGCGTCGCGAATCGCCAGCGGGATGCTCGCCGAGGAGGCGTTACCCACCCGCTCGATGTTGAAGTAGAGCCGGTCCTGCGCGAGACCGACGGCGGCGGCCATCTTGCTCACCATCGTCTTGTTTGCCTGGTGCGGCACGACCAGGTCGACGGCGTCGAGGAGCCTTCCCGTCCCGTCCGGACCCGGGAGCTCGGAGAGCTCTCCGATCATCTGCTTCAGGTACCTCTGGGCGAGCGATTTCACCTCGGGGCCGAAGACGGTGATGTTGTTGTCGAACTCGGGGTTCGGCCAGATGATCGAGTTCACCTCGCTCACCGGCCCGCTCGCGTACGTCTGCAGGACCTCGACGTCGGTTTGCGTTCCGAGGGGCGCCGGGCCGACGACCAGCGCGGCCGCGCCGTCGCCGAAGATCATGCGCGAGGTGCGCACCGTCCCGATCTTGTCGGAGAACTTCTCCGCGCAGACGAGCAGCACGGGCCTCTCGACTTCCTGGAGCAGGCGCACGGCCTCCGAGAGTCCGTAGGGCAGGCCCGCGCAGGCAGCGACGATGTCGCAGGAGGCATGGGTCTGCAGCATGCCGAGCTGGCCGGAGATCCAGGTCGCGACCGAGGGGATGAGGCGCGTGCTGGTGCAGGAGCAGAAGAGGACTGCCCCGATCTCCTCCGGCTTGCGGCCCGACTTCGCGAGCGCGATCTCCGCCGCCTCGAGCGAGATCTCCTCCAGCGATCGCTCGGTGTACCGGCGCGACTCGATCCCGGTCTTCTCGCGGATCTCCTCGGCCGACATGGGCGACCAGTTGAAGGCGGTGTTCCGGATGAGGTCCTCGTTGGTGCACTCGTGCTCGCCGTTCACCGCCGCGAGCGCCTCGATGCGCGGCTGCACGGCGAAGCGCTTCGCCACCTGGAGCGGCGGGTACGGTTTCACTGGCGGGCTGGCAGGCCTCGCGGGGCGCGGCGCAGGTCGCGGGCGGCCCGCCCGCACCCGCTCGATGAAGCCCATCACTTCGGGCGAGCGAGGCCGGTAGAGGATGACGAAGTCGTCGCCGCGCAGCTCCGAGAGCGGCGCGAGGCGGGACTGCGCCCGCTCCCAGGGATGCTGGTTCTGCAGCACCATCGCCCACCGGCTGAGTGCCTCCAGCTCGGGCACCGGGCCTTCGCAATCGAGGATCGCCTGCGTCGAATGGACCGGGTAATCCGGATCGTGCTGGCGCAGGTGATAGGTGCGGTTCGACGGATCGCTCAGCGCCTCCTTCACCGTGGGTGGGATCGCCGGGAGGTCGGTCGCCTGGTGGCGCCGGTGGCGGAAGAGCCCGAAGAGCGCGTCGAAGATGGCGTCCTCGAGACTCGCGTCCCAGCGCGCCGGCAGCGAGCGGTAGGCGCTCTCCACCGCGGCCACCTTCTTCTCGCCCTCCTCCCAGGGAGTGAGCACCGGCAGGAAGACGTCGTCGCGCGTGCGCGGGACGTCCTGCCAGCGCGCCGGCCGCTTCACGTACATGGTGATCGCGTAGCGATTCACCCAGAGGAGATTGAGGGCCAGATCGCGCAAGAGCTCCAGGCGGGTCGGATACGCCGCCGACTGCACACGTTTGAGGATGTCCGACCCCGTCGGAGCCTTGGTCTCGAAGTCGCGCTCGATCACCGACTCGAACTGCTCGAGTGTGTCGAAGACGCTGAAATCGAGCTCGGGGAAGAAGTTCGAGGGAAAGACGAGACGTCCCTGACGGTTCAGCACGAACGGCTTCATCGGCAAATCCTTCGCGATTTGGACAGGCGACCTCGACGCAAACCAAGCAAGACGGCGGCCACCCGACAGTCTTGCGCGACGAATGCCCGGCGCGCGCAGTTCTGGGCTAGGGTTTCGCCATGTACGGTTCCTACAGCCTCGGCCGCGCGATGGTTGCTCCGGTCAACTCGTGGGCCTCGGCGGTGCAGGCCCTCTGGTCGCACCCCGCCTTCCCCGGAGCGGGAACGCTTTTCGGCCGGTCGGTCGCGTCGGCGAGCGAGCTTCTCGAGAGGGCGACGCGCAGCTACGCGAAGCCGCCCTTCGGGCTCGAGACGACCGGGATCGACGGCCGTACCGTCGCGGTGCGGGAAGTGGTCTGCCTGGGCACGCCGTTCTGCAATCTGGTCCACTTCGAGCGCGACGCGCGCCGCCGCGACCCGAAGGTGCTGGTGGTCGCTCCGCTCTCGGGCCACCACGCATCGCTCTTGCGCGACACCGTCCAGCGGCTCCTGCCCGATCACGACCTCTACCTCACCGACTGGATCGATGCCCGCCTCGTCCCGCTCTCGGCGGGCCGGTTCGATCTGGACGACTACGTCGATCTCGTGCGGCGGTTCCTGCAGGCCCTGGGACCCGACGTGCATGTCATCGCGGTGTGCCAGCCGAGCGTTCCGGTCCTCGCGGCCGTCTCGCTCCTCGCCGAGGATCGGGATCCCGCGACGCCGCGGAGCATGACGCTCATGGCCGGGCCCATCGACGCGCGCAAGAACCCGACGCAGGTCGACCGCGTCGCGACCACCCGCTCGTTGCGCTGGTTCGAGATGACGGCCATCCAGCGCGTCCCGGCCGGCGAGCCGGGCTTCTTGCGCAAGGTCTATCCGGGTTTCTTGCAACTCACCGCGTTCGTCTCGCTCAACGTCGGCCGCCACGCCGATGCCCACCGCCGCCTGTACCGCGACCTCCTCGCGGGCGACGAAGAGAGCGCGGAGGTCGTGCGGCGCTTCTACGACGACTACCTGGCGGTGATGGACCTGCCCGCCGAGTACTACCTGCAGACCATCGCCAGCGTCTTCCAGCGCCACGATCTGGCGCGCGGCGAGATGGTCTGGCGCGGAAAGCGGCCGGTCCGCCCCACGGCCATCGAGGCGACGGCGCTGTTCACCATCGAGGGCGAGAAGGACGACATCACCGGGGCCGGCCAGACCTTTGCGGCGCACGATCTCTGCACGTCGATCCCCGCGGGACGCCGGCAAGAGTACGTGCAGTCCGGCGCGGGCCACTACGGAGTCTTCAGCGGAAGGCGCTGGCGAGAGGAGATCGCTCCCCGCATCGCCAGCTTCATTCGCGGCTCCTGAACGCACTACCCCTTCGATCGCGCCGAAAGCCAGCCTTCGATCTTCGGCCACGTCGACCGGGCGGCCGCGCCGCCCACCATCATTCCGATGTGGCCGCCGGGAACCCGCAGCAACGTCTTGTCGGCGCTGCCCACCTTCTCGACCACCGTCTCCGACTGGCAAGGCGGCGTGATGTGGTCGTCCTCCGCGATGACGTCGAGCAGGTTCGCGCGCAGCCGGCCGAGATCCACCTTCTCGCCCCGCAGCGACAGGGTGCCGTTCATCAGCCGGTTCTCGCGGTAGAACTCGACCACCAGCTGGCGGTACGTCCGGGCCGCCATCGGGATGCCGTCCGACACCCAGGTGTTCATGGCGTGCCAGGAATCGACGACCTTCGGATCGTGGAGGTTGTCGAAGAGCCGCACGTAGCTGCCGATGAAGTTCTCCACCGGCTTGAGCATCTTCGCGCCGTAGTCGAGCAACTCGGCCGGCATGTTTCCGTGGGCGTCGAGCATGCGATCGACGTCGAAATTGCGCTCCGCGGTCATGCGGGAGAGCTTGATCGCTTCCTTGTTGGCGAAGTCGAGCGGCGCGGTGAGGAGGATGAGGTTTTCGATCCCGTCGTCCGGCCGGAGCGCGGCGTAGAGCGTCGAGAGGATGGCGCCGATGCACCATCCGAGGACGGTGAAGGAGCTCGATCCCGAGACCGCCTTCACCTTCCGGAGCGCGCGGGGCAGGTACTCGAGCACGTAATCTTCGAGCCCGAGATCGCTGTCCTCCGGTCCGGGTGTTCCCGATCGTCGCCCGGGTGGTGCTGACCTTGAGCGCGTTGCGGGCGGCGAGGGAAAGCCGCTCGAAGGCGTCAGCGAAGCCGCCGGAGACTCCCTGGGGTCCGGCCATGCTCATCCCTCTCCGGCCGCGAGCGGGCGGACGCGTGCACCGTTCCCCTGCGCCGCGCGGGGAGCTTCGGGCTCGGCGGGTGCGGACCGCGCCGCCTCGATCGCCGCGCCCAGATCGTCGAGCACCATCTCGATGTGGGTGAGGCGCTGGGAGAGCCCCAGCACCTCCTCACGGGAAGGCATGTTGAGCTGGGCGAGCACCTGCGACATCGCCTTCTCGCGCGACTTGCGGAAGATGCCTGCGGCGATGAGCCAGGGCTGCGAGAGCAGGTAGTTCGCTCTCGCGTACGGCTCCGAGCTGGTGAGCTGGATGGCTGTTTTGGCCCACGACTCCATTCCCTGGTCGCGGGCCTTGCGCAACTTTCCCATCAAATCGAATGCAAAGGGCACGGTTCCCTCTTTCACATGTAGACGCCGCCGTTGACGTTGATCTGCTGGCCGGTGATGTAGTCGCCGTCGGTGCAGAGGAACGCCACGGCCTTCGCGATCTCTTCCGGCTTGCCGAATCTGCCCATCGGGATCTTCGCCAGGATCTGCTGCCTGACCGGCTCGGCGACCTTGGCGAGCATGTCGGTCTCGGTGAAGCCCGGAGCGATGGCGTTGACGGTGATGTTGAACTTGGCGAGCTCGATGGCGGCGCTCTTGGTGAAGGCGATGATGCCGCCCTTCGAGGCCGAGTAGTTGGTCTGGCCGAAGTTCCCCGCCTGGCCGACGAACGAGCTGATGTTGACGATGCGCCCGAACTTCTGATCGGACATCGCCTTCATCGCCGCGCTCGTGCAGTAGTACACGCTGTTCAGGTTGACGGCGATGACCTCGGTCCAGTCGTCGTCGGTGAGCTTCTTGAGCGATTTGTCGCGGGTGATCCCGGCGTTGTTGACGAGGATGTCGAGACGTCCCCAGTGCTCGATGGTCTTGGCGACGAGGGCGCGCGCTTCCTCCTTCACGCTCACGTCCCCGCGGAGGAGGAAGGTCGTCCCGCCTCGCGCGATGATCTCGTCCGCGACCTGTCGCGCTTCGAGCTCACCGCTGCGGTAGTTGAGCGCGACCCGAGCGCCTTCCTCCGCGAGCTTCAGCGCGATGGCACGTCCCAGTCCTCGCGACGCGCCCGTGACGAGCGCGACTCTTCCTTCCAGCTTTGCAGCCAAGGGAACCCCTCCTGCGATCGGGTAATGGGCGATGGCGCCCGTGGAGGCCCGATGCAGTAAGCGAGCCAGGGACCTGCAGGCCAGGCAGCCACCGCCGCCTGGCCAGGAAAGGTCACTCTACGCCTTTGGCGCAAGAACTTCGCTGGCGCTCTTCGCCGAGGCGAGAACGACCTTGCGCCACTCGCCGCCCAGCTGATCGGCGAAAGCGATCTGCTCGCGGGCCACGCGGGCGAAGTCCTCGAAGATCGCGTTCGCCTGCGCGAACCCCTTGCTCTGCAGCTTGGTCCATTCCGAGACCGCCGCCTCGAACCTGGTGGTCTGCTCCGAGACCGCCTTCTCGAACGAATTCGCCGCCTGCTCCACCTGCGCCTTGAACTCCGCCATGGTCTGCTCCTTGGTTTTCGGCGGGGCCCTGCGCACCGCCGGTTTCTCTTGTGCAGCGCAACATAACGCGGCCCGACGTGCTGTCAAGATGGATGTTGCGATGCACCATCAACGGCGGCGTTTCTTCACGGTTTTCTTCAGGTCCTCGATCTCGCGACGCAACTCGGCAACCTCGTCGGAAGGCGGCGCCGGCCGGGGCGGCGGCGCGCCCGTCCCGAACGCACGCGAAAGACCGCCCGGAGCGAAAGCGAGCAGCGGATTGAACGGAGCCATGGTCTGCAATCCTTGCCGGGCCTGCAGGTACACTTCCAGCGCCCAGGTCACGTACTGGCCGAGGAATTCCGCCAGCGCATCGTCTCCCATGCGGATGAGTTGCACGAGGAGCGGAACGGGCAGCAGGCGCGCCGCACCGCGTCCCTCGATGATGATCTGGGCCAGGGTGGCGGTGGTCAGGTCCTCGCCGGTCCTGGCGTCGGCGACGCGCACGTCCTGGCCGTCCCGGATGAGCCCGCCCAACTCCTCGAGCGTGATGTATCGGCTCTGGACGGTATCGTAGAGACGGCGGTTGCCATACTTCTTGATGAGCACGTTTCCTCCGCGGGCACTATCATGGATGTTGCATCGCAACACCAGATGGCCGACTCCCTCGACTTGCAGCTTCCCTCCGGCACGATGCGGGCTCTCCGCCATGGGGCCGGGACGGGCGTTCCCGTGCTTTGCGTACCCGGCCTCTCCGCCAACGCGCGCAGCTTCGACTCCGTCGCGCGCACGCTGGTAGCGCGGGGCCGTCCCGTCGTCGCCCTGGACTTGCGGGGCCGGGGCTTCAGCCCGCCGACCGCTCCCGGCACGTACGGCTGGCGGCGCCACGCAGAGGACGTCCTCGCGGCGGCGCGCCTCCTCGGGTTCGAGTCCTTCGACCTGGTCGGGCATTCCATGGGCGCCTTCGTCTCTATGGAAGTCGCAGCGATCGATGCCGGCCGCATCCGCCGCCTGGTCCTCATCGACGGCGTCGGGGTGCCGGAGGCGGCGGCCATCCCGCCCATCCGCGCGGCCGTCGAGCGGCTGGGAGCCGTCTTTCCCAGCGCCGAGGTGTATTGCGAAACCATCCGCAAGATCGGCGCGGCGGTCCCGTGGGAGGTGTGGGGACCCGCTTATCTCTACGATCTAGAAGAGGTCCCGGGCGGGGTACGTTCCAGGACCTCCAAGGAGGCGGTGCTCGAGGACGCGGTCTATGGAAGCACCCACGACGCCGGCCATTTCTGGAAATGGCTCCGCATGCCGGTGCTGCTCGTGCGAGCAGCACGCCCCCTGTTGCCGGGCACCGGTTTCATCGTCGGAGCCGCGCTGCGCGACGCATTCCTCGCCGCGGTGCCTTCGGCGCAGGCAGTCGAGGTCGACGCCAACCACTACGGCGTCGTGGCGCACCCGGACGCGCTGCGAGCGATCGCCGATTTTTGCGCGTAAATCGCGGACTCGCGCAAAAGTTGCGTGCGATCGCGAGTGCCGCGGTCGGGGCACTATGTCAGCGCGGAGGCGAAGATCCGCGCGACGTGCTCCGCGCGCCGGCCCGTTCCGTCCGCAATCTGGTGCCGGCAGCTGGTCCCGTCGGCGACGATGAGCGCATCGGGCGGCGCGGCGCGGACTGCCGGGAGCAAGCTCCGCTCCGCCATGCGCATCGAGACGTCGTAGTGCTCCGCCTCGTAGCCGAACGCGCCCGCCATCCCGCAGCAGCTCGACTCGATCACTTCCACGGAGAGGCCGGGCACGAGCTGGAGCGCGGCGATGACGTCGGGCATGGTCCCGAGCGCCTTCTGGTGACAGTGCCCGTGCAGATATGCCTTGCGAGCGCCGTTCTTCCGGAACGGCAGCGAGAGAGTCTTGCGACGGGCTTCGCCGGCGAGGAACTCCTCGAAGAGCATCGCTTGCTTGCCGATCGCCTCGAGGGGGCCGTCCTTCACGACCACCGGTAGCTCGTCGCGCAAGGTGAGGAGGCAAGATGGCTCGAGGCCGACGATGGGCACGCCCTGCTCCGCCTTGGTGCCGAGCGCGGCGACGACGCGGGTCAACTCCTCTCGAGCCTCGTCCACGAGCCCGGCGCTCAGGAAGGTGCGCCCGCAGCACAGCGGCCGCGCGGAGCCGTCCTCCACCACGGTGTATCCGCCGGCCTCGAGGACCGATCGCGCGGCGCGTGCGTTCTCCGGCTCGAAGTACCGGGAGAAGCAATCGACGAAGAGCGCCACTTCCCTTCCCGCCTGCTTGGTTGGTGGCGCGCGATAGAAGTCGCGCCGCCAGGCCGGGAGTTTCCGCTTGGCGCTCATCCCGGTGAGCTTCTCGCCCAGAGCGGCCAGCGGGCCCGCCGAGTTGCGCAGGTTGATGAGCGGCGCGAGCCGGCTTGCCATCCTGGCGTAGCGGGGCAGATAGGCCGTCAGTCTCGATTTGGCGGAAATGCCGTGGCGCGCGTGCCAGTGGTGCAGGAACTCGATCTTCATCCGCGAGACGTCGACGCCGACGGGACATTCGCGCCGGCAGGCCTTGCAGGCGACGCAGAGGTCGAGAGTCTCCTTCATCTCGTCGGAGACCAGGGCATCCGGACCGAGCTGGCCGCTCAGCGCCAGCCGCAGGCTGTTGGCTCGGCCGCGGGTCACGTCCTTTTCTTCGAGCGTAGCCTGGTAGCTCGGGCACATCACCGCTTCGAACTTCCGGCAGTTCCCGTTGTTGTTGCACATCTCCGTCGCGGCGAGGAATCCGCCCGATCCGGACCAGTCGAGCGCGGTCGTCATCGGTAGGGCCCGATAACCGGGCTTGTAACGGAAGAGCGTGCGGTCATCCATCTTCGGGGCGCGGACGATCTTCCCGGGATTGAGCAGTCGCCCGGGATCGAACGCGTCCTTGACCGCTTCGAACGCGCGCACCAGGCGCTCGCCGAACATCATCTCGTGGAACTCGGAACGGCTGAGGCCGTCGCCGTGCTCGCCGGAGTGCGAGCCCTTGTACTCCTTGACGATCGCGAAGGCCTCTTCGGCGATGGCCCGCATCTTCCTCGCGCCGGCCTCGTCCTTCATGTTGAGGATGGGGCGGACGTGCAGGCATCCGACCGAAGCGTGGGCGTACCAGGTGCCCTCGGTGCCGTGCTTGTGGAAGACCTTCGTCAACCGGTCGGTGAAGTTGGCGAGATCGTCGAGGGGAACGGCGCAGTCCTCGATGAAGGAGATCGGTTTCCCGTCGCCCTTCATCGACATCATGATGTTGAGGCCCGCCTTGCGCACCGCGGTCATGTCGGCCTGCGATTTCGCGTCGAGGGTGCGCACCACCGAATCCGGATATCCGTGATCGGCGAGCAATTCCTCGAGGCGTCCGATCGACTCGAGAAGCGGGGCCTGATCCTCGCCGGCGAACTCGACCAGCAGGATGGCGTCGGGCGAACCCTTGACGTGACGCTCGATCGCCGCCCGGAAGGTGGCGATCTGCCGGGCGAGCTCGAGCATGGTCCGGTCCACGACCTCGACGGCCGACGGTCCGAGCGGCACGATGAACCGCGTCATGTCCATCGCGTCGTAGAACTTCTTGAAATGGCAGATCGCGCCGACCTTGTGCTTGGGGATCCGGTGCAGCTTGAGCTTGATGCGGGTGAAGAACCCCAGCGTGCCCTCGGAACCGACCAGGAGCTTGGCGAGGTTCTGGCGCGGCCCGCCCAGGGTCTCGAGGTTGTAACCGCCCACCTTGCGGAGCAGGCGCGGCACGCGGAGCGCGATCTCCTCGGCGTTGTTGCGGTAGAGGTCGCGCATCGCCTGCACGATCCCGGCGAGCCGCCGGGGGGAGCTCGCGAGATCGTCCGGGACCTCGCCGAAGACGAGGCGGGAGCCGTCGGCGAGCACGGCCTCCACCTCGAGGACGTTGTGGACCATGATCCCGTACTTGATCGACCGCGTGCCCGCCGAGTTGTTGCCCGTCATTCCACCGATGGTGGCGTTGGCCGAGGTAGAGACGTCCACCGGGTAGTACCAGCCGGTGCCCTTCAGCTTGCGATTCAGCTCGTCGAGCACGATGCCGGGCTGCACCGTCGCGGTCCCCGCGGCGGTGTCGATCTCCAGCACCTCGTTCATGTAGCGACTGGTGTCCATCACCAGCGCCTCGCCCAGGGTCTGTCCGTTCTGCGAGCTTCCGCCGCCGCGCGCGATGACCGGGAAGCCTTCTTCGCGGGCGATGGCGATGGCGGCTTCGATATCCTCGACGCCTTTCGGAAGGGCCACTCCGATGGGCTCGATCTGGTAGATGGACGCGTCCGTCGAGTAGCGGCCACGGTCGAAGGCGTCGAAGAGGACGTCGCCGCGCAGCGACTTCCGCAGGCGCGAGGCGAGAGCGGGATTGCCGATCCGGTCGTTGGCCATGGGGGTCCGGGCGGCGAGGATACTCCAGCCGAGGTCGCGAGCGACCTGCGTTAGCGCCTTGCGCGCGCAAGCGGTTTCCGGGCTCAATGCGCCGCCGCCCATGTCGTCGCGCCGCTTCGATTGGATTTCCAGCTCGCGCGGAGACCCGGCGCTGCTCTCGAGCTTGCAGCAGCAAATGGACCGCTTCTACCGCCGGCCCGAGGTCCGCGAGGCGTACCAGGAGTACATCGACAAGCGCGAGGCGGAGAGCTTCGATCATCCGTTCGAGCGCCAGGTGGCGAAATACCTTTTGCATCTCCATCCGGCGGCGGCTCTCGAGATCGGTTGCGGGAACGGCCGGTTCTTCCGCACGCTGCGGCGAGCCGGATTCACCGGGAAGTATCTCGGGACGGAAGTCGCCGGTTGGATCGTCGAGGACTGCAGGCGCCGGCATCCGGACGCGAGCTGGATCGCGGCCTCGGCCTACGACATCCCGCTGGCGGGAGGCTCGTTCGACGTCTGCTTCTCGTACGGCGTCGTGGAATCGTTCGTCCATCCCGAAAAGGCGCTCGCGGAAATGCTCCGCGTATTGAAGCCCGGCGGACGTCTGGTGCTGCTGTTCCCCGACTTCGTCGAATCGGGCCGGCTTGGATCGCAGCTGACCGGCCTGTCTCCGGGACGAGCGCGGACGAAGCTCGAGCGCGGGCGGTGGCTAGACGCCGCGATCACCGTTTACGACCAGAAGTTCCGTCTTCCTCGCGCGCTGCGCCGATCCCGCGACCGGATCGGACCGTTCCCCGTCAACCTGGCGCCGGTCGCGCTCGATCACCCGACAGTCACCCTGCCCGACTACGATGCGGTCTACTTGAGTTCGAAAGCAGACATCGAAGACTGGGCGTCGGCGCTCGGACTGGCGGTGGAGTTTCCGCTCGGCCGTCGGCTGCCAAAGGCCCTCCGTGCGCGGAGCTGGGCTTTCCTGGTGATTAGAGCCAGATGACGGCCTCCGCGTAAGGTCGGTTGCGTTCTGCCGATCTACTCCTGTTTATTTCGGTCGTGACACAATCGGAACCAAACCGAAACATTCCCTTCTCGCGACCTGTACGGACGGGCAGCGAACTGTCCCGGATCGTAGAAGTCCTCGATGCGCCGACGGGCGGTGGCCGCCGGTTCGGTCGACGCTGCGAGGAATTGCTCCAGGGAATGCTGGACCGGCCCGCGCTGCTCGTCACCTCCGCGACCCACGCTCTGGAGATGGCCGCGGTCCTTCTCGGGATCGGCGCCGGCGACGAAGTGATCGTGCCCGCCTACACCATCTCCTCGACGGCGAATGCCTTCCTGCTGCGCGGCGCGAAGCCGGTCTTCGCCGACGTAGATCGCTCGGGCAACATCGATCCCGCGGAAGTGGCTCGCCTCCTCTCCCGACGGACGCGCGCCGTGGTCCCCGTGCATTACGGCGGCCACTCCTGCGACATGGATCACCTGCGCACGGTGGCGGGCTCGATTCCGCTCATCGAGGATGCGGCGCAGGCGATCGGAGCCGCGTTTCGCGGAACCCCGCTCGGTACCTTCGGCGCTTGCGGGGCGATCAGCTTCCACGAGACCAAGAATATCGGCTGCGGCGAGGGAGGCGCCCTCGTATTCGGCGATCCGTCGCTGGTCGACCGCGCCGATCAGATCCGCGAGAAAGGGACCGACCGCCGCCGTTTCGAGCTCGGCCTCGTCGGCCGGTACACCTGGGTCGACGTCGGCTCGAGCTACACGCTCAGCGAGCTGAACGCCGCGTGGCTCAGCGCGCAGCTCGAGGAGTTGCCGCGGATCCAATCGCGCCGCCAGTGGATCTGGGACTTCTACGCGAAGGAACTGGAGGCTCCCGTCGAGCGCGCGGGCGGATATGTCGTGCGCGGCCGCAAGGACGGCTCGCCGAACGGCCACCTCTTCGCTTTCGTGTTCCGGAGCGGCGCCCAGCGCAACCATTTCATCGGCCAGATGGGGGAAAAAGGGATCTCCTGCCGCTTCCACTTCACGGCGCTGCACACATCGCCGATGGGTCGCAAGCTGCACGACGGCCGCGCGTTGCCGCAATCCGAGAGGCTCTCGGAATGCCTGGTCCGCCTGCCGCTCTACTTCCAGATGTCCGATGGCGATGTGGACCGGGTGGTGACGACGGCCGTGGAAGTGCTGCGGACCGTCTGACGTGCAGAGCCGTCTGTGCCTGGTGAGTTTCGGCGATCGCGACGAATGGTACGCGGAGGCCCATCTCTCCATCCTCACGGCGCTCGGCTGGATCCTGCCGCCGTACGAAATCGTCGTGGCGACCGATCGGCCGGAACGCTACCGCTGGTTCGGCCATCGGGTACGCATCGAGCTGCTCACGCCGGAACGGATCGAAGAGTGGAGCGGTCCGCAGCGATTCGTCTGGCGCGTGGTGCTGAAGGCGATCGCGGAGATCGCGCGCCAGCCCCCGTTCGCCAATCTGCTCTATGTCGACGTCGATACCCTGGTGCGACGGCCGCTCGACGATCTGATCGGTCTCTTGCAATCCGGTGCTGTGTGCCTCGACAAGAAGGAGTCCGTGCTGTCCCGCCGCGGCGGGGATCATCGCCGCTTGTGGAAGCAGGTGCGCGGCCGCACCTTCCAAGGCTTTCGCATCGACGAGCGAACCGAGATCTGGAACTCCGGGGTGGTCGCTCTCGGCGCGGAGAACGTGCACCTGGTAGAAAAGTCCCTCGCGCTTTGCGACGCGATGACGGCAGCGGGCGTGCAAAACCGGCTGGTGGAACAGCTCGCGCAAAGCGTCGTGCTGCAATCCACCGGCCGGCTGAGGGAAGCGGCGCCGTGGATCGATCACTACTGGGGAAACAAGCCGGCGTACGACGCCGCCGTGCACCAGCAGCTCGCCGCCATCCTCATGCGGGCAATGAGCGTCGAGGAGGCGATCGAGTACGTGCGCGAGCATCCGATCCGCGGGCCGCTCCGGGTGAAGCCGCGCTGGTGGAGTCGGTTTCTACGCCGATAGGAGCGGTTCGCTTCGGCCACGTGTTCCAGATCGAAGCCCCCGCGAGGAGGGGAAGCCCCGCATACATCGCGGCGTGGGCGCCGAATCCGAACTTGCCTCCGAGGACGATGGCGGACGCGCCCAGCCCGACGAAGAAGGGCCCGAAGCCCCTGCGCCGGCGCGCGCGGAAGGCGAGCGCGGCCACCGCGATGAACAGGAACACCGCGGTGGCCGGGAAGAGCCATCGGACGTTCAGCGAGAATCCGAGCCCGAGCGACGTGAACACGCTCGCCCAGGCCGGCCAGCACGCGGGGCAAGCGATCTTCGGCAGCAGGCCGAGCGCGACGCCTGGAAGCGTCGCGAGGCCCGGCCCGAAACGCCTGACCAGTGGCGCGCTAGTACCGGTCATGGTGCCGCAGCCACGCCATTGGCTCGCCGTCTTCCTGTCGGCCGAGCGGCGTGTGATCGAGGAAGTTGTAAGTGTTGAGGAAGGGATCGACGCCCCGCGCATAGGTCGAGTAGGCGTGGAAGAGGTGTTTTCCGTCGCGGAGGAAGACGCTCAGTCCCTCCCTCTCGCCCTCGGGCCCCTGCGCGTCCGGCTGGTGGTAGTGCGCTCGATAGTTGTACTCGGGCTGCGCCTCGTCGACGGTGACCTGGAAGTCGTGATTGAAGTCGCCGCCGTATGACGAAAGCCACGGGAAGTTCCATCCCATGCGCTTCTTGAAGCGCTCGATCTTCGCGATCGGCGCGCGCGAGATCACCGCGAACGACGTATCGCGGGCGGCGAGGTGCACGAGCGCTCCGGCGAAGTTGTCGGCGACGAACGAGCAGGCCTTGCATCCGTCCTCCCAGGCCGGGTCGAACATGAAGTGGTAGACGATCAGCTGGCGCCTACCCTGGAAGAGGTCGCCGAGCGTGCGCCGGCCATCCGGTCCCTCGAAGACGTAGTCCTTCTCGAGCCGCACCATCGGGAGGTTGCGGCGCTCGGCGCTGAGCGCATCGCGCCTCTGGTTCCACTCCTTCTCCTTGACGAGCAGCTCCTTGCGCGCGCGCAGCCACGCCTCGCGCGAAACCACTTCCGGCATCTTCCTCTCCTCGTTCTTGTCCATGGTCTTCTCCTTGGTCGAAACTTCGTTCGCAGCCAGCTCCGCGTTTGTGTCGACCATGGCGTAACCGTTCCGGCCGGTGGGTAGGGAGTAACAAATGCGACGGGCTTTCCGGCCCGCGCAGCAGCTCGGTTCCTTGCAACCGACATAGGATGAGGCATGGATTCGCTGGTCTCGGCCGCGGCGCGGGCGCTGCGAGCGGGTGATCCCCTCGGTGCGCTCAAACGGGTTGCGCTGCGCGAAGACGCGCCGGCCCTGGCGCTGCGCGGAATCGCCATGGCTCAACTGGGCGAGCTGGCGAAGGCGAAACCGCTCTTGCGCCGGGCCGCGCGCGCTTTCGGTCCCCGGGAAAGCGTCGCGCGTGCGCGATGCCTGACGGCCGAGGCCGAAGTGGCGCTCGCCGCCCGGGACCTCGGATGGCCGGCGCGCGCGCTCGACGAGGCCCTGCGCACGTTCGCCGCCCACGGCGATCGCGAGAATGAGCTGTATGCCCGGCTCCTCCAGACGCGGCGGCTCCTGTTGCTCGGTCAGATGGCCGGCGCCGAGCTGGCGCTATCGCGGATCGATCTGCGCACTGCCCCCGCCCTGCTGGTGGCCATCGCGGAGCTCGTGTCGTTCGAGATCGGCCTGCGCCGGGTAGATACGCGGTCCGCGCGCGCAGCCCTCGAGCGCGCGCGGCATGCGGCGGAACGAGCGAACATCCCGTCGCTGTCGGCGGAAGTGGAGCAGGCCATGGGGCTCCTCGCCATACCGGCCGCGCGGCTGATCGCGAGAGGCGAAGAACGGTCGATCCTGCTCGAGGAAGTGGAGGCCGTGCTCGCCTCGAAGAACCTGGTCGTCGACGCTTGCCGGCGCGCGGCGCGCTCCGGACGACAGGTGATCGCGCTCGCCAGGCGTCCCGTGTTGTTCGCGCTCCTGCGTGCCCTGGCGGAAGCCTGGCCCGGTGAGACCGCACGTGAGCTCCTGATCTGGCGGGCATTCGGCGCGCGGCGCGGGAATGCATCCCACCGCGCACGGCTCAGGGTCGAGCTGGGCCGCTTGCGCAAGGCGCTGCGCGGGCTCGGAGAGGTCCGCGCCACGCCCCATGGTTTCCTCCTCGCGCCCCGGCGCCCGGACGAGGAAGTCCTGGTCCTGGCGCCGCCGATCGAAGGCGCGGATGCGGACGTCCTGGCGCTGCTCGCCGACGGCGAGGCCTGGTCGACTTCGGCTCTCGCCCTGGCCCTGGGATCGAGCCAGCGTACCGTGCAGCGGGCGCTGTCCGCGCTGGAGGAGGCGGGAAAGGTGCGCGGCCTCGGCCGGGGGCGCACCAAGCGCTGGCTCTCGCCGCCGGTGAGTGGCTTCACGACTACTTTGTTACTCCCCGCCTTCCCGGCGTTGGGCTAGGGATCCGTTCGAAGGGAGACCGGGAATGGGCAAGACGAAAAACGAGGCGGGCGAGGCCGAGCTTACCCGGCCGGCGGAGATCGTTCGCGAGTACGGCCCATTTCCGGGTGCGCCGCGGGTGAACGGTGTGACCTGGGACGGAACCCATGTCTGGTTTGCGAGCGGCGAGAAGCTCCAGGCATTCGATCCCGGAACTGGCAAGCCCGTCCGATCCATCGAGATGGCCTGCGATGCGGGCACCGCCTTCGATGGCCGGCACCTGTACCAGCTGAGCGAGGACCGCATCCAGAAGATCGATCCTGTCACGGGCCAGGTGATCGCGACGATCGCGGCACCGGGAAAGGGCGGGGACTCCGGCCTCACCTGGGCCGAGGGCACCTTGTGGGTGGGGCAGAATCGCAGCCGCAAGATCCACCAGATCGATCCCGAAACGGGCGCCATCCTGCGCACCGTCGAATCGAATCGTTTCGTCACCGGCGTCACCTGGGTGGACGGGAAGCTGTGGCACGGCACCTGGGAAGGCGACGAGAGCGATATCCGCCGAATCGACCCCGGCGACGGACGGGTGCTCGCCCGGCTCACGCTGCCTGAAGGCACGGGGGTAAGCGGTCTCGAGTCCGACGGAGGAGGCCGCGCTGGACCAGGGCGTCGTCCGGATAGCCTGACATGTACAGGACGCGCGTCTCGGGACGGAGGCTCCGGACCTTTTCCGAGAGGTCCCCTCCCGACATGTGAGGCATGACCACGTCCGCGAGCAACAGATCGATCCGTTCGGGATGGCGCTCGCACAAACGGAGGGCGTCTGCAGCCGTGCGGGCATCGAGTATGCGAGCCTTCCCGCTCGAGAATCGCGTGGGCCACTTTGCGAACGTGGTCGTCGTCGTCCACCAGCAGGATGGTCTCGGATCCAGTCCGGCGTGCGGGCTTGCCCTCCGCCCGGCCCGAGAGTCCGGCCGCGCTTTGCGGATCTACTGCCGGCAAGTAGATCCGGAAGGTCGCGCCGCGGGCGGGCGTGCTTTCCACCGCGATGGTCCCTCCGCTCTGGCGGACGATCCCGAAAACGGTGGAGAGCCCGAGACCCGTTCCCTTGCCGACCTCCTTGGTGGTGAAGAACGGCTCGAAGATGCGCGCCTGCGTGCGCTCGTCCATTCCGGCTCCGGTATCCTTGACCGAGAGCGTCACGTACCTGCCAGGGGACAAGCCGGGTGGCGGACCGTTCGCCGCGTCCAGGCTCCGGTTCGCGATTTCGATGGCCAGCGTCCCGCCCTGCGGCATCGCATCTCGCGCATTGACCGCGAGATTCATTACCACCTGCTCCATCTGCCCCGGATCGGCGTGGACGTACGAGGGAACCGGTGAGGGGGCGACCATCAATTCGATGTCCTCGCCGATCAGTCTCTGGAGGAGGGTTTCCATTCCCGCGACGATCTCGTTGAGATCGATCACCTTCGGTTGCAGCACGTTGTGCCGGCTGAACGCGAGCAGCTGCCGGGTGAGCGTCGAGGCGCGCCTGCCCGCGGCATGGATCTCCTCGACATCGGAACGCGACGGGTCCTGCGGGTCCATGTCGGAGGCCAGCATCTCCGCGTAGCTCAGGATGACCGAGAGAAGGTTGTTGAAGTCGTGCGCGACGCCGCCGGCAAGCCTGCCGATGGCCTCCATCTTGTGCGCCTGCCGCAGTTGCTTCTCCGCCTCGCGGAGCGCCTCCTCGGCGTGCTTGCGCTCGGTGATGTCGGTGTTCGTTCCGTAGGCCCGCACCGGCTTGCCATTCTCCTCGCGGACCGTCTGCACGCGGCCGAGAATCCAGCGCAGACTGCCGTCCGGCCGGAGGATGCGAAACTCGATCTCACCGGTCATGCCTCCATCGCGGATGTCGGCGTGGCGGCGCAGCAGCCGCTCGGCGTCATCGGGATGATAGGTCGCGACGTAGTCCTCTACCCTGGCCCCCTTGCTGCGGTCGTCTCCGAAGAAGATGCGGCGGTTCTCGGCGGTGCTGAAGATGTCTCCGCTGATCAGGTCGAACTCCCAGCTCCCGGTATGGCCGAGCGCCTCCGTCTCGGTGAGGAGCTTTTCGCTCTTGCGCAGCGCCTCCTCGGCGCGCGTGCGCTCGGTGACATCCTCGTTCACGACCACCGCGCCGATGATCGCCTGATCGTGGTCGCGGATGGGTACCGCGGAGGCGCGGATGGTCTTGTGCTTGCCGTCGAGAGTCTCGATGTCGATGACCTCGTTGAGCCTGCTCTCTCCGCGCGACAGCGCGCTCTCGGAGGGCCACTCGGCGACCGGCCTTCCCGAGTCGCGCCAGGTACCCATGCGGCGCGCCCACCGCTCTTTTCCCGAGTGAATCATGCCGGCCCAGATCCGGCTGGAAACGGCGTTGGCGACCACGACATCGCCGGCAGCGTTGAGGACCACCACGCCGACCGGCAGCGTGTCGAGAACGAGCCGCAGCAGACGCTCACTCTTCTCGATGTCCCTCAGAGGCTCAGCCACGGCGCCTCTTCTTCCACGCAAACCGCATCCTGCCAAGCGCCGGGCTTCATTCCACCTGTGGTGCAGGATCGTCCCACATGTGGTGCGAGATCTTCCAGGAACCGTCCGGCATTTTGCGGAGCACGTTCAGGTAGGTCCCCCGCTGGCGATAGGTCTTTCCACCGGACGCCCAGGCGATCTGGTCGGTGCCTCGCGCGAACGCCGTGCCGCAGCTCCCGCCGACCTCGTCGACGCTGACCTCCATGCTCAGTAGCTTGAATGGACCGCTTCCCGGGGGCCACCAGAAGGCGCGTATCGCAGCCTCGCCCACGACCGGCGGGTCGCCGTGATGAGGCAGCAGGACAGCGTCGCGCGTGAACAGAGCGAGGACGGCGGTGGCGTCGGCGTCCAACCATGCGTCGCGATACGCCGTGATGACGGTCCGCGCGCGCTCGAGGTCGTCGCGCGTGAGCTCGCAATCGGCGCGTGGACCGGATGGGCGAGGTGCCGCGCAAGCGAGCGCGCAGGAGAAACCGGAGAGGGCGAGTTTCCGGATCGTGATGCGGCGCGCAGCGACCATCGACCGGGGAACGCGCGACGGCTCCGGAGATTCCTGCGAAGCAGCCCTACTCCCACAGTGCGTCCGGCATGGGCAGCCCCGCATAGTCCTCGCGGGTGAGCGGGCCCTCCGCGGGAATCCCGAAACGCTCGAGCACGGCGATGATTTGCCGCGCATGCTGCGCCGAATGCCAGGTGCAGCGCTCCATCACGTGGTGCAGCTTCTGCTCGCCATAGTAGGTCTCGAGCTTCCCGGTCGCGGCGTTGGCGGCGCCCTCGCGCTCCCACCAGCGGTTCAGCCGCTCCAGCACCGAAACGGCGTAATCGTGGATATGGCCCACCGCCGTCACCTGCGCAGGCGGCGGCCTGTTGTACACGGACGTCAGGTCCTGGACGCCGTCCTCGACGGCTTGCAAGAACGAGTCGGGCACCTGGTGGACGTGGTACGCGAGGTCCCGGATGCTCCGGTCGCGGCCTTCGGTCGCGCGCTCCGCGAGGCGCTCCGCGGGGATCTGCAGGACGTGCCGCTGCGCGGCCGAGAGCACCGTGCGCCACTTGCGCATCAGGGCCTCGGGCGGTAGCCGCTGGAAATCCACCGCGCGCCCCACGAACGCGGATACGTCGGCAAGCTCCTGCGCGAAGACGTACTCGCGCCCGCGTGCGACCACCGGTACCGTGCGCACGCCGAGCGCGCTCAGCTCTTCCATTGCCTCCGGACGGGAGGAGACGTTCACGGACTCGAACTCCACTCCTAGCTTGGTCAGGAACTCCTTCACCTTCACGCAGCTCGAGCAGCCGGGCCGCCAGTACACCTTGAGCTGTTGCGCCTGGTCCATGTCGCTGAGAGGAACGATTAGCGTTTCGCGGCCGGCGGCGCCACCGCCGCGTTCGTGAAGCCGGCTCCGTCCAGAACGCGCCGCACCGTGCCGTTCGCCTTCGCCTCCTCGACGAAGCGCGCCGCCCACTCGCGCGCGGCGGGCCGGTTCTTGGGCACCACCACGACGACGCCGGTCGACTGGATGATGTCGTCGAGCAGGCGCGTACCCGGAAGCTTCTTCGAGAAACCGATCAGCGACTCGCGTCCCATGGCGATCGCGTCGAGCTGCCGCTGTGCGAGGAGCTCGACGGCGTCGTCCGGCTTGGGGAACAACGTGAGCGTCGCGTGCTTCAGGGATTTCGCCACCGTGCGGGAGGTGCTCGTTCCCTCCACGGCGCCGACGCGAATGCCGTCGCGGTCCACCTCGACAGCGCTGCGGATGTCGGAGCCGGCGCGCACCAGATAGCTGCTCTCGTACACGACGTATGCGGGGCCAACGTCCACGAACTTCTCGCGCTCGGCGTCCTGCGGCATGAAGGAGATGTCCCATGCGTCCTGCGACGCGGCCGCCGTGATCTCGCCCGAGTTCTGGTAGACGACGAGCTTCAGCGGCACTCCGAGCCTTGCTGCGGCGGCTTTCCCGAGCTCGACCGTTACGCCGCGCGCGCCGCCGGTGCCGCTGTCGCGCGTCGCCCAGAAGGGCGAGGCCGCAGGGCCTACGCCGATCGCCACGCGCAGTGCACCTTTCGGAGCCACATCGCTCGTGGATACGACGGGCACGCTGGAGCACGCCGCGATGAGGAGCGTCGCGAGAAGGGAGGTTGCAAGACGGTTCATGCGCGTCGGGGCCGAGCCGCGGAGTTGGCCGCCACCGCGGACCGGATCAATTCCTTGAAGGCGGCCTCGTCGAGCTTCTCGCCTTCGCGGATGTCGATGGCCCGGCGCGTGTTTCCCTCGAGACTGGAGTTGAACAGCTTCCGTGGGTCCTTCAGGGAGGCGCCTCGGAAGAAGGTGAGCTTCACGACCTGCTTGTACGACTCCCCGGTGCACACGCCGCCGTCATGGGACCAGACGGGAGTCCCGCCGGAAGAGGGCTTCTCCCATTTCCACTCCTCCTGGATCCCGGGGTCCGCCTGGTGGATGAGCTGGCGGACCCTGGCGAGCGTCTCGCCCCTCCAGTCTCCCAGCTCCTCGATCCTCTTCGTGATGTTCTTCGAAGCGGCCGCGCTGTTCGGGGCAGGTTTCGTCGTCATGATCTCTCCGACCGGCGCCAGAAGAGGTACGAGAGCGCCCACAGAACACCGGTGGCCGCCGCCCAGCCCCAGGCCGCCGGGCCATCGCCAACCAGCAGGTGGGCGATGAGCGCAGAGCCGAGGTCGATGGCGAAGCCGGCGTAGGCCCACTCCTTGAGCCGCGCGGGCACCGGCGCAAGCAGCAGCACCACTCCGAGGAGCTTGGCCCACGAGAGCTCCACCCGGAAGTAGGCAGGGAACCCGAGGTGAGTGAACGCTTCCGCCACTTGCGGCAGGCGCAGTTGCGCGTAGGCGGTGAAGCTCATCTGCAGGCAGAAGAGCGCGGTTACGATCCAATAGACGATGATGTTGGCTTTGAGGGTCGTCTCGGCGGCGACAATCGGCTTGTGCAGGGTCGATTCCATGGCGTTCTTCCTGAGCGGTTCAACGGTTCGAGGTGTTGGTCGGCCAACCTGGAGACTCGACGCCGAACTGCTTTGCGTACTCGGCGTTCAATCGCTGCCAGCCACCGGACTTCATGGCATCGGCACCGACGATGCGTCCAATCGGCTGACCGGCGAGAAGGCGATCCAGCACGTCGAAGCAGATGTGCCAGCCGGCAGCGCCCATCGAAATGAAGCGACGGTCGATGTTGTGCCAGAGCATGAGCCGGGTGCCGCCGCCTTCCAGCGGCTCCAGTTCCCAGCGGATGTCCTGTTTCCCCCAGCTGAATTCGAGCACCTTGGGCGCGTCGGCCCGCTTCACCCGGGTCTCGGATACCTGCGGCGCCCCCGCCCCGACTGTCGAGAGCTTTGCGGTGCCAACGGTACCGAGGTTCCGATCGGAATCGAACGGAGCCCATTCGCGAAGATGCTCGGGGTCGGTGAGCGCCTTCCAGACCCTCGCGGGAGGGTGGCGGAGGTCGCGGACGAGGACGAGCGTCCACTCCTCCCCGTCTTTTCGGACCTCGGCGCCAAAGGCGGCGCCCGGCGCGTACTGGTCACGGCTTCCCATGTCTCTTCTTTCCTTTCACAGATGAGTTCTCCTCCATCCGCTCCAGTTGTTGCTCCAGCGCATCGACGTGCCTCGACCAGAAGCGGCGGAAGGGCAGAAGCCAGGCGTCGATTTCCTGGAGCGGTCTGGGATTGAGGCGATAGACCCGCCGCTGGGCCTCCACGCGAGATTCGACGAAGCCACCGTCGCGCAATACCTTGAGGTGCTTGGAGACGGATGGTTGCGGCAGGCGAAGATGGTGCATCAGCTCGCCCACCGAGCGCTCGGAAGAGGAGAGCATGCTCAGGATCGCCCGGCGGTGCGGTTCGGCGAGGACTGCGAATGCGGATTCCACGACACGTATATGCACATACGGTCATATGCCTGTCAAGAGATGTTGTGTTCGCGAGCCCGCGGCGCGAATTCTCGAAGAGCCGGTCGCCGTAGCGCCATCGGTGCTAGATTCGGTCGCGTGCCCGGGAGCGCCGCAGGCGGGGTCTATTGCTTCGGCCCGTTCCGGCTCGAGGCCGGCGAGCGGCGCCTGCTGCGCGACGGCCAGCTCGTCCCGCTCACCAGCAAGGCCTTCGACACGCTGCGCCTGCTGATCGAAGGCGCCGGGTCGCTGCGCAAGCAAGAGTGGCTGATGGATCAGCTCTGGCCCGACGTCACCGTCGAGCAGAACAACCTTCAGTACAACGTGTCGCAGGTCCGGCGCGCGCTGGCCGGCGCCCCCGGCATCGAGATCCAGACTGTGCGCGGCCAGGGTTATCGGCTGGTCGCCGAAGTCCACGCATCGAGCGCGGCGCCGCCCGCCCGCCAGCAGCGCGTCCATTTCGCTACCGCCCACGACGGCGCCCGGCTCGCCTACGCATTCCTCGGCCACGGACCGCCGCTGGTCAAGGCCGCGAACTGGCTGAGCCATGTCGAGCTGGAGTTGACCGGCACGTTGTGGGCGCACTGGCTCGACCTGCTGAGCCGCGGCCGGAATCTCGTCCGCTACGACGCGCGCGGCAACGGTCTCTCCGACTGGAACCCGCCTTCGATCACCTTCGAGGATTTCGTCGCGGACCTCGGGACCATCTTCGACGCGTCGGGAATCGCGCGGGCGCCCGTTCTCGGCATCTCGCAGGGCGCCTCGGTGGCGGCGGCCTATGCCGCCCGGCACCCGGAGCGCGTCTCGGCGCTGGTCCTGATCGGCGGCTGCACCCGCGGCTGGCGAACCGTTGGCAGCGACCGCGTCACGCAGAAGTTCGAGGCGCTGATCCAGTTGATGCGGCAGGGGTGGGGCGGGCGGAACCCCGCCTTCCGACAGATCTTCACCACTGCGTTCTTTCCTGGCGCGTCGAAGGACGACACGGAGTCGTTCAACGAATTGCAGCGGCGAACCACGTCGCCGGAGAACGCCGCGACCATCTTGTCGGCGCTGGGCGACCTCGACATCCGCAAGGAGCTACCCTTGGTCAAGGCGCCGACGTTGGTGCTGCACAGCCGCCACGACGCGGTCATCCCGATCAACAACGGTATCGAGCTGGCGACGGGCATTCCGGGGGCGCGCTTCGTCGAGATCGAGAGCGCAAACCACGTCTGGCTCGCGGATGAACCGGCCTGGGGCCGCTTCACCGCCGAGTTCGAGGGGTTCCTCGCCGAGACCCGCGCTTCCTGAGCTACATCTCAGCGAGATCCAAGGGTCGCCAAAGGCTTCACCGCCGCAGCGCCGCTAAGAGTGCCTCGCAAAGGAGGCATTCATGAAGCGGGTCGCGTTCTTTCTGTATG
Source organism: Deltaproteobacteria bacterium (assembly GCA_005879805.1). Taxonomy (GTDB): domain Bacteria; phylum Myxococcota; class Myxococcia; order Myxococcales; family 40CM-4-68-19; genus VBKO01. The sequence continues at coordinate 2,974 of VBKL01000065.1, read as the reverse complement.
GTCTGGTCGCTTACTCGATTTTCCTGGGCACGTTTCTCTACGCCATCGGATTCGTTGCCGGCATCGCCGTGCCGAAGTCGATCGACTCCACGCCGTCGGCGCCGCTCGGCGTCGCCCTGATCACCGACGCGGCGCTGCTCGCCATCTTCGCGCTGCAGCACAGCGTGATGGCGCGGCAGGGATTCAAGTCGGTATGGACGAAGATCGTGCCGAAGCCTGTCGAGCGGAGCACCTACGTGCTGGCGGCGAGCGCGGCGCTTTTGCTGCTGTTCTGGAAGTGGGAGCCGATCGGCGGCGTGATCTGGCAGGAGCAATCAGCGAGCTTGTTCCTTCAGGGGCTATCGCTTCTGGGCTGGATCATCGTGCTCATCAGCACGTTCCTCATCGACCACTTCGATCTCTTCGGGCTGCGCCAGGTGGTCCTGTACTTGCGCGGCATTCCGTACACGCCGGTGCCGTTCGTTGCCCGCGGCTGGTACGGGTACGTGCGTCATCCCATCTATCTCGGGTTCATCATCGCCTTCTGGGCGACGCCGCGCATGACCGTGGCCCACCTCGTTTTCGCCGTCGCGACGACCGTGTACATCCTCGTCGCCATCAGGCTCGAGGAGCGCGACATGGTGCGCGCGCACGGGGCGCAGTACGAGGCGTATCGCGAGCAGGTATCGATGCTGGTCCCGCGCCCGCCGAGGAAGCCCTCGAGGTTCGGGCCGGAAGCATCGTCCTGACCGCGGCTACGTCACCAGACCTTCCAGGAGCTCTCTGCGTAGCGCGACGAGCTGCGCCCTCGAGAGATGGCAGGTAACTCCGAGCCAGCCCGTCGGGTGTGCCGGCTCGGGCCTGCTCGCGCGCACTGCCGAGCGCGCGCGATGGAGGACGAGCTTGTAGCAAGGCACGCTCATCTGCAGGACCGCGGCGGAGTGCTTGTCGCAATGTCCGTACACCTCCGCGAGCAAGAGCGCGATCTGATGTACGAGGCAGAGCTGCCCGGTCGCGTCGTTGAGCAGGCTGAAGAGCCGCTCGCGCGACTCGCGGATGGCGAGGGGGAGATCGGGTCGCGTTCGCAGGACTGGTTCGGAGTCCGCCAGCGCGTCGCGCAGCTCGACGGAGCTGTAGCGATTACCGGCGCGAAAGTGATCGACGATGAGATGGCGCGCGATGCAGCGCAGCCAGGCATCGACGTTACCGATGCGGCTTACGCGCTGCTCGGAGCACGCGACGAGCAGCGCCTGCTGCGCGATGTCCGCGGCGTCGGCGGGATCCGGGACGAGGCGCTCTACGAACGCGTGGAGGCTCTCGACCGTGTCTGCCGAGAGCTCGCACGAGGCCTTGCGCCTCGAAGTCGAGCGAACCGATCGGTACGCACCGCGCGACGCCGTTCTCGCGGGAGCGTTACCCGCGAGCGCCAACATGCCGGCAATGATGGGGACGATCCGCCTTGGCAAACACCCTCCCGCGCCGCGACGTACGATACGTGGAAGTTGGTACCAAGGTCGGGTGTGGACAGTCAACCATCACACAATTATTACATCCTGGTCATATGGACTTATCGCTGAACCAGCGCGCCGAACCGGGCATCATCAAGAGCACTTAGATGTCGGTTTGACGCAGCGCATACGCACAATGTGGGTGCGGCGCACACGAGACGGAAGTCTCGCCGATTTCAGTCGGCGGGCGAGCCCGATCTCGATCCATCCTCGCGGGTAGCGGACGTCGCGCAGGAGGAGCATCGATCCCACGGAGCTGCGGCCCTGCAGCGCGGATGATCCTCCCTACCCCGCGTCGCGAGATGACGCGGGGGCGCCGCAGGCGGCAGGACGCGAGCGCGCACTTCGCGAAAAACGACGCCGCCGGTTGCAAGCCATCTGCTGCTCATCTTCTCCGCCGCTTTGCATTCCAGACTTTCGCAAACGACGCGGCGTCATCAAGTCCCGGTGCGGCGAAACCGCGGCGCTATCATTTTGCACTCCCCGATCGTCTTATCAACGGGGGGCTCATGAAACATACGCGCTCGTCGGCCTGCCGCGGCAGGATCGGGATTGCTTTCTTCGCTCGCGGAGCCTCCGCTCGACTCGCTCGCGACGGTTCCCAACTTCAACAAATTGTAAAGCTCGAGGGCGTATCGACTCTCGATACGGCCCATCAGAGGAATTAATGCGCTCGATTGCAACGCTACTCGTGGAACGCCTTCACTCGGAACACTTCAACGGAAATGGGGGGTTTTGCAGATGAGTCTCATGAGAATGACTGCCAAGAGCAGGTGGCGCAACACACTCGTGGTCGGCCAGCTTCTGCTGCTGGCTCTGTACCCGGGGACGTCCGCGCACGCGCAGACCGCACCGGTCGGAAACGGATTCGTCATCAACGGTGAGGATCTGCGGTTCATCTTTCACGCGATCGAAGTGGCCCAGTTCAACGCCGCCGGCAACCCGCTCCTCGGGCCCGGACCATTCCAGGTCAACCTCCGCACTCCCATCTCCGCGGCCTGTGACCCCGCGGGGGCGGCCTGCCCCTCGGATCCGCAGCAGCCAGTCGGTCTGCGTACCGTCGACGGGTCGTTCAACAACCTGGTCCCGATCCCCGATCAGCACATGTTCGGCGCCGCGGATCGGCTCTTTCCGCGTCTGACCACGCCCAACTTCCGCCCAGCGGAACAGGGAACCTCGTACGCGGACAAGACGAACACCAACGTCTTCGACTCCCAGCCGCGCATCATCAGCAACCTGATCGTCGACCAATCGGCGGCCAACCCGGCCGCTGCCGCCGCTGCCGCGCATCCGTGCGGCTCGGGCGGCTTCGTGTGCCAGGACCCGACGCCGCCCGACGCCGATTCCGGAGCGCTGTTCATCCCCAACATCACCCCCAACTTCGGCCTCGGTGCGCCGTTCAACCTAATGTTCACGTTCTTCGGACAGTTCTTCGACCACGGTCTCGACCTCGTGCCGAAAGGCGGCAGCGGCACGGTCATCATGCC
>VBKL01000010.1 GCA_005879805.1 Deltaproteobacteria bacterium | reverse complement strand
CACCTCGAACGTGAAGAGGCCTCTCGCCATCGTCGGCTGGTCTGCCGACGGAGAGACGCTCGCAGCCGGCGGCACGCACCCGACCGAAGGGACCAAGCGGATCCGTCTCTTCCGTTCCGGCGGGCGAGGGGCACCCATCGACGTCGATGCGGCATCCGGCACCGTGAAGGACATCAAAGCGACGCCCGACGGCGGGTTCGTCTTCGGTGCGGCGGATCCCCTGCTCGGCGTCTTGAATGCAAACGGCGCCCGTCGCGTGCTGCGCGACTCGCCGCTCGCAGATCATCGCGGAAGGGCCCTTCGCGCGAGTCAGGACGGCAAGACGGTCGCCTTTGCGTTCGAATACGATCGCGCCCCCGCGTCCTTCTCGCTGGAGGAGCGGTCCGTGCGCATGGGGCCGCCAGGTCCCGGGCTCGCCGAACCGTTGCTCGCTGCCAAGCGGGTTGCGATTTCGGATTGGCAGTCCGGGACGCATCCGAAGTCGAACGGGCAGCTTCTCCCCCTCCAGCCGTTCGAGGTTTCGCATGCGCTCGCCGTCGCGACGGGAGGCGACAGCTTCCTCCTCGGCACCGAGTTCGGGCTGAGGCACTTCGATTCCACGGGGAAAGAGCTCTGGCAGAGATCGCAAGGGACCGTCTGGGCCGTCACCTTCGCCGCCGAAGGCCGGCTCGCCATCGCTGCGTTTGGCGACGGCACCATTCGCTGGTTCCGCGCCTCGGACGGCCAGGAGCTGCTCGCTTTCTTCCCTCACGCCGATCGCGTTCGATGGGTATTGTGGACGCCGTCCGGTTACTACGACGCCAGCCCTGGCGGCGAGGACCTGATCGGATGGCACGTCAATCGCGGCCGCGATCGGGAAGCCGACTTCTTCTCCGCTTCGCGCTTCCGCGCGGGCTTCTACCGGCCCGACGTGATCTCGCGCGTCCTCGGCACGCTCGACGAAGCCCGGGCGCTGGCGCAGGCGAACGAGGTCGGCGGGCGGAAAGCCGCTCCGGCGAAGCTGGTGCTCCCACCGATCGTCCGGATCCTGTCCCCCTCGAACGGCGACGCGTTCACGACGCCGTCCTTGCAATTCCGATTCTCGGCGCGTTCGCCCGGCGGCGCGCCCATGACTGCCGTGCATGCTCGGATCGACGGCCGGCCGGCGGCTGAGCTGCGCGCGTTCGAGAAGGGGGCCGGCGCGCAAGAGCTGGTCCTGTCGGTCGCGCTGCCAGCCCGCGATTGCATCGTCAGCGTGTTCGCGGAGGCGGGCGACGCGGTCGGCGAGCCAGACACCGTCCGGCTACGCTGGGTGGGAGCTGCTACGGCAAGCGAAGCCACCCGTGCTCGCGGCTTTTCGCCCGCGCCGAGCGACGACCCTCCGGAGATGCGCCCCAAGCTCTATGTCCTTGCGGTCGGCGTGTCGAAATATGCGGACCCGAGCTATCGGCTCGATTTCGCCGCAAAGGACGCACGCGACGTCGTGGCCGTGCTCGAGAAGCAAAAGGGGAGGCTCTATAGCGACGTGATCACGACGGTCCTGACTGACGAAGAAGCGACGCGCGATAACGTGGTCGACAAGCTGGATTGGCTACAGAAGCAGACGACCCACCTCGATACCGCCATCCTCTTTCTCGCCGGTCACGGCGTCAACGATCCATCGACGGGCCTCTACAACTTCCTGCCGGTCGCAGGGAATCCCGACAAGCGCTCCACGTTGCTTCCCGGCTCCGAAATCAAGACGACGATCGCGAGCATCCACGGCAAGGTCGTCGTTCTGCTGGATACGTGTCATGCCGGGAATGTGCTGAACGAGCCGAAATTGCGAGGCGGTGACTCGAACGGCTTCGTCAACGAGCTCTCCTCGGCCGAGAGCGGTATCGTGGTATTCACCGCTGCCGCCGGCCGCCAGTCGTCCCAGGAGTCGACGAAGTGGGGCAACGGAGCCTTCACCAAGGCATTCGTCGAGGCGCTGTCGGGCGAAGCCGACTTTCGCAAGACCGGGCGCGTAACGATCAACATGATCGACCTGTACGTCAGCGATCGCGTGAAACAGCTCACTTCCGGCCAGCAGACGCCGGTGACCGCGAAGCCCATGGTTCAGGACTTCCCGCTCGCCATGAGTCCGTGACGACGACGCGATGAGGGGGTCCTGATGCGCGTCCTGAAGCCGCTCACCGCCGGCATTACCGGCTGCCTTCTCGCGCTGTCGGGCGCAACGAGAGCAGAGACACGTCGGGCCCTTCTGGTCGGCATCAACCAGTATGCCGTGCCTCCCAGCACGAGCAAAGGCGAGGTCCGGTCTCGCGGGACCTGGCACAACCTGGCGGGCTCGGTGAACGACGCGCAGGCAATGAAAGAAGTCCTCGTGGCGCGCTTCGGTTTCGAGCGGAAGGACATCTCCGTCCTCACCGACGGTCAGGCTACCAATGAAGGGATTCGCCGCGCCTTCCAGACGGTGCTCGTCGATCCTGCCGCCCCGGGCGACCTCGCGTTTTTCTACTACGCCGGCCACGGATCCCAGATGCTGAACACGGCCTCCGAGGAAGCCGATCATCTCGACGAGACCATCGTTCCGTCGGATGCCGCGCGCGCCGGAGACATCCGCGACAAGGAACTTGGCCGGATGTTCGCGAAAGCAGTCAAGGACAAACGGATCCGGCTGACGGTGGTCTTCGATAGCTGCCATAGCGGGTCGATTACGCGGGGCATTTCACGCTACGAGGGCATCCGCTCGCTGGCGCCCGACCTTGTACACGACGCCAAGGACGGGGCGCCGGCTCCCAACATCATCGATGCTGGTGTGGTGACCCTGGCGGCGGCACAGGACTACCAGCCTGCGGCGGAGGGGCGCGACGATCGAGGTGTCCAGCACGGCGCTTTTACTGCGGCGCTCTTGCACGTCCTCCGCTCGGCTCCCGTGGACGAACCGTTGAGCGCCACGTTCACGCGCGTCAAGGCGATCATGCAGGCCGACGGCCAGCCGCAGGAACCGAGCCTCGAGGCAAACGACGATCGGCGACGTTCGCCGCTCGTCGGCCCCTCGCGAGTGGGGGGATCGGGAAAGCCGATGGTTGCAGTGCTGCGCAAGCCCGCAGGAAACGAGGTCGAGTTGCAAGCCGGCTCGGCGGTCGGGCTTGCCGAAGGCGCCGTCCTGCGCGAGCGAAGGCAGGACGGGACCCCGATCCGGCTCCGGATCACGAGAGTCGCGGGATTCGCCCACAGCTTCGCCATCGCCCTGGGCGACAAACCGCGTCTCTCGGCGCTGAAGGCTGGAGATCTCTTCGAGCTGGAACGGTGGGCAGCGCCAGCAGGC
>VBKL01000154.1 GCA_005879805.1 Deltaproteobacteria bacterium | reverse complement strand
CACTTCCCGCTGACGCTGGTCACCGGACCGGGCGCGGCCGCGCGCAACAGCATCGGCCTCGTGCTCGTCGCGGGAATGGCGATCGGAACGGCGTTCACGCTCTTCTTCGTTCCGGCCATCTACCTGCTCCTCGCCCGCGATCACCGGGCGGTAGAGGCGAGCGAATCGGTGATGGATGTCACGCCGGAACCGACGGTCTGAGGCGCGCAGCGGTGCGCTCCTGAACGTTTTCCCTTCCGTGGCGGATGGGGTGTCTGTAGGGACGTGCCCCTCCGCTTCCGCTGGCCGGACTCGTGCGAATCGCTCCCGGAGGAGATCCGCAGCGCGACGGAATCGCACCTGAGCCGGCTCTGGGTCCGCCTGTCGGAGAAGAAAGGCGGAACGACCGCGGACTTCCGGCTCAACCTCGACGACTGGACGCTGCGATACGCGATCGATCTCGATTCGCATACGGTGATCGTGCGGGATGCCTGGTCGGCGCCGGCACGCTGGCAACCTCACCTATAGTTACCGGATGACTTCCTCGCGCTGGCACCTGCACGCGCTGCGCCTCGCGGCGCTGTCGCAGAACGGGCTCACCTTCATGCAGGACCCTTTCGACCGGCAGCGCTGGGAGGAGGTACGCGGCATCGCCGCCGAGATGTTGGCGGCCGGTGCCGCGACGTCGGCCGACGAGATGATCGAGAGTCTCTCGCGAGAGGACGGCTACGCCACGCCGAAGGTCGACGTCCGAGCCGCCGTCTTCCGCGACGACAAGGTCCTGCTCGTCCAGGAGCGCAGCGATGGCCGTTGGACCCTGCCCGGTGGTTGGTGCGACCTCGGAGAAGCCCCCGGCGTCGCGGTGGCCCGCGAGGTCGAGGAGGAGTCGGGGTACCGGGTCCGCACCACCAAGCTCCTCGCCCTCTACGACAAGCTTCGTCACGGCCATCCAAAGGCGACGTGGCACGCGTACAAGCTGTTCTTCCGCTGCGAATTGGAAGGAGGCGCGCCAGCCGCGAGCGTCGAGACGGCCGCCGTCGGTTTCTACGGCGAGAACGATCTCCCGCCGCTCTCACTCGGACGGGTAACAGAGGCGCAGGTTCGCCGCATGTTCGAGCACGCGCGGGACCCGTCGCTGCCGACCGACTACGACTGACGGCGCGCGCTCACCTCGCGCATCAACCCCTCCTGCGCGACGCTGGCGATGAGCCTGCCGCTCCGGTCGTAGATCGTTCCGCGGGCGAAGCCCCGCGCGCTCTGGGCCGTGGGCGAGTCCATCGTGTAGAGGAGCCATTCGTCCACCCGCGCCTCGCGGTGGAACCAGAGCGCGTGGTCGATGGAGGCGACGACCATCGTCGGCTGGTGCCAGCTTCGTCCGTGCGGCCGCAGCGCGGTCCCGATGAACTGGAAGTCCGAGGCATAGGCGAGCAGGCAGCGGTGCAGCATCGGATCGTCCGGGATGCGGTCCACGGCCCGGAGCCAGTAGGCCTGGCGCGGCTCCCCCTTGTTGTGGGTGAGCGGGTTCATGGGATTCACCGGGCGGAAGTCGATGGCGATGGGCCTGGCCATCGATTCGCGGACCCGATCGGGTACCTCGCCCGCTTCCGCGATCCACCTCTCGCGAAGCTCGGCGAGCGAGGCGAGGCTTTCGGGCGGAGGGACCTCGGGCATCGGCGCCTGGTGCTCGAGGCCCTTCTCGGAAACGTGGAAGGAGGCGATCCCGGAGAGGATCGGCCGCCCGTGCTGGATGGCCTGCACCCTGCGCGCGCTGAAGCTCTTGCCGTCGCGGATGCGATCGACCTCGTAGACGATCGGCGCCGCCATGTCGCCGGGGAGCAGGAAATACGCGTGCAGCGAATGCGGCACCCGGCCTTCGATGGTGCGCGCGGCGGCGACCAGCGCCTGCCCGATGACCTGGCCGCCGAAGACGCTGCGGCCGCCGAGATCCGTCGACTGTCCGCGAAAGAGGTTCAGCTCGAGCTGCTCGAGGTCGAGCTGGCGGATGAGGCCTTGGAGCGTGGAATCCATGTCCGCGCGACGATTACCACTGTCCGGGTCGAACCGTGCTAACTCTGCGCCGAACGACATCGGAGGTCTTTCATGCGCGTAGCCGTCGCCTTGGCCGTGTCGCTCTTGTTCCTTCCTGCCCTCGCTCGCGGGCAAGCCACGCCGCCCCCCGACAACCGCAACCCGGTCGAGAAGGCCGGCGATACCGTCGGCGGCGCGGCCGACGACACCGCGCACAAGGGCGGCAAGGCCGCGGGCAAAGCCGCCGATACGGCGACGAACAAGGCGGGCGAGGCCGGGCGGGACACTCGCCGGGCCGCCGATCGCGCCGGCAACAAGGCCGGCTCGATCGCCGGCGATGCGAAGAAAGATGCGCGGCGGACCATGTCGGAGAGCAAGGCCAAGGCGAAGAAGGCGCGCAAGGACGCCGCGAAGGCCAGCGGCAAGGCCGCCGACGACGTCGGTGACGCCGCTCACAAGGCGGGAGACAAGGCGCGCCAAGGCGCGCAGTAGGGCATTCGCCGAAGGCACGCCGCGCTCCCACCTGAGCGCAGGTGCGGTCCTTTTTTCGTGCGCCGTGCCGCCGTTAGTCTCCGGGCATGAAGAGACTCGGTCTGCCGTTCGCCCTCGCGCTCTCGCTCCTGCCCCTCGCCGCCCGCGCCCAAGCCGTGCGCATCGAGGTGGCGCTCCCCGCCGCGCCGCCGCTCGTCGTCGTGCAGCCTGGCGTCCAGGTGGTGGAGAATCAGGACGAAGAAGTCTTCTACTCGAACGGCTGGTACTGGGTGCAGCGCGACGGCTACTGGTACCGCGCGCGCAACCCGCGCTCCGCGTTCGTCTTCGTCGACCGGCGCCGCGTTCCGGTCGCCGTCGTCCACCTTCCGCCCGGCCACTATCGTCACTGGCGCCGCGAGGAAGCGCGCGAAGAGCGCAGGGAGTGGCGGGAGCACGAGCGCCGCGAGTGGCACAAGGGGCACGGCCGCGATCGCGATCGCGGCGAACGGCACGATCGCCACGACGATTGACCGGAGGCGTCTTCACGGCCGGTGCGAGCGCGGCTCCAAGGCGCGCAACCTTCGCCAGAACGCCAGCGTCGCTTCCGCGGCGCGACCGGGTGTGAATTCCCCGGCGCGCCGCCTCGCCGATTCTCCGTAGCGGCGGGCGCGTTCCGGATCGCCGAGGAGAGAACCGATCGCCGAGGCAATCGCCTCTTCGTCCCCGGGCGGGACTACGCGCCCGTCCAGCCCGTCCCGGACCAGCTCTCCGCTCGCGCCTCCGCTGCCTGCCACGACGGGTTTCCCGCACGCCATCGCCTCGAGGACGCCGCGACACGCTCCGTCGTTTCCTTCGCGGAGCCACACCGCGACGTCGAGCGCGCGATAGGCCTCGACGAGGCCCGGGCCGCGCAGGTAGCCGCCGAAAACGATGCGCGGCGAGAGTTGCCCTGCCAGCGCCCGCAGGGGCCCCTCGTCCTCGCCCCGGCCGACGAGAACGAGCCACGCCTCGGGAGACGCGGAGAGAGCCCGCGCAAACGCGCGGAGCAGCGTGCGATGGCCGCGCTCCGGTTTCATGCGCGCCACGATTCCCGCTAGCGGCGCATCTTCGGGTACGCCCCACTCGCGGCGAAGTCGCGGCGCGGAACCAGGCGTGAACCACGCCGCATCGACTCCCGCGGGGATCGCCACGACCCGATCCGGCTCCAGGCCAAGCTCGAGGAGCCTGCGCCGATACGCCTCCGCGTGAACGATGACGCCGTCGCTCCGCCGCAGCGCCCCGAGCCGCAATCGCAGTGCGCCGGGCTCCACGTCGATGCGCCGCTGCGCAGCGCGCACCACGCGCAGATCCGGGCGCTTCGCCCGCGCCGCCGCCCACAGCGAGAGATGATGGTCGTGCGCGAAACCCGCCTGGAGGACGTCGAACCGCCCTTCCCGCGCCCACCGCGTGAGCGATCCGGCATCGTGCAGTAGATCGGCCGGCCGCACCTTCCGCGACAGCCGGAGCCCGGTCTCCCACGGGACTCCCGCGAGAGCGAGATGCTCGCCGAGGTTCTCTCCCGGCCTGACCGTATCGCCGCCGAAGCGAGCGTCGACGCCTCGGGCGCGAAGCTCCCGTGCGAGCGAGATGAACCCCTCCACCGGACCGGTCCGGGACGAGCTCGACACGAGGAGGAGCGCCGACCGCGGCCAGTCCATCAGGCGTGGAGGGCGGCGCGCGGCCCGGCGTGGAGGAGCGGCAACAGCGCACGCCACGCCCGCTCCTCGTCTAGATCGAGCATGCAGCGGAAGTGTCCCCGCGGGCAGCGCCGCCTTCCGAAGAAGGAGCAGGGCGAGCATTCGACGCCCGCGAAGAGCGCGGAGTGCCCTTCGAAGTCGAACATGGCCGGATCGGTCGATCCGAAGAACGCCAGCGTCGGCACGCCGAGCGCGCGCGCCATGTGCATCGGCCCGCTGTCGTTCGCGACGAAGGCGACGCAGCGGGCGACGAACCCTCCCAGCCCTCGGAGATCGAGCTTGCCGCACAGGTCCGCGGTCCCCGGCGCCCGCGCGGCGATCTCCTTGCCGAGCGCGGCTTCGGCAGCGCTCCCCTGCACCGCCACCTGGAAGCCTTCGGCGATCGCCCGGCGTGCGAGCCCGGCAAACCGCTCCACCGGCCAGCGCTTCGTTTCCCATTTCGCGCCGGGCGAGAGGCCGACGAGCGGCCGCTCGGGATCGATGCCGGCGAGGCGCAGCGCCTCTCGAGCGACGGCGAGATCTTCCGGGCCGAGGAAGTAGCGCAACTCGCCCCGCGGAACCGTCCGCCCGACCAGCTCTTCGACGGCGGCGTGATACCGGTCGGCGAAGAGCATCGACGCGCGATAGGGACGGATCGCCAGCTTGACGGGGAGCGTGTCGCGGAAGTCCCGCTTGTGCCAGACGACCTTGCGCACTCCGGGCAAGAACAAGCGCAGCGCCTTGCTCCGCATCTTGTTGTGCAGGTCGAGCACCGCGCCCGGCCGCAACGCGCGCAACCTTCGCGCGAAGGAGATCGGTCCCTGCGAAGGACCGATGGTCACCACCTCGTCGACGTTGGGATTGAAGCGGACCAGGTGCGCGAGCCGCTCTTTGACGGCATAGACGATGCGCGTCTGCGGCCAGGCACGCCGCAGGGCTTCGAGCGCAGGAGCGGTGAGGACCACGTCGCCGACCGCGGAGAAGCGCAGGACGAGGACGCTCTCGGGCGCTTCGCTCATCGCAAGATCATGTGCTCCGCGCCTTCGGTTTCTCCCGCAAGGATCCGAAAGGGCGTCTCGCTTCGCAAAGAGCAGTTGGCGAGCGGGACGAGGAAGGTGTCGACGAGCGCGTGCTGCCCGCGGATGCAGGCGTGGCTCACGCCGTCGGTGAGCACCATCCAGGCGGAGAACGGCTCGAAGGAGATGGCGCGGGACGGCGACTGTTGGAACGAAGGCGTGTCCTTCATCCAGTTGTGGAACCGGCGCATGCGGCGGTCATACGGCGACGAGTCGAGGACGCGGAGCATCGGGAAGGACCGGCTCGCGGTGCGCAATGCTCCCCCGAGGATCCGCTCGGCGGGATTGGGCCGCAGATCCCCCACCTCGATCCCCGCGGACTTCCGGTGCTCCGCGAAAAGCTCGCGAAACGTTCCCTTCGTGATCCAGACCCGATCGCGCGACGGATTCAGGTTGATGAAGAAGCGCAGGATCCGGTCGCCGTGCGTCGCCCCGTAGGCTCCGGCGTCGACGTGGACCAATTCATTGGAGGCGTGCCGGGACAGGTCGCGACCCTCCTCTTCGAGGGGGCGGAAGCTGCTCGTTCCGACCCGCATCCCGCGCGTGAACGCCGGCATGGCGCTGGTGAGGAAGGTGCGGACCCTCGCGGAATGCCCGGCGAGAATGCGCCGCGCGCGCTCCTTCACCTCGGGCGGCGCCTCGAGCCCGGTGAGGCGGTTCGCCTCGGGATAGAGGCTGACGTTCTTGCGCGCGAGAAAGGGCGCGAGCGCGGTGCGCAGGAACTCCTGATCGTCCGCGGAAGGCAGCGCGATCGGCGCGCCCGAGAAGCGTACGATCTCGCCGCGCTCGAGCGCCCCGGCAAGATCATTGTTCTCCTGCTGCGCCGTCTGCGCCATCGGGGCCGGGGACCTTAGCACCGATCCCACGCCGACCTCCACGCGCCTTGCTTCTCGGCATCGCGGAAAAAGCCCTCGTAGAACGGATGGCGGGATACGGTCGCGGAGTCGCCGATCACCACCAGCTTCTTCCGGGCGCGCGTGAGCGCCACGTTCATGCGGCGGATGTCGGCGAGGAAGCCGACCTCGCCGTCCTCGTTGGAACGGACGAGAGTCACCACCACCGCCTCCTTCTCGCGGCCCTGGAAGCCGTCCACGGTGTCGACTTCGAGCCCCTGGTCCAGTCTCGCCACAAGCATCTGCCGCAATCGCTGGACCTGCGCGTCGTACGGCGCGATCACCGCGATGTCCGCGGGAGCGAGACCCTTCTCGAGGAGCCGCTCGACCTCGGCGGCAGCGAGCGCCGCTTCCCCCTCGTTCGCCTTGCTCTCGGACGCCTCCGGCGTCTCCTCCTCGAATCCGCGGCCCGCCGTATCGATGACTTCCAGCGGCGCGTCGTCGATGGCGTGCTTCGCGACCGCCGGATGGGAGCGCAACGCTCCGCCGTAGAGCGCCGCGTTCGGGTACCGGAGGATGGCGTCGTTCATCCGGTACTGCTCGGCGAGCGTCACCATGGCGGCGGGCTGCGCCAGCGCGATTGTCGAGGCCGGTCAGCGTCGCCAGCACCACCTCGGCGCGTTCGAGCACGTCCGCCTCCGCCCGATCTTCCCGCTCGCGCGCCTCGGCGAAGAGAGCGCGCGCCTCGCGTTCCATCGCCCTCGATTCGGAGAACCGCCCCGGACCGCGCTTCGCCCGCTGTTTGCGAGCGGCATCGCGCAGGCGCAGGGCGTCGCGCAAGACGTTCGCGGCGATGCGTCCCTGCTCATGCTCGCGAACCCGCGCTTCGAGGGTGTGCTCGAGAACCGACTCGAGCACCCGCGCCGGGTGTCCGACCCTGACGGGGCGCACGCCGGCCGCGACGAGCCGTTCCACCAGGTTGTCGACGGCGAGATTCGAAGGAGCGCAGGCGAGCACCGGCACCTTCCGGGCGGCGGCGCGGCGGATGATCTCGACCAGCACGGTCGTCTTGCCCGTTCCCGGCGGACCATGCACGAGCGCGAGATCCTGCGCGCTCTCGGCGAGCTCCACGGCGCGGAGCTGTTCCGCGTTCAGGGACGACCGACCGGGCGCCGATGCCGGTGCCTCGTCGAAGCGCAGCGCCTCGCCGCGCAGGACCGGATGCCAGCGCGGCTCCTCCTGCATGCGCCGGACGGCCCCCACCAGGCGATCGTGGGTGACCGGGCTGGGCAGAAGTTCCAGGGCGACACGCCCCTCCGTCGCCCAGTCCGGCGGCGCATCGTCGAAGGCGACCGAAATGCGCCCGCGGGTCCGGCGCGCCACGACGCCCGTGGGAGCATCTTCGGCTGGTCCGCGCCGCGGAAGGACGCGAACGAGCGAGCCGATGCCGATCTGCGTGCCCCCGATCTCGCGTCCGGCGGGGGCCGCATAGGTGACGAGGGCCCGTCCGGAAAGCCCGCTCTCCTCGACCGGATCCGCCTCGGCTACGGCCATTCCACGGGCGGCGCGCTCTCGCAAGGACAGCCTCGCCGCGGCGTCCTCGAATCGCTTGCGATCCGCGGCCCGTTCCGCCTCGAGCAAGGAGACGAGGCGCTGGAGATGCCCTTCTAGATCCACGCTGGCTTTCAAGGTCACGACGTCCGACCGAGGAGGGATTTGACAGCGACCGATGCCTCGCGCCTACGCTTCGACGTACGGAGGAGCCATGGCAACCATCGAACGCCACGTCACGCGGGATCTGATCGTGCTCGATTCCATGACTCCCTGCCGCGAGGCGGCCCGGCTGATGTCCGATCGCAAGGTCGGTTCGGTGGCGGTACGCGAGGGCGGAAGGGTCATCGGCCTGGTCACCGAGCGCGACCTCGTCTCCCGCGTTCTCGCTCGCGGAGACTCCGGCTCGATGCCCGTCGGCGAGGCGATGCGGACCGACCTGCCGCTCATCGCTTCGCGCACCTCCGAGGTGGAATGCTCGAACCTGATGCGCGACCATTTCACCCGCCACCTCCTCGTCGAGGACGACGGCAAGGTGGTCGGCGTCATCTCCATGCGCGACGTCATCCGCCTGATGCTCGACGACAAGCAATTCCTCATCGAGCAATTGCAGACCTACATCGACGGACGCTAGCTCCCCGGGACGCCAGCCCTCGAACGCTAGCTCCCGACGAGCGTCCAGGCAGGCCGTTCCGCCTCGCAAAGCCCATTTTCGGGCGAGGAGGTGCAGGCATGCTTGCCATCATCGGACTGGTGTTGATCGCGTTGTGGATCATCGGCCTCGCTTTCAAGGTCACGTCGGGCCTCATCCACATCGCCCTCGTCGTCGGCCTCTTGCTCGTCATCTTCAACTTCATCACCGGCCGTCGCGCGACGTCAGTACCTTAGTCGGGCTACCCGGCTACAATGCCCCCGGTGCCGCCGCCGGGGCGCAAGATCCTGCACGTCGACATGGACGCCTTCTACGCGTCCGTCGAGGTGCGGGACGATCCGCGCTTGCGCGGACGGCCTGTCGCGGTGGGCGGATCCGCGCGCCGCGGCGTCGTCCTCGCCGCGAGTTACGAGGCGCGGCCGTTCGGCGTCCGCTCCGCGATTCCGATGGCCCGCGCGCTGCGCCTCTGTCCCGGTCTGGTCGTCGTCCCGCCCCACTTCGACCGCTACGCCCTTGCGAGCGAGCAGGTATTCGCCGTCTTCCACGAGTTCACGCCCGAAGTGGAAGGGTTGTCGCTCGACGAGGCGTTCCTCGACGTGACGCGCTCGATCGCCCTCTTCGGCAGCGCGGAGGAGCAGGCGGCGCGGATCAAGGCGCGGATCCGCGAGCGGGTCGGGCTCACCGCCTCGGTGGGCATCGCGGAAGTGAAGTTCGCAGCCAAGGTGGCGAGCGATCTGCGAAAACCTGATGGGCTGGTAGTGGTTCCCGAAGGGCGCGTTCCCGCGTTCCTCGCTCCCTTGCCCGTCTCTCGGCTCTGGGGCGTGGGCCCCAAGACCGAGAAGACGGTCCTGGCGCTCGGTTTGCGCACCATCGGCGACGTCGCCAAGGCCGACGACGCCTGGCTCGAGCGCGAGCTCGGAAGCCTCGGGCCCTGGCTCGCGGCGCTCGCCCGCGGCATCGATCCGCGCCCCGTCGAAGCGGACCGGGAGGCGAAGAGCATCGGCGCGGAGGAGACCTTCGAGGAGGATCTCGAGGGCGAAGACCTCCACCCCTTCCTGCACGGCCAGGCGCTGCGGGTAGCCGCCCGGCTCCGGCGGGCGGGCGTCCGTGCGCGCGCAATCCACCTCAAGGTGAAGTCGGCGAGCTTCCACATCACCACCCGCCAGCGGACGCTGAGCGAGCCGACCGATGACGGTGCGACGATCTACGCCGTGGTGCGCGAACTACTCACCCACGTTGCGGCAGGGCCCGTTCGTTTGACGGGGGTCCACGCCTCGCATCTCGGCGCCCAGCTTCCGCTTCCTGACGGACCCGGCAGCCGGCGGACCCGGCTCAACGCCTCAATCGACCGGATTCACGAAAGATTCGGCCCGGATGCGCTAATTCCTGCCGACGTGCATCAAAATCGTAAGTAAGCGCGGGTAGGCCGATTCACATCTTGCCGCGGCAAGCCGTTCAAGACAGAATATTGCATGATGACTATCTCGGCCCGATCCCTGCGCCAGCGCGGCTTCACACTCATCGAGATCATGCTGGTGCTCGCCATCATCGGCTGCCTTTCCATCCTCTGCATTCCGCTGTTCCAGCGGTTCGCGGCCAGGGCGCGCAAGGCGGAGATGCACAACGTGCTCGGCAAGGTCGAGCTGAACTTCCGCAACAACTACCAGTCGACGGGCGTCTACGGCGCCGACATCACGTCGGACTTCAACCCGCCGCTTCCCGCAGGCCCGGGAGCCCCGTGGAATCCGACGCTCACCGGCTGGCAGACCTACCCGTTCCCGCCTGACGGATCGCTTCGCCTCCGCTACCAGTACATCATCAAGAACAGCGGCAAGACGCTCATCCTGAAAGCGCAAGGCGAGTTCATCGGGCTTCCGACGACCTGGAAGTACGAGATCCAGTACGACAATGGAAACCCGTCGCAGTTGGGCGGGCAGGAAACGCCGTTCGAGCTCTGATCGCCGCCTTCCGGGGCGGGCTCTCTCAGGGTGCCGGGCCGGCGGCCTTGTCCGGCGGCTTCACGCCGCGCACCCCGACCACAGTTCCGGTCTTCACGTCGATCTGTCCGGCAGGCGCCCCGGCCGGCGTTTCCAGTACCGCCGCCGACATCTTCTGTTCGCGCAGATAGGAGATGAGCTGCGAGAGCGTCGGCTCGGGCTTGTCCTGGAACGAATCCGCTACCACTACTCTCGCCGTCTTCTCGCCCAGCTCGACGCGGACGACGCCGGGGATGTGGAGCTTGGCACCGTCGATGTCCCTGACTTTGGGTAGCGCGAATAGCACCACGTAGGCTGCGGCGGCCGCCAGGGCGATGGTGAGCACGATGAGCGCGGCCCGCTTTCGCGCCGCCGGCGTCGTCTCCTCGAACTTGGCGAACTCCTTCAGCTCGGCACGGACGGGCACTTCCGCGGCTTTGGCCGGCGGCGGGCGCGCCGACGGAGCCTGCCCCGGCAGTACGACGTCCGGATCGAGGGCTCCCGCTCCGAGGCGCGGGGCAGCCGCGAGCCCGCGCAATCGATCGGCGGTCGCCTTGAGCGAGAGCAGATCGCGGGAGAGCGCGGCGCTCGAGGCGCGCACTACTTGCAACGCTTCCACTTCGCCGCGCGCGATGGCGCCGTCGGCGTCCTTCTGCAAGCTGGCGACGACCGCGTCGACCCGCTGGGTCAGCACTTTCACGGCCGCGTCGTCGACCTTCGACGGCTCCGACGCGGCCATGAGCCGCATACCCTCGGCGCGGGCGACGTCGAGCGCGACCCGCTCGCCCGCAGCATCCGCGAAATGAGTCTCCGTGCCGAGACGCTCGATGGCGCCCTTCTCGCCTCCGGAAAGGGCGGCCGCGACCTTCTTGGCCGAGAACATCACTTCCACCGGAACGGTGGGCTCGTCGTCGGGCGAGAACAGAGCGGCGAGGACGGCGGCCTTCGCGGTCTCGAGCGCGACGGGTACCGGCCAGACCACGGGCTCGACGGCGGGCGCCACCGGCGCAACCGACGCCGGCGTCTGGATGCCCTCGAAGAGGGAGGAGTCGACGCCGCTTCCAGGTTCCGGTTTCGGCGCCCCCTCCGGCTGCGCCGCCACTGTCGATGCGCCGGGCGGCGTGGCCAGGCCAGGGAGGATCGGCACCATCGGAGGCGTCGGCAGCTCGGATTCGGGGACGCTCGCGGAGGCGACCGGAGGCGGTGGCTCCGGCACTTTCGGGCGCGGCGCGGCGGCAGCAGGGCCTGCGGCCTCGCCGCGCACGCGCGGTCGATCGGCGAAGCCAGGAGGAGGCCCGGAGAGTGGCGCCGCGGGCGCGGGGATCGGACGAGACGGTTCCGCCGCGGCCGGGGCGGCGGCGGAGGTCTTCTTCACCCATTCGCGAAAGCGGGCATCTTCCTCGGGAGCCAGACCCGCGAAACGAATGCGCGCTTCCGGTCCGTTCGCGGCGACCAGTCCCCATGCCTGCTGCGGCGTGCCGTCGACCTGCAACGAAAGGCGGACCGTCTCCCCGGGAAGGAAGGGCACCGCCGTCGAGGCGTGGACGCCGGCCGCGGTCACGACCGCGTGCGGGAGCTTCACCTGAGCCGCCCGCGAGTTGACCTGGACATCCGCCGCCGGGCCTTTGTCCGGCGTGTACGCGAGCGCGACCGCAGCCTCGAGGCGGCTCACGAACTGCTCCTTCGACATCGGCATGAAGAGCAGATCGCTCGCGCCCGCACGAAAGCATTCGTCGCGCTGGGCGACGGCCTCGCGCTGCAGGACCGCGATGATCCTTCCGCCCTTGCCACGCACGGCCGCGGCCAGCATCTGCACCGTCGCCGCGAGGGGTCGCCCGGGCGCTCCGTAGAAAACAGCAACGGCGTCCGCGCGCGGGGCGGCGGCCGCGGCAGCGCCTCCATCCGACAAAGGCACGGGAAGGACGTCGAAGCGACCGCCTTCCCGGAGCCCGTTGGCGAGAGCCGGCAGCATCTTCGGATCGGCGAGGATGAGTAGGCGAGGAGCCGCCACGGCCTGCGAGCCTATCTCACGGACTGGTCGATGCAAACAAACCGCAACAGTGAAAGGTAGAGGAATTTTCACAACCCGTGCGCCCGCCTGGGCGGTTTCTCGACCGGGATGCACCTGCCCGTACGCACCTGTCCTTGGTGGGCTTCCCGAATCCGATGGCGCGGACGCATCTCTGGGTTTCGAGCGCCATGACCATCCGGACCAGGCGATGGAACGATCCCGGGCAGAAGGGCGACGGACTGCGCGTCCTCGTCTGCCGCTACCGGCCGCGTGGGCTGCGCAAAGAGGACGAGACCTGGGACATCTGGCTCCCGGAGCTGGGGCCCGGTCGCGATCTCCACGCCGATCTCTACGGGAAGCGGGGGCTGCCGATCGGCTGGCGCGAGTACCGGCGCAGATATCTCGCCGAGATGCGCGAGCGGCCGGAAGCGATGGAGAAGGTCGCGGACGAGCTCCGGCACGGACGCACCGTCACGCTCCTCTGCTCTTCGGCTTGTACCGATGCCGAGCGCTGCCATCGGACGCTCCTCGCCAAGCTGCTCGAGAAGGCGAGGGGCTGACAGTTCATCGAGCGACAACACGGCCGTTTCGCGAGCCGTTGCTCGCCGCTCCGTGATACCGGTCAGGGGTGCCCCAGGAGGCGCCCCGCAGGATGGCGTTGTGGTTCTTCCAGCGTACCGCGCCCGGATCCATCCGCCGGATCCCGTTGCCCTCGATGCAGCGCTTCCTCGCAGGCGAGGACACCCTGCAGCACGATGGCGACCACTACGTGCGCTGCATCGGGATGGCGGTGGAACTGCGCAACAAGAAGCCGAGCGCGATCCACCGCGTCTGGTTCTCGAAGATCCGGGTGCGGGGCGACGGCCACGTCGATCCCGAGCACCGCGCGCGCGTCGTACGCGAAGTGAAATCGCGCGAGCACCATGGTAGCGAGTCGATCATCCCGGCCGCCCATCGCTTCGCCGAGCGGCGCCTCTCCACGCTCGTCGAGTGGAGGCCGGAAGAAGCCGACGTGCAGGCGCTGCGGCACGCGGTCAACGGCCGCGCCGGCCGCGAAATGATCTGAGGGTCCGCGCCTTCCCCGCGCCGGGAATATCTTTTCCCGCGCCTGCCATGTCGCTCTGCTTGCGTCGCCGCCGATTGCGCGCCATGGAAGAGGGTGTGCCCGAGCGTATCCACGCCCCGGATCTGACCTCCGCGACCGCCTGGCTGAACGTGGACCGGCCGATCGGCATCCGCGAGTTGCGCGGCCACGTCGTCATCCTCGACTTCTGGACCTACTGCTGCGTGAACTGCATGCACGTCCTGCCCATCTTGCGGGACCTCGAGGAACGGCACGCGAACGATCCGGTGGTGGTGATCGGCGTCCATTCGGCCAAGTTCGACGCCGAGAAGGACGCCCAGCGCATCGAAGCGGCGATGCAGCGGTACGGCGTCTCCCATCCTGTCGCCGTCGACAGCGACATGCGCATCTGGTCCGAGTACGCGGTGCGCAGTTGGCCGACGCTCGTCATCATCCGGCCGGATGGCACCCTCGCCGCGGTGGCTCCCGGCGAGCCCGAGCCCGCGATGCTCGAGGCATCCGTGGCCGCCGAGCTGGAACGCGGCCGCAGGGAAGGCACGCTCGCACGAACGCCGTTCCATCCCCGCGGCGCGGGCAGGGCGGCGGTGTCGACGCTGAGCCATCCCGGCAAGGTCGCGGCGACGAGCCACGGCAGGATCGTGGTGAGCGATTCCGGCCACCACCGCGTGCTCGTCCTGGGGCCGGACGGCGCGGTGCAGGACACCGTCGGGAGCGGACTGCGCGGTGCGCGAGAAGGGCCGTTCGCCGAGGCCGCTCTCGACGATCCGCAAGGCATCGCGCTCGACGGCGATTCTCTCTACATCGCCGACGCGCGCGCCCACTCCATCTTCGTCGCCGATCTTGCGACGCGCGAGCTGACCCGGCTGGCCGGCACTCTCGAGCTGGGGCGGACGCCGCTCCTCGAAAAGGGCATTGCGAAACAGACCGCACTGCGCTCGCCCTGGGACCTGGCGCTGCGCGATCACGAGCTCTACGTCGCGCTCGCCGGCTCGCACCAGATCGCCATGCTCGACCTGCGCGAAGGCACCATCGAGCCGGTCGTCGGTAACGGACGCGAGGCGCTCATCGACGGCCCGGCGAAGGAAGCGGCGCTCGCGCAACCTTCGGGCCTGAGCCTGCAGGGAGACGTCCTCTACGTCGCCGACAGCGAGTCGTCGGGGGTTCGCGCAATCCATCTGCGCTCGCGGCGCGTCTACACGCTCGCAGGCGGGCCGGGCCTGTTCGACTTCGGCGACGAGATCGGACCGATCCGGCCGGGAATGCTCCAGCATCCGCTGGCGGTGGCGGCGACCGCGTCGTCGGGACTGCTCGTCGCCGACACGTACAATGACAAGATCAAGCGGTTTTCACCCGACGGCCTGCGGCTCGAGTCGTTCTTCACCGGGGCGATCGACTCCAAGCTGTCGCAGCCGGCGGGCCTCGCGGTCCTGCCGAGCGGAGAGATCCTCGTCGCCGACACCAACAACCACCGCATCGTCAAGCTGAGCCCGAGCGGCGAGAAAGCGTACGAGCTCACCATCCGCAATGCCCCGACACCGCGGTACGGAGCGGCCGAGAAGCCGTCGGACGTTGCGGCCTCGAAGGAAAACGCGGTCGGCTGGTTCACCGCGATCGTCCCTTCGCCCGCGGGGATCGGGTTCCGCCCGGGTCGCGCGCGGCTGGTCCTGGACGTGGCGGCTCCCGAAGGATTCGAGATCGCCGCCGGAGCTCCTTGGTCGCTCGCGCTCGAGATCTCGCGCCGCAGCGATCTGGTCGGCGTCCAGCCCGAGTTCTCCCGGGGCGAGTCGCGAGGCGGGAAGACGGAGCGGATCGAGATCGGTGTCTCCGCGCAGCACGAGAACGACGTCGATTCCGAGCTGCTCGTACAGCTCCGCACGGTGGTCTGCGACGCGGTCGATCACGCCGCTTGCTACCCTGTGAAGAACTCCTTCCGCGTGCCCCTCCGGCTCCTCGAAGACGGCCAGGAGGAAGTACGCGTGGCGCTCCCCGTCGAGGTCGCGCGCTGATGGATCCCCACGTACTCGGCACGGCGGCGGTGCTGCCCGAGCATTACGTCGATCAAGAGACGCTCATCGCCGCCTTCCGCGACGCCTGGGCGGAGAAGCATTTCAACGCCGCGCGGCTCGAGCAGCTGCACCGCGCCGTGCAGGTCTCGGGGCGGCATCTGGCCCTGCCGCTCGAACGCTACCGCGAGCTGCGCTCGTTCGCGGCCCGCAACGACGCCTGGATCGCGGCTGCGACGGACCTCGGCGAGAAAGCGGTGCGAGCCGCGCTCATGCGCGCCGACCTCAAGCCCTCGGACGTCGAGCATCTGGTCTTCGTGACCGTGACGGGGCTTTCGACGCCCTCGATCGACGCGCGGCTCATGGAGCGCCTCGGGCTCCGCCCGGACGTGAAGCGGACGCCCATCTTCGGGCTCGGCTGCGTCGCCGGGGCGACGGGGCTCGTCCGCGCCGCGGACGCCGTGCGCGCGCATCCCGGTGGGGTCGCCGCGCTCCTGGCCGTCGAGCTTTGCTCCTTGACGCTGCAGCGCGAGGACCTCTCGGTCGCGAATCTGATCGCGAGCGGCCTCTTCGGAGACGGCGCCGCTTGCGTCCTGGTCGGCGCCGAGCGCCCGCGCCGCGGCCCCTCCATCGTGGCCACCCGATCGGTTTTCTATCCCGGCACCGAGCGTGTGATGGGCTGGGACATCGTCGAGAGCGGCTTCAAGGTGGTCCTCTCGCCGCAGGTTCCCCATCTCGTGCGCGCCCGCATCCGCGAGGACGTCGACGCCTTCCTCGCCACGCAAGGCGTCTCGCGGCAGGAAATCCGCCATTTCATCTGTCACACGGGCGGACCCCGCGTGCTCGAGGCGTTCGAGGAAGCGCTGGAGCTGCCTGCCGAAGCGCTCGCGCGCACCTGGGAATCGCTCCGCTCGGTCGGGAACCTCTCCTCCGCTTCCGTCCTGTTCGTGCTCCGCGACCTGCTCGACTCGGGCGAAGCAAAGGGCGGCGATCTCGGATTGCCATCGTCCTGCACCGTCCCTTCCCGGGCGCTCTGGGGTGGATCGCCCTCGCTGCCTTCCTGCTCGCGCAAGGACTGCGCTACTGGGCCATCGCGTCGCTCGGCGATCGATGGAACGTGCGCGTCATCGTGGTGCCCGGGGAGGTGCCGGTCGCGCGCGGGCCCTACCGCTTCCTCCGCCATCCCAACTATCTCGCGGTCGCCGTGGAGATCATCGCCCTGCCCCTCGTGCACGGCGCCTACTTGACCGCCATCGTCTTCTCGACCCTGAACGCGGCGCTCCTCCGACTGCGGATCCGGACCGAGGAGGCCGCCCTGGGTTTGCGCCGTGCCTGACCCGTCGGAGGTGGCGACCGAGATCGCCCGCGTCCTGCGCGACGAGCTCGGACTTTCACGGGAAGTGAAACCGGGCGACGATCTGGTGAGCGATCTGCAGCTCGACTCGGTCGGCCTGCTCACGCTGGTGGTCGGCCTCGAGGATCGCTTCCGCGTGGCGCTGGCGGAGGAAGACGCTTCCCGGGTGCGCACCGTGGCCGAGCTCGCCGCCCTCGTCGCACAAAGGGCCGGGGGCAACTGATGCTGCGCGGTCCGCCCCTTCCGCCCTTGCGCTGCCGGACACTCGTGGAGCTGGTCGCGAGCGCCGCCCGATCGCCCCACGCGCTCACTTTCGTCGACGCGCGGGAGGCGGAGACCAACCTCTCCTTCGCGGAGCTGGAGATGCGCGCGGCGCGCGCCGCGGCCGGGATCGCCGCTCTCGGAATCGAGCCGGCGGACCGGGTCGCCCTCGTCCTTCCCACCGGCGTCGATTTCATGGAGGCGTTCTTCGGGACCATCCTCGCCGGAGCGGTGCCGGTGCCGCTCTACCCCCCGGTGCGGCTCGGGCGCCTCGACGAGTTCCACCTGCGGACCGCGCGGATGATCGAGGTGAGCGGCGCGCGCCTCGTGCTCACCGATCGCAGGATCGGCAGGCTCCTCGGCCAGTCGGTGGCGCAGGCGCGGCCGGCGCTCGGATGCCGCGCGGTGGCGGAATTGCCGCGAGCGGGAGAGCTCCGCAGACAGCCCCGCCCCGGCGATCTGACGCTGGTCCAGTTCTCCTCGGGAACGACGGTGGACCCGAAGCCCGTCGCGCTCACCCACGCGAACGTCCTCTCGAACGTCGCCGCCATCGACTCGTACGTGCCGCCGGGTGACGGGCAGTCGGGGGTGTCGTGGCTGCCGCTGTACCACGACATGGGACTCATCGGATGCCTGTTGCTTGCGCTCTACCATCCCGGTCCTCTCGCGCTCCTGCCGCCGGAAGCATTCCTCGGGCGGCCCGCCCTCTGGCTGCGCGCGATCTCGCGGCGGCGGGCGACCATCACCGTGGCCCCCAATTTCGCCTTCGGCCTCTGCCTCAAGCGGGTGCGGGACGAGGACCTGGAAGGGTGCGATCTCTCTTCGCTGCGCCTCGTCCTCGACGGAGCGGAGCCGATCGCGCCGGCGGTCCTGCGGCGATTCGCGGATCGATTCGGCAGATTCGGATTCGATGCCCGGACGCTCCTGCCCGTCTACGGCCTCAGCGAGGCGGCGCTGGCGGTCACTTTCGCCGCGCCCGGCTCCGGCCTGCGTACCGCGTCGGTCGGCGGTTCCGCGAACGAAGTCGCGGCGGTCGGAACGCCGGTTCCGGGCGTCGAAGTACGCATCGTCGGCTCCGATCCGATCGAGGTGGACGACGGGGCCGTCGGACGGATCGAGGTCCGCGGACCTTCGGTCATGGCCGGCTATCTCGAGGACCCCGCCGCCACCGCCCGAGCCGTCAAAGAGGGTTGGCTCGACACGGGCGATCTCGGCGCGGTGATCGGCGGAGAGCTGTACGTGTGCGGGCGCGAGAAGGAGATCGTGATCCTGCGAGGCGCGAACCACGCGCCGCAGGAGTTCGAGGACGCCCTTTCCGGATTGCGCGGCGTGCGGGAGGGCTGCGCGGTGGCGGCCGGATTCGTTCCCGAAGGCGCCGACGGCGAGGAGCTGCTGCTCCTCGTCGAGCAGGCGGGTCCGCTCGAGGCCGATTCGGTGCGCGCGCGGGTCGTCGAGAGGACGGGAGTGCGACCGCACACCGTGGCCCTGCTCGCTCCAGGGACCCTTCCCCGGACCTCCAGCGGGAAGCTCCGCCGTGGCGAGGCGCTGCGGCAATGGCGGAGCGGCACGCTCCGTCCTCCGCACAAGGTTACGGCGCTGCACCTCGCCCGCGCGGCGGCGGGATCGCTCGCCGCCTTCGCCCGGCTGCGGTTTTTGCGATGATCTGGGACGTCGCCATCTGCGGGGGCGGCCCGGCGGGCCTCGCCACCGCGATCCGGGCGGCGGAGGCGGGCTTCGCGACCGTGCTCTACGAGCGCGCCGAAGACGTCCCCGACAAGGCATGCGGAGAAGGGCTCATGCCGCGCGGGCTCGCGGCGCTTTCGCGGCTCTCGGTGCTGCGCGGGATCGATCCTGCCGCGTGCGCGCCCTTTCGAGGGATCCGATACGTGCAGGAGGATGGCGCGTGCGTCGAGGCGAGATTCCGGGATGGCGAGGGCCTGGGCATAAGGCGCCTCGCGCTCGAACGTGCCCTGCGCGAGCGCGCCCTCGCGGCCGGAGCGGAGCTGAGGCGGGGCGCGGTTCGGAAGGTCGTGCCCGCAACGGACGTCGCGGCCGTGGAAACGGATTCGGGATCGATCGAGGCCCGCCTTGCAGTGGCGGCCGACGGCGTGAACTCTCCTTTGCGAAAAGCGGCGGGGCTCGACGGCGCGGCCGGGGCGCCGCGGCGGTTCGGCCTGCGGCGCCACGTCCAGATGGCCCCATGGACCGACTTCGTCGAGATCCACTGGAGCGACGGGTGCGAGGCGTACGCGACCCCGGTCGGTCCGGAGACGGTCAACCTCGCCTTCCTCTGGCATGGTGCGTTCGCGCATCCGACCTGGGAGTCGCTCCTCGATCGGTTTCCCCGGCTTCGCGACCGGGTGGACGGAGCGCCGGCCGGCTCCGAGGAGCGCGGCGCAGGTCCTCTGGCGCAGGCTGCCCGGGCGCGCTTCGCGAATCGCCTCGCGCTCGTCGGCGACGCCGCCGGGTACGTCGACGCCATCACAGGGCAAGGGCTGACACTGGCGTTGCTCTCGGCGGAGCGTCTCCTCGCCGCCCTACCGCGTAACCTCGCAGACGGCGAGGCACTTTCGCGGTCGCTGCGCCGCTACGACGCATCGCTGCGGGGCGAGTGGATCCGCTACGCGCTGCCGGCCCGCTCGCTGCTCGCGCTCGCGCGGCGGCCGGAATTGCGAAAGCGGGGCGTGCGCCTCTGCGCGCAGCACCCCGCTCTCTTCGCCGCGCTCCTGCGCGCGGTGGCCTGACTTACTTGACGGTAGCGGTGAAGACCTCTTCCATCAGCCCGCGCCCTCTGGCGCACGACGGCGTCGCGTACTCGGTGTTGCGGCGGCTGTCGGTCCAGATGGGAAGGGAAACCCCACCGTGGGCCGCGAGGCCTTCGTAGTCGCCCTGCTGGTTGCCGTAGTTGATCGAGGGGCAGGGGAAGAGGCCGTTGCAGTCGTGCTCGTTCGAAGGCGCGGTGGTGACCTTGGTGCCGACGCCGAAGCTCTGGCCGTCGCCCCTCATCAAGTAGACGTCGGTCTGGAAGCCCGCGCCCGTCGTATCGTTGCGGGTGTCGTAGAAGGAAACGTTGACCGTCCCGGTGACTGCATCGGTCGCGAGCCAGTGGTTGAAGCGGTCGGCCCCGCCGTGCGTGTCACCGACCGATTGCGCCGGCGACCAGGTCGTTCCCTTGTCGTCCGAGACGGAAGTGAAGATGTCCGTGTGCGTGGTCGATCCTTGCGCGAAGTCCATCCACGAGCAGGTGATGCGGCCGCGATGCGCTCCCTTCGAGCGATCGACGTCGCAGGCAGGGTAGACCAGCGCGCGGCGGAAGAACTCGGCGGGAATGCCGATGTCGAAGGGGATCTGCTTGGGCGAGATCACCGTCGGCGTCGAGAAGGTGACGCCTCCGTCGAGCGAGCGGGTGAA
>VBKL01000009.1 GCA_005879805.1 Deltaproteobacteria bacterium | reverse complement strand
GCGCATGGCGCGGCGAGCGAAGCTCGGCGGGGCGGGGACGGCGTTGCTCGTGGGCGGCGCCTTCGTGCTCGCCTTCGTGACCTGGTTCCTCCTCGTCGGCCGTCTCGGCACCGACGAGGCATGGGCGGCGATCCCGGGCTCGCTCCTCGCGGCGCTCGCCACCTGGGTGGTCCTCGAGCAGCACGTCGTCGGCTTCTCGGACCGGGCGGGTCATCTCCTCGAGGCGTGGCGGCTTCCCGGCTACATGATCACCGGCAGCGTCGAGATCTTCCGGGTGCTGTTGCGGCAACTCTTCGGCCGGAAACCGGCGGACTCGCTGCTCCTCGCCGTCCCCTACGAGGCGCTCGGAGACGATCCCGGCGACGCCGCAAAGCGCGCCCTTGCCATTGCCTACACGACCAGCACGCCGAACTTCATCGTGCTCGGCATCGACAAGGAGCGGGGCACCTTGGTCTTCCACCAGATCGAGCGCGGCCCGGTCCTCGAGGTGCTGAAACGCCTCGGGGCGCGGCCATGAATCCGTGGCTCCTCGCGGCAGCAGGATTCGCGCTCTGCCTCGTTCCTTGCGCGTTCGTGGCGCTCCGCGCGAGGAACGTGGTCGATCGCCTGGTGGCGCTGGAAATGACCGCCGTCTGCGAATCGCTCGCCCTCCTCGTCCTCGCGGAAGGCTTCGAGCGAACGATCTTCTTCGATCTCGCCTTCGCCCTCGCGCTCCTTTCTTTTGGCGGGGGCCTGGTCTTCGCGCGCTTCCTCGAGCGTTGGCTATGAAGATCGCCATCGACGTGTTGCTCGCGCTGGCGGTGGGAATCGCCCTGCTCTCCTCGATCGGCATCGCGGTGATGCGCGACCCGTACCAGCGGATCCACTTCATCACTCCGCCGGCGAGCCTTTCCGGCATTTGCGTCGTCCTCGCGCTCTTTCTCGGCGAGAAGCAAAAGCAGGCAGGTGGCAAGGCGGTCCTCATCGTCTTCCTGCTCTACTTCATGAACTCGGTCGTCAGCCACGCGACCGCGCGGGCCCATTTCGTGCGCGAGAAGGGCGCCTGGCCGCCGCCGGAGCCGATCGAGATCGTGAAGGAGGATTGAAGGTGGGCTGGCTCCAGACCGGCGTCTTCCTGCTCGTGGCGGCGTCCGCTCTCGGCGTCGTGCGTACGAAGGATCCGCTCGCGCAGTCCGTGGCGGTCAGCTTCTACGGCCTCGTCCTCGCGCTGCTCTTCTTCCTCCACCAGGCGCCGGACGTGGCGCTGTCGCAGATCGTGGTCGGGGCCGTGGCGCTGCCCCTCATGATCCTGCTCGCGCTCTCGAAGATTCATGCGCAGGACGAGGAACGGAAGCAGGCCGGGGAAGAGGAGCGGAAGTGAGGACCTTCCTCATCACCGCGGGAGCCGCCGGACTCGCGGCCCTCCTGGTCTGGGGCCTTTCGGGGCTGCCCCCATTCGGCTCGTACCCGGGTCCGTACGGCGAGGTGCTCAATTCGTTCGCCGTCGGCGAGCGCAAGGCGACGGACGTGGTGAGCGCGGTGAACTTCGACTACCGCGCCTTCGACACCATGGGCGAGGAGTTCATCCTCTTCATCTCGGTGGCTGGAGCAGCGCTCCTCCTCCGCAAGGTCGAGGAGGAGGAGCACGATTCGCAGGAGGAGTCGGAGAGCGAGGACCGGCAGCCCGGGCGCGCGGCGCCGCCGACGAGCGACGCCATCCGCGCCTTCGGCGTGGCGCTCGTCGGGCTCACCGTCCTCTTCGGCCTCTACATGATTTCGCACGGCCAGACGACGCCGGGCGGCGGGTTCCAGGGCGGGGTCATCCTCGCCACCGCTCCGCTCAGCGTCTATCTCGCGGCCGAAGCGCGCACCTTCCAGCGCATCGCCCCCCATGACCTCGTCGAGTGGTCCGAGTCGATCGCCGCTGCGGCCTACGTCGTCCTCGGCCTCGCCGCCGTGGTGGGCGGCGCCGAATTCCTCCGCAACGTGACGCCTCTCGGCGAGGAGGAGAAGATGGGCTCCTCGGGAAACATCTTCTGGCTCAACCTCGGCGTCGGCGTCGAGGTGGCGGGTGGCTTCGTGCTCCTGCTCTCCGTCTTCATCCGCGAGGCGCTGGAGCGCCGTCTCCGCCGGGAATCGAAATGAGCCCGGGCTTTCTCGCCTATGCGGTCGCAGCCTTCGTCTTCCTCTGCGGTCTGTGGGGCGCGGCGACGAGCCGGCATCTCGTGCACATGGTCATCTGCGTCGGCGTCCTGCAGACCTCGACCTACGTGCTGCTGCTCGCCATCGGGCAGAAGGCGGGTGGCGTCGCGCCGGTCTACTACGGCGTGCCGCACGATCTCACCGCGGTCGACCCCGTCGTGCAGGCGTTGATGCTCACCGACGTCGTGGTCGAGGCGACGGTGGTCGCACTCCTGCTCGCCCTCGCGGTGCAGGCGCACAAGCACGCAGGAACCCTCGATCCCGACGCGCTCCCCCGGCTCAAGGGCTGAGCGTGGAAGCGCTCCCCGTCGCCCTTCCGCTGCTCTGCTCCGCGCTGCTGGCCGCGGTGGGGAAGAATCTGCATCGGCGCATCTCCGATGCCATAGCGCTGGGCACGACTGCGGCCGTCGCCGTCGTCTGCGCGAGGCTTCTCGCCAGGTCGCGCCCGGGCCCCATCGTGTACTGGCTGGGGGGCTGGTACCCGCGCCAGGGAGTGGCGCTGGGAATCTCGCTGACGGTGGATCCGCTCGGCGCCGGGCTCGCTCTCGTCAGCGCCCTGCTCGTCCTCGCCGCGCTCGTCTTCGCGCTCCGCTATTTCGACGACGTGCACGCCCACTTCCACGTGCTCCTCCTCGCGTTCCTCGCCGCGCTGTGCGGATTCGGGCTCACCGGCGATCTCTTCAACCTCTTCGTCTTCCTGGAGCTGATGAGCGCGTCCGCCTTCGCTCTGTGCGGCTACAAGTCGGAGGACCCCGCCGCCCTGCAGGGAGCGCTCCACTTCGCCGTGCTCAACACGGTCGGCGCCTTCCTGGTGCTCTTCGGCATCGGCCTCCTCTACGGCAGGACGGGCGCGCTCAACCTCTCCCAGATCGGACGCGCGCTGGGCGGGCGCGTCGACGGCTTGGTGGTGGTCTCCTTCGCGCTCCTCGCCTGCGGCTTCCTCGTCAAGGGCGCAATGGTGCCGTTTCATTTCTGGCTGGCCGACGCGCACGCCGTCGCGCCGACGCCGGTGTGCATCCTCTTCAGCGGCGTCATGGTGGAGGCAGGGCTCTACGCCGTCGTCCGCGTGTATGGGACGATCTTCGCGCCTTCCTTCGCCGCCCATGAGGCGGGCCTGCGCGCGGTCCTCCTCGGCTTCGGAGCGGTGACCGCGATCGCCGGCGCCCTGCTCTGCTTCGCGCAGCGCCATCTCAAGCGGCTCCTCGCCTTCTCGACGGTGAGCCACATGGGGATCCTGGTTTGCGGCTTCGGGCTGCTCGACGCGGAGGGGATCTCCGGCGCGGCGCTCTATGCCGCGGGACACGGGTTCGTGAAGGGAGCGCTCTTCGTCTGCGCCGGATCGATCTTGCACCGCTACCGATCGGTCGACGAGCTGAAGCTGCAGGGGCGCGTCCGGGGCGACCATTTGCTGCTCGTCCTGTTCGCAGTCGGTGCCTTGTTCCTGGCCGGCCTCGCGCCGACCGCGCTCTTCCTGGGCGAATCCGGAATGGAGACCGCCGCCAAGGCAAAAGGCGTCGCGTGGCTTCCTGCCTTGCTGCTGTTCGCCGGCGCCGTGACCGGAGCCGCCGTCCTGAGAGCCTGCGGCCGGATGTTTTTCGGCTTCGGACCGCGCGAGGAGGAAGCGCCGCCGGTGGGAGGCCAGACCGATGAAGAGCCGGAAACGACGCCCTCCGGCCGGCTGCCGGTCGCGATGTGGGGGACAGCCGCGGTCCTCCTGGCCCTCGCCATGGCCGCCGGTCTCACGCCGGGCACCCGGGAAGTCGCCCACCGCTCCGCGTCGTGG
>VBKL01000153.1 GCA_005879805.1 Deltaproteobacteria bacterium | reverse complement strand
TGGACCTGCAGCCCCTCGCGCTCTTTGCCACCTCACCGGGCGGCGCGCTCGCCTTCTTCCTGCGCAACGACGTAGCTGCCGGGCGAACGGTCCTGCAGGAGTTCGAGCGAACCTCCACCGGCTGGCAGGGCAGAGACGCGGGTCCGTCGTGGTCTTTCGCGTCGAGGCCATCCCTCATCAGCTTGACCATGTCGGATGATGGAACGCGAGCGGCGCTGGTCGACAACGCCGATCCCCCGATGCTCTGGCTTCGAGACGGGGGCGCGTGGCGCGTCCCTCTTCCTCTTGCGCCCGATTTCTTTCTCGTAGGCGGCTTCACGCCCGCAGGGAAGGTCTGGGTACTGGGAAACGTGATTACGTTCCTCACCTGCGACGGGGGAGGTTCCCAGGATTACGTCCTCTACGAGGAGCCCTGAGCCGCACTCTGAATCTCGCGATTCTGGACGATCTTCATAGGCGAGCGCTTGCTTGTCTGCGCGCGGGGCGTACGATGCGCTTTCTCGACTTTCGAGGAGGCGCTTTGCAACGCGTCTTACTCGTTCTTCTTGCGACGCTCGCCGCCTGCGGCGGGAATCCGGCTGTGACGTCGGGTTCGATCGTTCCGCCTCTTCCGGGGCCGATTGGTTCACCGGTCCAGGGAACGGTCGTGAACCGCTTCGGTGAGCCCGTCTCCGGCGCGCGCGTCGGCATCGGCACCGCCTCCAGGGTCACGAACGCACAAGGGAAGTTCACCGTACCCCTTGTGCCACAGACGTATGACGCGGCAGTGGTCGTCGACGATCCGGCCGTTCCGCCGGGCTTTCCCCCGGTGAGCCGCGCGGTCGTCTACCAGCAGCTGACGCGTCGCGATCCCGTCCTGTTCGTGCCGGGGCTCGCCGTGCAGCCGGGGACGGGAACCCATTCGACTACTTTGCAGTCCCTCTCTACCTCCGGTCTCACCGGCGTGCCGCTGCTCTGGGCCTTTACCAACGCATCCGGGTTCGTCGCAGCCGGCGTCGTCACCGGAGCGGAAATGCACTTCACCTGGAACGGGCCTCCCGATGCCGTGAACCCGGGCTCGCTCGTCGCGATGATCGCGTCTGCCCCGCAGGGAATCACGGCATCGGGGAGCGTTCCGGTGACGGCCGCCGCGCCCATCTCGGTCACCGTGCCGGTTACCGCCGCACCCACGATCACTCTCTCCGCGACGGCCCGTCCGCCCGCCGGCTGCGGCGTGGTTGGCCTCGACGTCGTGATACCTGCGTCCGACGGAACGACGGTGACCGCGGCCCGGCTCTTCGCTCCCGTTGTGCCCGGCACCTCCGGGGTGACGGTCGACTCGATCATCGGGTTCACGAACGACGTCAAGCTGTCGTTGCGGATTTCGACGACCTGCCTGTCGAGCTCGGCGACGAGCTCCGTCGCGCGCCGCCTCCCGCGCCGCCTCTCGCCGTCCACGACGGTCTTCGACGTCGATGTTCCGGCTCCCCCGGTAATCACGAGTCCGGCCTTCGGCAGCCCCGCGTCCTCCGCCTCGCCGCTCGCCTGGACGGCGCCCGACGGCTCGATCTCCGTGCTCCATTTCGATCGGCTCGAGAGCAACGGTTTCATCTCGCGTACCCTCGACCTCGCGACCACCTCGACTTCGACGGCCTTCCCGAATCTCGCCGCGCTCGGCGTGAAGGGCGTGCCCGGACTGAGCTTCGTCTGGCGGGTGGAAGCATGGGGCGGCCTGACCGGAACGGACGCCCTGGCCGACACGAGCGGTTTCGGCGCGCTCCTCGCCGGAACCGGGAACTTCTCGCACGGCGTCTCGGCGTCGAGCTCGGTGACGATCTCGCCCTGAAGTCGTCTAGAGCCCGCGCATCGCCGGCGAGTTCGGCAGATATCGGGAGGGCGGCCTTGCGAGCGCACGACCGCTCCCTGCCAATCGCTGCATGGATCGCCAGTCTTGGCCCATGAAAAGGCTTGCCCTCTTCCTCACGCTCGTCCCGGCACTCGCATTCGCCAAGACCGCCACCACCTCGCTCGACTCGAAGGCGATCGCCGCGTTCGCCGACATTGCCAAGGCGCGAACCGCGCTCGACCAAGGAAACGACAAGACGGGCGATTCGTGGCTGACGAAGGCGAAGTCGCTACTGACGACGGTCTTGCAACAGAACGAGGCGACCGAGCAGAGCCGGCAGCAGCAGACCGCGCAGGAGCAGACCCCGAAGGATCAGCAGAACCCGAGCGCGATTTCCCGCGCCGGCCGATGCGCTGAAGCTTCTGCACCATTAGGTGTCAGCATGAAACTCATTCGCCGCGCACTGCTGGGTCTCGTCGCGCTCGCCGTCCTCGCGGGCCTGGGCGTCTACTTCAACCTGAACCGGATCGTGAAGCACGAGGTGGAAACGCAGGGCACGGCCTCCCTGCGGCTCGCCACGACGCTCGACGCGGCGCGGCTGTCGCTCTTCGGGGGCAAGGTCGGGCTGCACGCGCTCGGCATCGCGTCGCCCAGCGGCTTCTCGCAGCCGCACATGCTCGAGCTGGGCGACCTCGACGTCGCGGTCCAGTACAAAGAGCTTCGCGAGCAGCCCATCCACGTCGCGTCGCTCCGCCTCGACAAGGCGAAACTCGTCGTCGAGCAGGCGAACGGCGCGTTCAACTTCCGCAAGGCCATGGAGCTTTCGCCGCAGAAGCCGCCCGACAAGAACCCGATGCTTCTCGTGATCGACGAGGTGCGCGTCGACGATGCCCAGGTGATCCTCCGCCCTGGCCTGCCGGGAATTCCGCGGGAGATCGCAGTTCCGATCCCCGCGCTGACCATGAAGGACGTCGGCAAGGGCAAGGGCGCGAACAACGGCGCGGCGATCAAGGAAGTCGCGATGCAGATCATCAGCGCGATGGCGGCGAGCGCCTCGCAGTCGGACAAAGTGCCCGCGGAGCTCAAGGCGCTGATGCACCTGAACGCGGCGCAGGTTGCCGCGATGCTGGGCGGCGAGGCGGCGAAGCAGATCGCGGGCGCGCTGCCCGGCGAGATTGGCGCTCAGGTATCGAAAGTCGCGGCCGATCCGGGGGCAGTCGCCAAGGATCCGGGCGCGGCCGTGCAGCAAGGTCTCGGCGGATTGATGGGCGGCAGCCAGCAGAAGGCGCAGGGCCGGGCGCCGGCGAAGAAGCGCTGACGGCGCCTTCGCTCCGTTCCTGCCACCTAATCCTCAAAGCGACCCGTGGCGTCACGATCGCGCTCGTATCGTCTCGTGAGCGGAAACGGCGGCAACCAGGACTCGCGACGAACGATCCAGCTTTCGTAGGTTGGCGTCAGTTGGTCAGCGGCATCCAGGGATCCCAGGTTCACTTCGATTTCGTCTGCGGTGCGCGCGAAAATGGACGAGCCGCAGCGGGGACAGAAAAACCGCCCGGCGTAGTCACGCGTTTCGCCATCGATCGTCACCGCGTCCTGTGGGAACACCGCGGAAGCATGAAAAAGGGCCCCATGATGCTTGCGGCAATCGAGACAGTGACAAAGGCCGACCCGGTACGGGAGTCCCGACGCCACGATTCGGACGTTGCCGCAAAGGCAACCGCCCGTGAATCGGTCCATGCTGCGTCTCCTCTAATAATCAAGCAGTCGGAATGTTTACGACCAATCCCCGTCGGGCGTCCACGCCGAGGTGCTCGACTCGCTGCGCGAGGCGCTGGGCGTCTCGCTCCAGCCCGGCGAATCTCGCCGGAACCTGACCACCCGCGGCGTCGCGCTCAACGACCTGGTCGGCCGCCGCTTCCCCGTCGGAGCCGTACTCTGCGAAGGCATGCGCCTGTGCGAGCCGTGCAGGTACCTGGAAGGCGTGACCGGCAAGCCGCTGCTCGAGCCGCTCCTGCACCGCGGTGGCCTCCGCGCCGACGTGATCGAAGGAGGGCAGATCCACGTGGGCGACGAAATCCACGTCTGGCAGACCTGACCAATGCCTGCCGCGCTGCTCGCCGCCGCGCTCTTCGCCGCGCATGCCGAAGTGAAGCTTCCGGGGGTGCAGCGGTTGGCGATCGTCCGCGGATCCCTCGTCGCGGTCACGGAGGCGGGCGCGGGCACCGTCCTTCGCCGCACCGCCCAAGGCGGCTTCGAGGCCGCGGGCGCGTTCGCCACGGCGCACAATCCGAGCAGCATCGCGGTGGCCGACGTGGACGGCGACGCGCAACCGGATCTGGTGATCGCCCACCACGAGGAGAAATTCGCCACCGTCCACTTCGGTCCCGAATACGCCCGCAGCGTGCGCGTGCAGGTGCCGTCGATCGCGCCGCACGTCCACTCGGCCGCCGCGGTGGACCTCGATGGCGACGGACGCATCGATCTGATCTTCAACGACATGGGCGGAAAGCGCGTGCTCGTCCTCTGGGGAAAGGGCGACGGCACGTTCTCGGACCCGGTCGCCGCCGCGACGGGATCCACCGGTCACGCGTACTTCAACGTGGCCCTTGTCGGGAGCCGGCTGTTCGTTTCCTCGTGGCCGCAGCCGGAGATCGCGGTGCTGCGCGCCGACGGCCGCACCCTGACGCAGGTGGCGCGGATCGAGCTTCCCAATCCGTCGTTCTACGTGGCGGCCGCGGGCGCGGACGTGGTGGTGGCGACCTATTCGGGAAGCGTCGCTGACACCTCGCGCGACGGCGTGTTCCTGTTGCGTGGCGGTCGCGGACCTCCGCTCCGCCACGCCAGCGGCCCGGGCCCGGTTCGCGTGGCTGCAGGCGACGTGGACGGGGATGGCGCGCCCGACGTGGCTGTCTGCAACCTCGGCGGGAACGTGCAGGTCCTGCTCTCCGGACCTGGAGGCCTGCGCGACGGCGTCATGGTTCCGGCCTTTCACCCCGAGGACGTCGCGCTCGGCGATCTCGACGGCGACGGAAAGGCGGACCTGGCGATCGCGGCGCGGGACCAGGTGCTGATCTTCCTGACACGCGGGCTTCCCGGAGTCGGGATACTCGACGAGATCCACGCCGAGGCTGTGCGACATGGCGAGGTATACGAACGGCTCCTGACCGTCGTTGACGAGCTGGTGCGCGGGGCCACCCGCCGAAAAGGAGACGAAGTCCCCGGCGGCGATCTCCGTCTCGCCTTCCGAGGTGCGCACCTTGGCGCGGCCGGAGATTCCGAACAAGGCTTCCTCAGTTCCCAGGTGACGGTGCAGCGGGAACGATCGCTTTCCGGGAAGGAGCTCCCAGAGACCGCAGGAGATCCTCTCGCCGCCGAGGGCCTTCCGGCGGCCTCCGAAGCTTCCGCGCACGATCGCATCGGCCCAGGGAACTTCCGACGACCTGACGACTTTCATGGTTCCTCCGCGCAAAAAGTACGGGTCCTGCGAGTATGCTTCGGCGCGGACAGCTCGGCAGAGGGATCGGTGAACAACCTCGCCGGAGTTCAAGGAGTTCCTGCTCAAGCAGAACGCGCTCGCGCTGGCCGTGGGCGTCATCGTCGGCGCGGCGATGGGCAGGGTGGTGTCGGGTCTGGTCGACGATGTGATCATGCCCGTGGTCGGGCTCGAGCTCCCGGTCCCTCAGCCATCGGAAGAGTTGTAAGCGCCGCAGCGCTTGGCGAGGATCGGGATCGGTTCCAGGCATTGCGGGCAGGGAAAAAGGCGACCGATACGGCGATCAAAAATATCCGCCTAGAATGGTCTGCGCCCCGATCGTAGTCGTCTTGGGCGCCTCGCCGGTCGCGTTGCTCAGGTCGGCGGACAGGTCGTAGGAGAGGGCGGGCCCGAATCCGAGGAAGAAGTGTTTGACCGGATGGAAAAGGATGGGGACGAACAGTTGCAGCGAGATCGTCTTCAGATTCGGATTGCTGCCCGAGGTTGCGGCGAGATCGCGAGACGCGAAACCGATGCCGAGCTCCGGCACGAGCGAAGCCGTTTCCGAAAGCCAGAAGTTGTACGCGGCAAACGGTTCCAGACCGAAGGCGACGGCGGAGGCACTGGTACTTCCCTGGCTTGCGTCTTGGTAGATCAACGTACCGGAAGCGCCCAGCGCGAGGTCCTGCGCTACGAAGTAGATGAGAGTAGGGCCCAGAGAAATCGTGGTGATCGATCCCGAGGTCCCGCTGAACGAAACCGAGCTATAGGACAAGGCGAGGGAACCGAGAGGTACGAGTTGCCCCTTGGTGCCGAAGCGGTCATCGGCGTGGGCAGCAGGAGCGGAACCCGCGAATGCCAGCGCGACCGCGACAGCAATCACCTTCATGGTCCCCCGAGGCATGCGAGCGGCAATCAGCCGTCGCGGACCGCGATCATGGGCGCGCTCGACCGCGTCGTCCAGAAACCCACGCTTTCTGTCCGTGCGTGGCACGGAGCCGCCGCGGCCTGATAAGTCCTGCTGCCGTGGCAGCTTAGAGCCGTCTGTACCCTTCGCTCGCGCGGAGGAGCGCCTGCGTATACTCCTCCCGCGGCGCGCCCGTCCGCAGGTCCTCCGCGGTCATCTCTTCCACCGCTCGCCCGGCGTTCATGACGAGCAGCCTGTCGCAGAGGTGCCCGACCACGGCGAGGTTGTGGCTCACGAGGATGGTGGTGAGCGCACGTTCCCTCCGCAGGCGCATGAGGAGGTTGAGGATCTCCGCCTGCACCGAGACGTCGAGCGCCGAAGTGGGCTCGTCGAGGAGGAGGATGCGCGGCTCGACGATGAGGGCGCGGGCGATGGAAACGCGCTGCCGCTGGCCGCCGGAAAGCTGGTGCGGATAGCGGAACCGGAAGGACGGTCCGAGGCCCACCTCGAAGAGCGCGCGGGCGATGCGCAGGTCCGCGTTCCCCAGGCGCTGGATGGCGATCGGCTCGCCGAGGATCCGGTCGACGGTGTGCCGCGGGTGGAGCGATCCGAACGGATCCTGGAACACCATCTGTACGAGGCGGTGGAACTCGTCCGTGCGCGTCCGGCGCTGCGCCTCGCTGGCCACCCGGATCGTTCCTTCGAAGTCGCGGACCAGCCCGCAGAGGGCACGCAGGACGGTGGACTTGCCGCTGCCCGACTCGCCCACGAGGCCGAAGGTTTCGCGCTCCTTCACCGCGAAGGAGAGCCCACGGACAGCTTCGACCGCGCCCTTGCCACGGCCGAATCGTACCCGGAGATTTTCGACCTCGATCACCTCTGGTCCTCGAGCCACGCAGGGTCGCGCTCGAGCACGGGAAGCGGCTCGCCCGCGCGCCCGAGGCTGGGCAGCGCGGCGAGCAGTCCCCGCGTGTACGGGTGCGCCGCGCGTTCCAGGTCGGCGGCCGCCAGCGTCTCGACGATGCGGCCTCCGTACATGACCAGCACGCGATCGCAGAACGCGCCGACCAGCCGGAGATCGTGGCTGATGAAGAGCAGCCCCATTCCCCGCCGCGTGACCAGATCGTCGAGGATGGCGAGGACCTGCATCTGCACCGTCGCGTCGAGCGCAGAGGTGGGCTCGTCTGCGATGAGCAGGTCGGGATCGGGAGCGAGCATCATCGCGATCATCACCCGCTGCCCCATCCCGCCGGAGAGCTCGTGGGGATAGGCGTCGTGGACCCGTTCGGGATCGCGGATGCGGACAGCGCGCAGCATCTCGAGCGCGCGATCGCGGGCCTTCGCGCGCGGCACCCTCTCGTGCGCGCGATACGACTCGGCGATCTGGGCGCCGACCGTGAGGACTGGGTTGAGCGAGAAGCGCGGATCCTGGAGCACCATCGAGACGCGGCGCCCGCGCACTTCGCGCATCTTCCGTGCGGAGGCGCGCAAGACATCGACGTCCCCGAGCATCAACCTGCCCGCGGTCACTTTCCCCGGAGGCGGAACGAGGCCGACGATCGCCCGCCCGGTCATCGATTTGCCCGATCCCGATTCGCCGACGAGGCCCACCTTCTCCCGCCCGACCGTGAAACCGATGCCGCGCACCGCCTCGACCACCCGGGTCCGCGTCGGGAAGCTCACCCGGAGGCCTTCGACGGTGAGGAGCGGCGAGGTCATGTCTGCTTGGGGTCGAGCACGTCGCGCAGGCCGTCGCCGAGCAGGTTGAACCCGAGACTGACGACGAAGATGGCGATGCCGGGCATGGTCGCGACCCACCACTGGTCGAGGACGAACTTGCGTCCGCTGGAGATCATCGCGCCCCATTCCGGCAGCGGCGGCTGGGCGCCGAGGCCGAGAAAGCCGAGGCCGGCGGCGGTGAGGATGATCCCCGCCATGTCGAGCGTAACCCGGACGACCAGCGATGAGGTGCAGAGGGGAACCACGTGGCTCCAGATGATCCGGAGCGGGCTCGCGCCCTGCAGGCGGGCGGCGGCGATGAACTCGCTGTTCTTGATGGTGAGCGTTTCGGCCCGGGCGATGCGGGCGTAGGGAGGCCAGGCGGTGCAGGCGATGGCGACGATGGCGTTGATGAGGCCCGGGCCGATGGCGGAGACGAAGGCGAGCGCGAGGATGAGCCGGGGAAAGGCGAGGAACACGTCCGTTACTCGCATGAGCGCGCCGTCGACGAAGCCTCCGGCGTAGCCCGCCACCGTCCCGACGGCGAGGCCGACCGGGGCCACGAGGACGATGACAAGGGCGACGATGACCAGCGTCGTGCGCGCTCCGTAGAGGATGCGGCTCGAGATGTCGCGGCCCAGCTCGTCGGTGCCGAGGAGGCTCCCGCTGCCCGGCGGAAGCAGCCGGCGCGCGAGGTCCTGCTCGAGCGGAGAATGCGGCGAAAGCCAGGGCGCGAGCACGGCGATGGCGACGAGGAGCAGCACCAGCCCGAGGCCGGCGAGAGCCAGGGGATTCTCGCGAAACGAGAGCCAGCGCAGGTAGGCCTGCCCGAGACGCGCTTGCATCCGCGAGCCAGGCGTTTCGGCAAGAAGCCATTCGCGCCGGGAGCTCATCGCACCCTCGGATCGACGAGGCGATAGACGAGATCGGAGAGCAGGTTCAGCCCGATGAAGACGCAGCCGACCACCAGCGTCCCGCCGAGCACGGCGTTCATGTCGGCGCTGAGGAGGGAATTCGTGATGTACATCCCGAGGCCGGGCCAGGCGAAGACCGTCTCGGTGAGCACCGATCCTTCGAGCAGCGTCGCATAGGAGAGCGCGATCACCGTGACGAGCGGCACCAAGGCGTTGCGAAGCGCATGGCGGACGATCACCCGCCATTCGGAAAGCCCCTTCACCCGCGCGGTCGTCACGTATTCCTCGCCGAGCTCCGCGAGGAGGAAGCTGCGGGTCATCCGGCTGATGTAGGCGAGCGAAAGCCACCCGAGCACCGCCGCGGGAAGGACGATGTGCCCGAGCGCGTTGCGGAACACCTCCCATTCGCCGCGCAGGGCGCTGTCCACGAGGAGCGCTCCGGTCAGCGGCGCGACGACCTCGTCGTAGGCGACGTCGATGCGGCCCGGTCCGAGGACCCAGCCGAGCCGCGCATAGAAGAGCAGCAGGCCCATGAGGCCGAGCCAGAAGATCGGCACCGAGTACCCGAAGAGCGCGAACACCCGCGCCACGCGATCGATGAAGCCACCGCGCCGGGCGGCGGCGACGACCCCGATGGGAACGCCGAGGAGCACGCCGATGAGCGTCCCGAGCGTCGCCAATTCCAACGTCGCCGGGAAGACGCGCCGGATGTCGGTGAGGACGGGATTGGCCGTGAGCACCGAGCGGCCGAGATCGCCGTGCAAGACCTTGACGGCGTAGTTCCAGAACTGCACGTGGAGGGGAAGGTTGAGCCCCAGCTCGACGCGGACCTTCTCGTAGACGTCGGCGGAGGCGCGCTCTCCCACGGCGGCGAGCACCGGATCGATGGGGAGCACCCGGCCGATGAGGAAGGTGATGAGAAGCAGGCCGGCAAAGGTCGCCGCCGTCTGCGCGACGATCCCGAAAGCGGAGAAGGCGTGAACCGCCGCTTGCGCGGGGAGTCCAGAGCGAGAGCTCACTTCTTCGCGATCGCGTAATAGAAGTTGGTCCCGAAGTTCGGTCCGATGATGAAGCCGTCGACGTTCTTGCGCCGCGCCGCCACCTCGATCTCCTGGAAGAGGATGACGAAGGGCGCCACCTTGAGGTGCTCGCGCTGGAGTTGCTCGTAGATCGCAGCCCGCTTCTTCGTGTCCTGCTCCAGCGCCGCCTCGCCCGCGCGCCTCGTGAAGTCCGGGATGTCCCAGCTGTTGCGCCACGCCACCGTCTTGCTCTTGGCGTCGTCGCGGTTGTCGTAGTTCATCG
The DNA here is from genome assembly GCA_005879805.1 of Deltaproteobacteria bacterium. Taxonomy (GTDB): domain Bacteria; phylum Myxococcota; class Myxococcia; order Myxococcales; family 40CM-4-68-19; genus VBKO01. The sequence goes on along the minus strand of VBKL01000153.1, from coordinate 28,851 downwards.
CGAACGCCTCGGCGTTGGTGTGCGGGTCCTGGTAATCCGGCCCCCACCGGTAGATGACCGCTTCGTGGTTGCGCGCCCGGTACTTGGTGAGGAGCTGCTTCCCGTCGCTGGCGATGAGGCTCGCCTTGACTCCGCCCAGCGCCCAGCTCGCTTGCAGCGCCTGCGCCACGTCGGTGAACGGGGAGGCACTCTCGACGTCGACGGTCAGGCTGAACCCGTCCGGGTACCCGGCCTTGGCGAGGAGCGCCTTGGCCTTCTTCACGTCGAGCTTGTAGGGCATCTCGTCGATCGCCCCGAGGAAGCCGCGGGGCAGGAAGGTCTGGTGCTTCACGAAGCGTCCGGCGAGGATGTTTTTCTCGATGGCATCGTAGTCGACGAGCCACTTGAGCGCTTCGCGCACCTCCGGCTTCGCCAGGATCGGGTTGCGCTGGTTGAGGCCGACGTAGAGGATCGATCCTTTGTTGCCCTGATCGATGGCGAGGTCCTTGTTGCGCGAGATCGCGTCGAGCTGATCCTTGGTCAGGCTGCGCGCGTAGTCGACGTCGCCCTTCTCGAGGAGGAGCCGCTGGGTGGCGGGCTCGACCACGTGGCGCGCCACGAGACGCTTGATCTTGGGCGCGCCCCGGTACCACTCGGCGTTCGAGTCGAGAGTGTAGCTCTCGTTCGCTCGCCAGGAGCGGAGCTTGAACGGACCGGACCCGGCCTCGTTTGTCTTGAGCCACGCGTTGCCGAAATCGTCTCCCTTGGCGTGCTCCTTGACGAGCTTGGAATCGACCACCGAGCCGACCACCGCGGTGAGCGCATAGTAGAAGAAGGACGGCGCCACCGCCTTCTCGGTCTCGATGACGAGGGTGCGCGGATCGGGGGCGCGAATGCGCTGCGCGACGTTGCCCTCCGTGAACCCGAACTGGGTGAGGATGAAGGCCGGCGTCTTGTTGAGCACGACGGCGCGCCGGAAGGAGAACGCCGCATCCTCAGCGGTGACCGGGTTGCCGGAGTGGAACCTCACGCTCGGACGGATCTTGAACGTGTACGTCTTGCCGTCCGCGGCCACGCTCCAGCTCTCGGCCAGCTCCCCGAAGAGCTTCTCGACGTCCTTCACGTCGTAGCCGATGAGGCGATCGTAGAGATTGTCGACCAGCTCGCTCCCCGAGAACTCGAAGGACTCGGCGGGATCGAGCGAGATCATGTCGTCGATGGGCTTCGCCATCACGACGGTATCCTTCGGCGTTTCCGCTCGGGCGCCCGCGGCGCAGACGAGTAGAGCGATGAAAAACCGTCTCATGGTCGAAAGGCCTCCCTGCGAAAGGATAGGATGCGCGCACGCCGCGCGTCGAGCGCGGCCCTTCAGGAGGGGCACATGAGACGATGGAAGATCGGCGTGGCGGTTGCCGGGGCGATGGGCGCGGCGTTGCTCGGCGTGCAGGCCCTTCGCGCCCAGCAGCCAGGGTTCAAGCGCACCGAGTTGCAGAAACACGATCTCGCCACGCCCCGCGGGGAGGTGGTGCAGGCGCGCGCCGACTTCGATCCGGGCGGCGCGGTCGGGAGACACACCCATCCGGGCGAGGAGGTGAGCTACGTCCTCGAGGGATCGATCGAGCTGGAAGTCGACGGCAAGACCCAGACCGTCGAGGCCGGCAAGCCGTTCTTCGTCCCCGCCGGCGTCGTGCACGCGGCGAAGAACAACGGCAAGGGCAAAGCCTCGGTGCTCTCGACTTACATCGTCGAGAAGGGGAATCCGCTCGCCACCGCCATGAAGTGAGCGGGGCCCCGGAGCGCACGTGCGCATCGCCGTACTCGGGCATGTCGAGCACATCGCGCTCGGGAGGGTCCCGCGGCTGCCGGGCCCCGGGGAAATCGCGCACGTCGAAGGGCTGCGCGTCTTTCCCGGGGGCGGCGGGGGAATCGCCTTCTTCCAGCTCGTGAAGTCGCCGGCCGAGGTCCATCTCTTCACCGCGCTCGGGAACGACGAGGCGGCGGAGCAGGTCCGCGCGCGCATCGCCAGAACGCCGGCGCGCATCCACGCCGCGCACCGCGAAACGCCGCATACCCGCGACGTGGTGCTCATCACGCCCGACGGCGAACGGACCATCGTGGTCCTCGGGGAGCCGCTCCACCCCGAGGTCCGCGATCCGCTGCCCTGGGAGGTGCTCGGCTCTTGCGACGCGGCGTACTTCACTGCGCAGGATCCGGGCGTCCTCCGCGCCGCACGTGCGGCGAAGCTCCTGGTTGCGACCGCGAGGCGGCGCGAGGCCATCTTCCGCTCCGGCGTCCAGGCGGACGTGATCGTCGGCAGCCTGGCCGATGCGCGCGAGCGTGCGTCGCTGCGGGATTTTCCCGTCCCGCCCCGGGCACTGGTGCTGACCCAGGGTGCGGCCGGCGGTCAGATCGAGACGGCGGAGGGGATCTCGCGCTTTCCCGCTCCGCAAGTCCGGCCAACGCCGGGCGGAGGAGCGTACGGAGCCGGCGACAGCTTCGCGGGCGCCCTGACCTGGTTTCTCGCGCTCGGGCTTCCGGTGGCCGAGGCGTGCGCGCGCGCAGCGCATCACGGCGCCGCCGTGCTCGGATCCCTCGAACCACTCGATGCGCAGTTGCCTCTCGGCCCCTGACGCCCCGGCTGTCGACTCACTTCGCGACGGCGGGCACCGCGAACTGCGCACTCCGCGTCTGCGCTTCGGCAACCTTCTTCAGTCCCACGAGCCCCCGCTCGAAGTCCGAGCCGATCATCTTGTCCATGTTGGTGAAGAGCGAGAACGCCTTGCCGACGAAGTTGTTCTCGCCATCCATCGTCCAGGTGATCTGGGTGCCCGTCGCCGCCGGTGTGAACTCGAATCGGGTCGAATTCGTCGCCTGCCACGGCTTGAGGAACTCGAGCCGGATGCCGAGCGCCTCGCCCGGCCGCGCCTCGACGATGGTCATGCGCCCCTCGCCGACCTGATCGTTCCCCTTCCACCCGTACGACGACCCGACCGCGCCGTCGGGGCCCGCGTAGCTCGTCTTCATGGTTGGATCGAGATGCGCCCACGGCGACCACGCGTCCCATTGATGGAAGTCGGCCACGTGCGCGTACGCGATGGCGGGTGGCGCGGAAACGGTCGTGGAACGGGTCACGCGATACGTGGCGGGACGGGTCGCAATGACGAGGGCGAGGACGATGACCAGGGCGGCGATCGCAAGGCCGATCTTCTGGCGGAGAGAAGCCGACGTCGCGGCGATCCGCGACGGGTCCGTTGAAGACGTGGTCGGCGTTCGACGCGGCGTCAACCGCACCGAAGACGAGACCGACCGCGAGGCCGATGCCGGCGCCGATCGCGATGTCGCGCTGCCAGTTGCCCCAGTCGCCGTTGCCGTTGTTGGTGACGTAGTGCCGGTAGAGCACCACGCCGCCGCCCACTGCCGCGCCAGCGACGGCGCCGCCGATGGCGTCGCGGGCGATGACGCCCACCGGGGAAGGACGGGTCTGTACTTCGACCACTTCCGCGTTGAGTCCGTGTCCGCGGGTGACCTGGTTGGTGGGCTTGGCGTCGGTCATGGCACGAGCGGGGAACGCCAGAGCGAGGGCAAGTGCGGGAGCCAGAACGATCGTCTTCGTCATGGGGGGTCTCCTGGTCGTCGTCCGCGAAAGATCGGACCAGCATTCAAGGCCTGCAACCGGACGGCCGTGGTTCGGGGCGCTCGGACGCTCGTCCCGCGAGCAAGCCCGTCACGTTATGGTGCGCGCATGCGAGACGGCGCCCTGGCGCGCGCGGGCGCACCTCCCGCATCGATGTGGGTCGCGGCCGCTCTCGCGCTCGGGCCAGCGGTATCCAACGGGATCGGCCGCTTCGCTTATGCACTCGTGCTTCCGGCGATGCGCAGCGACTTGCACTGGACGTACACCGAGGCCGGCTGGGTCAACACTGCCAATGCGCTCGGGTACCTGGCGGGCGCGCTCGCGACGCTGCGGCTCTTGCGCGGGGTCCGCCTGCAGGGGCTGTTCGCGGCAGCGATGGTCGTCACCACGGCGGCGATCTTCGCCTCCGGTCTTTCGCGCAGCTATCCGCTGTTGCTCTCGCTCCGCTTCGTCGCCGGTCTGAGCGGCGCGGTGGTCTTCATCGGTGGCGGCACCCTCGTCGCGGAGCTATTCGCCGCGCGGCCCGAGCGCGCCCCGGCGGCAATCTCGGTGTACTTCGCGGGGGGCGGGTTCGGAATCCTCCTCTCCGGGATCCCGTTGCCGTGGCTGTTCGAGCTGCGCGGACCGGCAGCGTGGAACCTCGCCTGGATCGGGCTCGGTACGCTCTGCGCGGCGCTGTGTATCCCGAGCGTCGCCTCGGCGCTGCGCGTGCAGGGCGCTCCGGCGGCGCGCAAGCCGGCGCGCTGGTCCCGACGCCCCTTGCTCGCCTCGCTCGTGGGGTATTTCGTTTTCGCCATCGGATCGATCGTCTACATGACCTTCATCGTCGCCTGGATGCGCGATCGCGGCGCCGGTGCGGCCGCGGTGTCGACCGTGTGGGGCGTCCTCGGCATCGCCATCGTCCTCGCCGTGGTGCCTGCCAAGATGGCCCTGGAACGCTGGGGCGCAGCGCGGACCCTTACCGCTTCGATCGCGGTCTGCACGATCGGCGCGGCGCTCCCGCTCGCCAGCACTTCGCTGGGCTCCATGGTCCTCTCCGCGGCGCTCTTCGGCGCGGGCTTCTTCATCCCGCCGGCCGCGGTGACCGCGCTCTCGCAGCGGGCACTCCCGCGCGAAGCGTGGGGATCGGGAGTCGCGACCTACACGGTCTGCTTCGCCGCGGGACAGCCGATCGGACCGGCGCTGGCGGGCGCCGTCGCGGACGCTACCGGGACGCTCTTTGCCGGCCTGCTCACCGCGGTGGCCGTGCTCGTTGCTTGCTGCGCGATCGCGGCGCTCCAGAAGGAGCCGTGAACGCTCACTCGAGGTTCTTGGCGACGGGCACGTCACGCGAGTACTGCGGGGCGGCAAGGAATTGCTTCGCATCGTAGTGGTAGAACTGGCCCACTCCGGAAACCGTCTCCACGATCGAGTTGACCAGCTTGCCGTTCTTCCGCTCGACCTTGCGGACGTAGATGTTGAGGATTGGCTTTCCGTATTCGTCGAGGCTGATGGGGCCGATGGGGCCTTCCGTCAGCTTCACCGCGTGCAGGGCCTTCACGAACGCCTTCTTGTCCTCGAACTTTCCCTGGATTGTCTTCAGCGCTTGCTCGAGGAAGAGGCCCGCCGTGTACGTCCCGACCGTGTAGAAGCCGGGCACGACGCCGTACTCTTTTTGCATCGCATCCACGAACTTCTTGTTGTCGGGGGTGTCGAGGGCGGCGGAATACCAGCTCGCCGAATAGACGCCGATCGCCTCGTCGCCCATGTTCTTCAGGATGCCCTCGTCGACGCAGGTCGGGTTGCCGAGCACCTTGAGCTTCTCCTTCAGCCCGTACTCGGCGAGCTGGCGCATGAACCGGAGGCCGTTCGTTCCCGCGAAGCCGGCGTAGAGACCATCGACGTCGGGCTTGAGGTCCCCGAGGTACGACCCGTAATCGGGAACGTTGAGCGGCGGCCACAGCTTCTGCACGATCTTGCCGCCTGCGTCCTCGAAGGTGTGGTGGAACCCGGCGGCGCCTTCGTGGCCGTAGGTGAAGTCGTCGGCAATGGTGGCGACGCGCTTCAAGCCAAGCTTCTTCGCCGCGAATTCTCCGAGGACATGGGTCGGCTGCGCCGCCGTCCCGACCGCGTGGATGACGTACTCGTTCTTCTTCTGCTGCGCGAGGTCGTTCTGGGCCGCGGAGGTGGGCGTGATGAGCGGCACTCCGGTAGTGCGGATGTAGTCGTCGAGGGCGAGGGCCTCGAAGGTAGCGAGCGGTCCGATGATGACATTCACCTTCTCGCGCTCGATCAACTCCTGCGTGCGCGTCTTCGCTTGCGCCGGCTGGCCGCCGGTGTCGGCGATGATGAGCACCGCCTTGCGCCCCGCGAGCATGTTGTTGCGCTGCTTGAGGAGGAGGTTGATGCCCTCCTCCATCTGCCTCCCACCGGCCGCGAGCGGCCCGGTCCGGACGCTCAAGAACCCGATGCGGATGGGCTCGGTCTGGGCGGCTGCAGGAAGCGAGAGGCAGGCGGCCGCGACGACACCGAGGAGGAACCCGCGTCCGATGATCATGGCGCGGCAAACTACCATGCGGCTTGCCGCGCGGGAGCGCCTCGGTCAGTTCAGACGCTTCTGTCCCGAGGTATCGCGGTACCAGTCGAACGGACGGCCGTCGGTATTGATCATCACCGTCTTCACGTCGAAGTGCTCCTCGAAGGACTCGGTGCCGAACTCGCGGCCGATGCCCGAATCCTTCACCCCGCCCCAGGGAAGCGCCGGGTCGAGGCGGTGGTGGTCGTTCACCCAGACGATGCCGCACTTGAACTTCGCCGCCACGCGGTGGGCGCGTGCGACGTCGCGGGTGCGGATGGCCGCGGCGAGGCCGAACGGCGAGTCGTTGGCGATCCGGATCGCCTCGGCCTCGTCGTCGAACGGCGTGACTACCGTGAAGGGCCCGAAGACCTCCTCGCGGGCGATGCGCATCGACGGATCGACGTCGGCGAAGACGGTCGGCTCGACGAAGAAGCCGTTCGCGAGCCTCGGATCCTCGAGCTTGGGCGCACGCCCGCCGGCGACGAGCTTCGCCTTTTCGGAGAGGCCCGCCTCGACGTAGCTGAGGACGCGAGCACGTTGCTTGCTCGAGATCACCGGGCCGAGCTGCGTCGAAGGGTCGGCCGGGTCGCCGATGCGCAGGCTCTTCGCCTTGGCGGCGAGCCGCTCGACGAACTCGGGATAGATCTTGCGCTGCACGAGGTGGCGGGCGGCGCAGATGCAGGTCTGTCCGGCGCCGACGAAGGCGCCGAAGGCGGCGTAGTTGACCGCCTGCTCCACGTCGTAGTCGTCGAAGACGAGGACCGGAGTCTTGCCGCCGAGCTCCAGCGTCTGCCGCGCGAAGGCCCGGCCCGCAGCGGCTCCGACGATGCGGCCCGCGTCGGTACCGCCGGTGAGGACGAACTTGGAGAGCCCGGTGTGCTCGCAGAGCGCCTTCCCGGTGCTTGGTCCGAGGCCCGTGACCACATTGAAGACGCCGTCGGGCAGGCCCGCCTCCTTGAAGATGTGGGCGAGGAGCAAGGTGGTGAGCGGCGTGTACTCGGAAGGCTTCACTACCGTGGTGCAGCCCGAGGCGAGCACCGGCGCGAGGCTCTTGCAGAGGATCATGAGCGGATGGTTGAAGGGCGTGGAGTTGCCCACCACGCCGATCGGAGTCCGCAGCGTATAGGCGAGGTACGGCCCTTCGACGGGAACGACGGCGTCGCGCCGCGCGAGGGCGAGGCCGGCGTTGTAGCGGAAGAAGTCAGGGATGCGGCTCACCTGCGCGCGCGTCTCGTTGACCGGGCGGCCGTTGTTGGTCGTCTCGAGCTGGAACAGTTCGGGAAGCCGGGCCTCGAAGGCGTCGGCGAGCTTGTTGACGAGCCGCGCCCGCGCGCGGATGTCCATCCCGCCCCACTCCTTGCTCTCGAAGGCGCGGGCAGCGCTCTTGACGGCGCGGTCGATGTCCGCCGCGGTGCCGTGGGCGGTGCGGGCGATCACCTCGCCGGTCGCCGGGTTGTAGACGTCGATCTGCTCGCCCGACGAGGCGGGAACGTCCTTCCCGTCGATGAAAAGGCCGTGGCTGGGGATCGAGCGATTCGTCCTGGCCGTCGCTGCGGTGCTCATCTGCGTCTCCGTGAGATCTCGTACTCCCGTTCGTAAGGGCTCAAGCGACCACCGCGGCGCGCTCCAGGGCCCGCGCGACGCGGCGCTCCGCCGCGTCGATGTGCCGGCGCAACAGCGCGGCGGCGCGGCGGCCATCCCGCCTCTGCAGGGCCTCGATGATGCGGACGTGCTCGAGAACGAGGCGGTTCGGCTCGCGCCGTTCCACGTTGTCCACGCTCACCCGGATGAGCCGGTGCATCTGGTCGATCAATTCGCAGGCGGCGGTGGTCATGCGCTCGTTCCCCGACAGACGCGCCAGCGCGCAATGGAACTCGCGGTTGTAGGCGAGAAAGCCGCCGCGCTGGCTCTTTTCGCGGAAGCTGCGGAAGCGATCGAGCGCCTGGAGGTCCTCGTCGGGGGCGGCCCGCGCGCCTTCCATCACCGAGGCGGCCTCCAGGACCGAACGCAACCGGAAGAGATCGCGCGCGTCGGCCACCGAGACGGGAGCAACCCGGTATCCTTGCCGGGGCGAGATGGTGACCAGCCGCTCCCTCTCCAGGCGCAAGAGCGCGTCGCGGACCGGCGACTTGCTCACCGAGAAGCGGGCCGCCAGGCTCTGCTCGCGCAGGTCGGCACCGGGCGGAAGCTCGCAGGCGAGGATCTCCTCGCGCAGCTTCTGGTAGATGTCGACGCGCAACAGCGCTCGGGGACTGGCCATGGGATCCCGCCGGAAGCGGGTTGACCGTATAACCCTCGTGATATATCACGTCAACCGCCCGGCCCCTCCCTGACATCTCACTCGCCGGCGGAGAATTGCTTCCATGCCCGATTTCGCCTCTCCCCGGTCGCGCCGCTTGATCCTCGCGGCGCTGGTCAGCGCAGCCCTTGCGGTCCCCATCCTGAAGGCGACTCGGGCCTCGGCGGCCGACAAGGGCCCCATCCGGATCGGGTTCCTCACCGTCAAGACGGGCGCGCTCGCCGCCGGTGGCCGGCAGATGGAGGAAGGACTCGCCCTCTACCTCGACCAGCACCAGGGACAGCTCGCCGGAAGGAAAATCGAGGTGGTCACCCTCGACACCGCCGGGCAGCCCGCCACCACCAAGACGCGCACCCAGGAAGCGGTCGAGCGCTACCAGGTTCACGCCATCATCGGGCCGCTCGCCGCTTTCGAGGCGCTCGCCATCAACGACTATGTGAAACAGGCGAAGGTGCCGGTCATCTCCCCGTCGGCCGCTGCGGAAGATCTCACGCAGCGCAATCTCAATCCCTGGTTCGTGCGCGCCGTAACCACTTCCGCGCAGATGAACCATCCCCTCGGCGAGTACGCCGCCAAGGTGCTCAAGTACAAGCGTATCGCCACCATCGGCGACGACTTCGCCTTCGGCCACGAGACCACCGCGGGATTCCAGCGCACCTTCGAGGAGAATGGCGGGAAGATCGTCCAGAAGCTCTGGTCACCGCTCAACGTCGCCGACTACGGCTCGTACGTCGGCGATCTGAAGACCGACGTCGACGCCGTCTACGCGAGCTTCGCGGGGGCCAACGGCCTGCGCTTCCTCCGCCAGTACGCCGAGTACGGTCTCAAGGGGAAGGTCCCGGTACTCGGCAACATGACCACCGTGGACGAGGGCATCCTCAAGAACATGGGCGACGAGGCGGTCGGCGTGGTCTCGAGCGGCTGGTACAGCGCGGCCATCGACAACCCGGAGAACCACAAGTTCGTCGAGGCCTACCGGAAGAAGTACGACGCGGATCCCGGCTACTACAGCGCTGGTGCTTACACGGCAGCGTTCTTCCTCGACCTCGCGCTCCAGAAGATCAAGGGGAACATCGAGGACAAGGACGCCTTCATGAAGGCGTTGCGCTCGCTCGACATCAAGGACAGCTTCCGCGGCCCGATGCACATCGACAAGTACGGCAACCCCGATCTCACCATCTACATCCGCAAGGTCGAGCGGAAGAACGGACGCCTCGTCAACGCGGTGGTGCAGACGTATCCGAACGTGAGCCAGTTCTGGAAGATGTCGCCCCAGGACTTCCTCAAGAGCCCGGTCTACTCGCGGAGCTTCCCGGAAGCGAAGAATCTGGAGAAGTGAGCGGCGCGTGCGCTTCTTCCTCATCCAGTCGCTGAACGGGCTCGCTCTCGGGGGACTGCTCTTCCTGCTCTCCTCGGGCTTCTCGCTGATCTTCGGGCTCATGCGGGTCGCGAATCTGGCCCACGGCGCGTTCTTCATGCTCGGCGCATACGTCGGCCTCTCCGCGCTGCGCGCCGGCCTGAACTTCTTCTGGGCGGTCCTCGCCGGCGGGCTGGCCATCGCGATCCTCGGCGGTTTCACCGAGCGGTTCCTGCTCCGGCGCCTCGCGGGCAAGACGCTGGCGCAGGTTCTCATCACCCTGGGGATCGCCTTCATCATCGGAGATGCCTCGCTCCTCGTCTGGTCCGGCGATCCCATGCCGCTGCCCATCCCGCAGGCGCTCTCCGGCGCCGTTCCGGTAGCGGGAATCTTCTTCCCCAAGTACCGCCTCGCGGTGGTGGTCATCTCGGTCGTGGTGTTCGTCGTCCTCTGGCTCGCGCTCGAGCGGACGCGAATCGGCGCGATGATCCGCGCCGGCGTCGACGACATGGAGATGGCGCGCGGCCTGGGCATCGCCGTTCCGCGCCTCTTCACCATCGTGTTCTGCGCCGGCGCCGCGCTCGCCGGAATGGGCGGCGTCCTCGGCGGGCCCCCCCAGGGCCTCTTCCGCTTGCGCGCCGCATGAAGCGCGCCGCCGTCTACGCCGCGGTTGCCGCGCTCCTGGTCGTGCCCGCGTTCCTGCCCTTCGACTACTACGTCAACATCGCCAGCCAGATCCTCATCGCCGGCATCTTCGCGGGGAGCCTGAATCTATTGGTCGGCTATGGCGGCCTCATCTCGCTCGGGCACGCGGGCTACCTCGGCGCTTCCGCGTATGTCCTCGCCTGGCTCTCGACGCGCGCCGGGTTCTCACACTTGTGGGCCTCGCTCGGCGCCGTCACCCTGACGACTTTGATGGCCGCGGTCTTCGGCGTCCTTTCCTTGCGAGCCACCGGCCTCGGTTTCGTCATGATCACGCTCGCCCTCGCCCAGATCCTCTGGGGCGTCGCCTATCGCTGGGTCTCGCTCACCGGCGGCGACAACGGCCTTTCCGGCTTCGGCCGGCCGCAACCCTTCGGGATCGATCTCTCGTCGGCGACCGCGTTCTACCTCTTCGTCCTCGTCTTCTTCGCCATCTCCTTCCTCTTCGTATCGGTGTTCGTCCGCTCCACCTTCGGCGCGGGATTGCAAGGCACTCGCGACCAACCCCGGCGGATGCAGGCGCTCGGGTGGGACGTGTGGAGCACCCGCTTCGTCACCTTCGTCGTGTCCGGTTTCTGGGCAGCGGTCGCGGGCGTCCTCTACGCCGACTACAACCAGTTCGTCAGCCCTCACGTCCTCGCGCTCACCAACTCTGCCGAAGTGCTGCTCATGGTGATCGCCGGCGGCGCAGGGACGCTGCTCGGACCGATCGTCGGCGCCGCCGTCGTCGTGCTCCTCAAGAACGTGGTCAGCGCCTACGTCACGCGCTGGGTCTTGCTCCTCGGCCTCGTCTTCGTCGCCATCGTCCTCTACATGCCGGAAGGGCTGGTGCCCGGGATCGAGCGACTGCGCCGACGGACTGTGCGCACGGGTACCCGGGCATGACTGCCGCCGCCCTGGAATTGAAGGGGCTCTTCAAATCGTTCGGCGGCGTTCCCGCCGTGCGCGACGTCACCCTTTCCGTCCTCGAGGGAGAGCGGAGGCTCCTGCTCGGCCCCAACGGCGCGGGCAAGACCACGCTCTTCAACCTGGTCACCGGAGATCTCGCGTCCGACTCCGGCACCATCCGTGTCTTCGGCCGGGACGTCTCGCGTCTGCGCGCCGACCGCCGCGTGCACCTCGGCCTATCTCGGACGTACCAGGTGATCACGCTCTTCCCGAAGAACACGCTGGCGCACAACATCGTCCTCGCGCTACTCGGCCTTTCGCGTTCGCGCTTCAATCCCTTCTCCTTGCTCGCACGTCGCGGCGATCTCTGGGAGCGGGCTCGCGGCGCGCTCGATCGGGTGGGCCTGGGAAAGCTCGCCGACCGGTCGGTCGCGCAGACTTCCTACGGAGAGCAGCGCCGGCTGGAGCTCGCCATAGCGCTGGCGCAGGAGCCTCGCGTCCTCCTTCTCGACGAGCCGCTCGCGGGGCTTTCCCGCGAGGAGCGCCGGGACGTGCAAGACCTGCTCACCACCATCCCGCGGGAAGTGACGGTGGTGATGATCGAGCACGACCTCGACGTCGCCCTTTCCTTCGCCGAGAAGATCACCGTGCTCCATTACGGACAGGTGATCGTCGAGGGCACGCGCGCGCAGGTGGTCGCCGACCCCCGCGTGCAGGAGGTCTACCTTGGCGCGTGAGGCCGTGGCCCTCGCGGGTGTCAACGCGTTTTACGGCGACAGCCACGCGCTGTACGACGTCTCTTTCTCGCTCCAGGAAGGCCGCGTCCTCGCGCTCCTCGGCCGCAACGGAGCAGGCAAGACCACCTGCATCCATTCCATCGTGGGTTTCCTGCCCGTGCGCAGCGGCGAGATCCGGCTCTTCGGCGAGCGCATCTCGTCGCTCGCGCCGGAAGCCATCGCACGCCGGGGCGTCGGCCTCGTTCCGCAGGGCCGGCGGGTCTTTCCCAGCCTGACGGTGCGGGAGAACCTCGTGGTCGCGGCTCGCCCTGCCTCGAAGGCTCGTCGAGCAGAACACCAAGCTCGCCCTCGGCCTCGCCGACGAGGTGGTGACGTTGAACAGCGGCCGCGTCGCCTACGAGGGGCCTTGCGAGAAGATCCGCCACGACGAGTCGTTCTTGACGCAGCAGCTAGGGGTCTACTGATGACGATCTTGCGTAATGGCAGCGCGGAACTGGACGTCGAGGAAACCGGCCAGGGGAAGGATCTGTTGCTCCTGCATTCCTTGCTGACCGATCGCGGATCCTTTGCGAAGGTGGTGCCTGCGCTCGCAAAGAGCCGCCGCGTGCTCCTGCCCGCGCTGCCCGGATTCGGGAAGTCGACGCCGGCGGGCGCGGCCATCGAGGACTACGCAGACCGCATCGCCGCGTTCCTTCCCGCGCTCGCGCCGCGGGGCAAGCCCGACGTGATCGCCAACGGCTTCGGCGGATTCGTCGCGCTCGCGCTGGCGGCGCGGCACGGCGACCGGATCGGCCGCCTCGTGCTCTGCGATACCGCGGCCAACTTCCCCGAGTCGGGCCGTGTCCCGTTCCGCAACATGGCCGCGGCGGTTGAAAAGGCAGGAATGTCGGCGATCGTGGACACCGCGGTGAAACGCATCTTCACGCCGGAGTATCTGCAACGGAATCCGGAAGCGAGCGGGGAGCGCAGGGACGTCTTGCAGCGCACCGACCCCGCGAGCTTCGCCGCCGCCTGCCGGGCGCTCGCCACGGTCGATCTCCGGCCGCTTTTGCCAAGGATCGCGAACCCGACGCTGGTGGTGGTGGGAACGCTCGATTCGGCCACGCCGCCCGAGCTTTCCCGCGAGCTCGCCGGGGGTATCCGGGGCGCGACGTTGCGCGAGATTCCCGATTGCGGTCACTGCCCGCCGCTGCAAGAACCCGAGAAGTTCCTCGCCGCGGTCCGCGAGTTTCTCGATCTTCCGGCCTAGGAGGACGTCATGAGCGTCAATGCGATCAAGAACTACGTAGGAGGAGGCTGGACCGCGCCCGCTTCGCGCGACGAGCTTCCGGTGACGAATCCTGCCACCGCCGAGGTCATCGCCAAGGTACCGCTCTCCTCCAAGTCGGACATCGATCGCGCTGCCTCGGCGGCGGCGGAAGCGCTGCCCGCTTGGCGCCGGACGCCTCCCGGCGATCGCATCCAGCCGCTCTTCAAGCTCAAGCAGCTTCTCGAGGAGAACCTCGAGGACCTCGCGCGCACCATCACCGACGAATGCGGCAAGACGCGCGAGGAGTCGGTCGGCGAGCTCCGTCGCGGCATCGAGAACGTCGAGGTGGCGTGCGGCATCCCGATGATGCTGCAGGGCCAGATCAGCGAGGACATCGCGAGCGGCATCGACGAGCTGATGCTCCGCCAGCCGGTCGGCGTCGTCGGGATCGTCACGCCCTTCAACTTCCCGGGGATGATCCCGCTCTGGTTCCTCCCCTACGCCATCGCTTGCGGCAACACGCTCGTCTTGAAGCCGTCGGAGAAGGTCCCGCTCACGATGCACAAGATCTTCCAGCTACTCGAGCGGACCGGGTTGCCCAAGGGCGTCGCCAACCTCGTCAATGGCTCGAGGGAAACGGTCGAGGCGCTCGTCGATCATCCGGAGGTGCGCGCAATCAGCCTGGTTGGGTCGACGCCGGTGGCGCGGGCCGTCTTCGCGCGCGCGGCGGCGAACGGCAAGCGCGCCCAGTGCCAGGGCGGCGCGAAGAACCCCGTCATTGTGCTCCCCGACGCCGACATGGAGGCGGCCACCCGGATCGTCGCCGACTCCGCCTTCGGCTGCGCGGGACAGCGCTGCCTGGCTTCGTCGGTCGCCATCACCGTCGGGGACGCGGGCCGCGAATTCACCGAGTCGATCGCCTCGGCGGCGAAGCCGCCACCGAGATCTTCGGTCCGGTGTTGAGCCTCATACACGTCTCCGATGTCGACCAGGCCATCGAGGCGGTGAACAGCTCGCGCTTCGGCAACCAGGCCTGCCTCTTCACCCGCAGCGGGGCGGCGGCGCGGAAGTTCCGCTACGAGGCCCGGGTCGGGAACATCGGAATCAACGTCGGCGTCGCCGCCCCCATCGCGTACTTCCCGTTCAGCGGGTGGAAGGACAGCTTCTTCGGCGACCTCCACGCCCAGGGGCGCGACGCGGTCGACTTCTACACGGAGAAGAAGGTGGTCGTAGAGCGCTGGCCGAAGGAGTGGTCTCGAATATTTTGAGTGGATTTCACTCGTCCCGGGACGCGTAGCGAAGCGCGGCTCGAGCGGTCGTGCGCGAGCCCGATGTCGGACCCCTGCGCGATGCTTGGGGCCATGCACAAATGCGACTGCGGATTCGTGCTCGTCGCCTCGGACGACCCGGAGCCGATGGGCGACAGGCTCATCCACTACATCCGGCCGCTCCTCCACGAATACCTGGCCTACGAGCTGGACCCCGGGGAGTTCAAGGAGATCTTCGAGCTCCCGGCGTTCCTCTGGAACCTCGCCTCCACCGAAGACATCCCCAAGGCGATCCGGACACGGGAGACGGGGATACAGCCGCGGTTGCGGTTCCCCGCCCCGAAAGCCCGGGCGATGGTCCGCGAGCTTCTGGCGCGCCGTCCCTCGCCGGAATTTGCCGAGGACGACCGCCTCGCGCTGCAGCTCAAGGTGAAGTATCGCGCCGGCCGGATCAGCATCAAGGCGGTCGGCGTCCGTTTCGAGCCCGACCCATCACACGCCGCGCACGCTCAACTGCCCGCCGGCTGAAGGTCTGCTCGCAGTGCTCGGTGGCCTGGCACTGGTTGCGGCAGGGAAGCACCTCGCAGAGGCCATTCTGCGGGTTGCAGACCGTCCCATTGGTGCACATCGCGATGCAGCCGCCCGCGGCGCGCTCGGCGACGGCGCTGCCCATGGCGAGCGCGGTCATCGTCGATGCGCCTACGAAGGTGCTGGTGCCGCCGGTGTGGCAGCCCGCAAGAGTTGCGGCGCAGAGAAGAGCCGCGAAAGAACGCACGAGAGATCCCATGTTCCCCTCCTGACGCCGCACAGACCGCGCGGAAGCCGAAGTGGACACGCACCCGGTAGTGTAACGCTACCCGATGCTGACCGCGCTCGCGGCCGCCCTGGCCGCCGCCTCGACCGTGGACTGGCTCGCCCTGCCCATCGCCAGTTACAACTCCGACGACGGTCTGGCTGGCGGGGCAGTGGTGCAGGCGCAATGGGTCGGGAAGGTCCAGCCGTACCGCGTTGCGATCGGAGCGCAAGTCCTCTTCAGCACCTCGGGAGTACAGAGCCACTATCTGCGGCTCGACGTCCCCCGGCTTTTCGGCTCGCGGGTGCGTTTCTGGCTCGGGGCCGAGTTCCACCGCGAGCTCTCCGCCCCGTACTACGGGCTCGGCAACAAGACCTCCGGTTCTCTCGCCGACCATCCGGGGATTTCCGGAGACCATGCCTTCAGCTATGGCCGTCGTTTCCCCTTGGGATTCCTCGCCTTTTCGCTCCCCTTCGGGACCTCGGGCGTGCGCGTCTCCACCTTCGCTCGCTATCTGCGGTTGACGGTCGATCCCTACCCCGGCTCGCTCCTCGCGGCGGAACGCCCGCCGGGAACGAGCGGCGGCGAAGAGCTCGCCTACGGGTTCGGGATCCTGTTCGATCGGCGCGATCACGAGAACGTCGCCACCCGCGGATACCTGCTCGAGGCCGCGACGCGCGGGTCGGTCGGGGGCGTCGCTTCCAGCCACACCTACCTCGGAGGGACGACGCGGGCCCTCGGTTTCGTGCCGGTGGGCAGCCGGATCGTCCTCGCCGCGCGCATCGAGGGCGACATCCTCACCGCGGACACTCCGCTCTTCGAGCTTTCGCGGTTCGGCGGCGTCGAGCCCGTCGAGGGCGTCGGCGGCGAGCGCAGCGTGAGAGGCCTTCCCAAGGCCCGCTACATCGGACGGGCGAAGGCGCTCGCCGCGGCCGAGTTGCGCGTCCGGATGCTCAACGCGCGGCTGCTCGAGCGCGTCGTCTCCTTTGGACTCGCCGCCTTCCTCGACACGGGCAGGGTCTGGCAGTTGCAGGGGAACGACGGCGGGTTGTTCGACTTCCACTCCGGGACCGGCGGCGGACTGCGCATCTACCTCGGCGAGTTCCTGCTCCGCTTCGACGTCGGCACTTCCACCGAACGGGCGGTCAACATCTACATCACCTTCGGCAACGCCTTCTGACGGACGGCCACACCAGACCACCCGGACCACCTTGCCGGTTGCCACCCGGCGCGAGCAGGATCCGCGGGTCATGGAACTGACCGCGACGACACCGGCCGAAGTCGCGCTCTCCGAAATCGGGGGTACTGGCGATCTGCCCCTCCGCCTCCGGATCCACGATTCCTCGCGATTCGAATGGACGCTCTCCATTCCCCTGCCCGCGGCGCGAAAGGTGGCATACGACCTGCGCGTACAGCTGGAAGTTCCCACGGGGGCAGTCGGCCGCCAGAACCCGTGGGAGCAGCTGCAGACCTTCAGCCGCCTCGACGGCCCGACCGGCGTCGCCACCTCGCGCGACGTCACGGTGGACGCTGTCCGGCGCGGCGCCGTGACCCTGACGCAGATGCTGGCGCGGGCGCGGGACGGATTTGCCCGCCACTGCAAGGCGCTCTTCGAGACGGAAGGCGGGGCGGAGGCGGAAGGGTCCGCGGCGAAGAGCTTCGAAGGGGGCGAGAAGGGGTTCCTCCTCGTCTGGCTGGAAGCCGCGCTCAAGGCTGTCCATGGTGCCCGCGAGAAGCTCGTCACCCGCGATGCCGGAGAGGCGCCGGAGATCGTGCGCGAGCGCGAGCTGGCCGACGAGTTCGTGAGCGTGCGCCTCTTGGAGATGCTCGCCGAGTCGCAACGGTCGTTGAACGGCGCGGCCCGCGGCGGCGCGCCCTCCGAGCTCACCGAGGGGGTGCGCGCCCGCATCGATGAGGCGCTGCACGGCGAGTTCGGCTACCGCGAGCGCAAGAGGTTCCTGCGCGCGCAGAGGAAGTCAGAAGCCGACGTCGATGCCTATCTCGCCCGGGCCGCGCGGCTGAAGAAGCATTTCGAGGAGGTCCTCTTCCTCGACCGCGAGACCGAGCAGCTCGACGAGCGCGTCCAGCAATGGATGGCCACCGTCGGCGCGCTCCTCGGCGGAATCGTCGCTTTCGTCGCCATCCAGGTGGCGCTCACCCACCGCCGCCCGGGACCCCTCGAGGTCGGCTGGGGCCTCAGCACACTGGCGATGATCGCGGGCCTCGGCTACGCCGCGCGCCACCACATGCGCGAGTGGGGCCGCGGGTGGCTCGCCGGCAAGATGGTTCGCTTCCATGCCCAGCGCATCTCGCGCTGCCGCGTTCCCTCCCGTCAGCTGTCCTCGAAGGACGTGATCGTCGAGGCCCGCGAGTGGTGTCACCAGGCGACGACCTCGCGGCCCGATCCGCTCAATCCCGAGGCGGGCGCCTCCCTGCGCATCACCCACGTCCATTACCTGCACAAGGGCGTCGTCCACCCGCAGCGCGAGCTGTCGGACGCGGGCGTGAAGAGCGTGCGGCACATCTTCCGCTACGATCTTTCCTCGCTCTTCGCGCGCCTCGACGACGAGCGCAAACTGGTCCCCGTCGTCGACGGCAGTGGCAGGGTCAAGGTGATCGAAGCAATGCGCAAGTACCGGGTCCGCGTCGACGTGCGCGCCACCTGCGGCGGCGAGCGCCACGAGCACAAGGCCGAGATCATCCTCGACAAGAATGGCCTGCACGGCATCGTTCCCGAGTCCGCCAGGCCCTGACGCAAGCCGACAAAGCCGCCTTCTTCCGCCCGGCTTGGTCGGAGCCCGGGGGTGTCCTGTAAAATTATAGGATGGGGCGGGCGTATTTCATCGTCGATCCGTACCACGAGTATGCGCAGCGCCTGATGGGCACCACTTTCGAGGGGCTCGGGCTGCGAGCGATCTGCGTGCACACCGACCCGCGCAAGCGGTTCGAGGCGCGCTCCCGCTTCCCCGCGAACGAGCGGTGGATCGCCGAGCACGCCGAGGTCCCCCTCGCCTCGCTCGCGGAGTTCGCGCAGCAAGCGGCCCGGCGGCACTCCATCGCGGGCGCCCTGCCCTTCAACGAGCCGACGCTGCTTCCTTGCGCGACGCTGGCCGAAGCAGCCGGCGTTCCCTGGTGCCCGCTCGAGACCCTGCGCCGTTTCCGCGACAAGGTCACGCTCGTGGAGCACCTCCGTCGTGCGCGTCCGGACCTGCGCCTCTATCGCCAGTGGCCGGTCATCGACCTGCGCGACATCCGCGCCATCGGCGACGATCTGCCGGATCGGTTTGTGCTCAAACCATCGCACGGTTTCGGGAACCGCGGCATCGGCTTCTTCGGGCGGGACACCTCCGACGAGACGCTCATCCGGTTCCTCTCGGATGGGGGCGCACCATGGGTCCTCACCGAGCGTGTCGGCGGACGCGAGTTCTTCGCCAACGGGCAGGTGGACGCGAGCGGCCGGATCTCGATCCATGCCGTCTTCGAGTACCACCGCGTCGCCGCCAACGGCCGGGAGGCGCTCGATTACCTCACCGCCAAGGTCGGGCGCCGCAGCCGGTTCTTCGCCCGGGTGGACGCCTACGTCCGCGAGGTGATCGCCGCGAGCGGGCTCACTCGTTCGCCCTTCCACGTCGAGATCAAGATCGACGAGCGCGGCCCATGCCTCATCGACGCGGGGGCGCGGCTGGTGGGAAACCGCAATGCCCTCGTCTGCGAGGACTTGCACGGCGGAGCCTTGGATCCCTTCGAGCTCGCTGCCACCGCCTACTTGTCCCCTTCGAACAACGGGTCCCCGCGGCTCGACTGGGAAGCCTACGACGCGAGCGAGCTCCTCTACGTGCAGGGCGTCGCGACCCGGTCCGGCCGGTTCTACTCGACGGAGGGCGCGCGCGAAGTCGAGCGGCTTCCCGAGTTCGCCGGCTGGGTCTCGCGCCCCGGGATGGGACAGCGGATCTCCCCGACGGTCGACCTCTTCACCTGTCCTTGGTCCCTGCTCTTGCGAGGGCCCGATCTGGCGAAGCTCATCGCCCTCTCCGGCAGCGTACGCGAGCGCATCGACGCCGGCGCGCGGGCCTGGGCGCCGGTGCGGGCGGCGGTGGAGCTGGACGGCGTACGCCGGCGCGCACAGCGGACCCTGTCGTGGTTCTTGCGAGGGCTCGCGTGAAGCTCTGCCGGGCCGCAAGCGCGGTGATGCGCGTATTGCAGCAGCACGGGCTCTTCCTCGGGCGCGACCGCGCCGAGAGCTTCGGTCCGGAGCGGATGGCGCAGAGAGAAGAGGTCCTCGCCTGGGTACGCGACTACTTGATGAAGGACCATCCGCAGCTCGGCCGGAGCGGGCCCGTCTGCCCCTATGCGCAGCGGTCGCTGGCTTCTGACCGGTTGCTCATCGCCTTCCACGCGGAGGTGGACGGGACGTCGTACTCGCGGCTCCGAGCGGCGGTGCTGCGCCGGAGCCGGGCGCTGGCGAAGCGGATGCGGAAGGGGTTACCCGGCGACGAGTACCTGAGCGTCGTGCTGCTCTTTCCCGCCCTCTCCGAAGAGAGGCATGGCCTTCTCGATCGGGTGCACGCCGAGATGAAGTCGGCGCTCATGGAGCGGGAGGTGATGATCTCCCCGTTCCATCCGCGCTCGGAGAAGCCGGGGCAGCACAATCCGGACTTCCGCGCTTCGAGAGCGCCCTTCGCCTGCGTCGCGCTGAGGCCGATGAACGTGCACGACATCCACTTCGTCGCGCACAACGAGGCCGCCTTCCTCGCGTACTTCCGCCGCTTCCGGTCGCAGTACGACGCCCGGCGGGTCACCAACGAATACGGATGGGTCGACGCCTACCGCTCTGCCCTCGGCCGGTTCGACATCGACGCCGTCTAGCCGAACTCCTCGTCCGACGGAATCGGCTGCGGCCCGGGCACGATGCCGGCGATGTCCGGGTCCTCGGCGCCCTCGACGCGGACGACCGACTCCTTTTCCTTCTTGCGGACCTCGCGGCGCTCCTGCTTCTCGCGCTGCCGCTCCTTCCGCGCCAACTCCTTCTGCCGCTTGTTCGAGCGAGTCTGCACGAGTCCTCCACAACGAAGAAAGCCCAGCCTCGGGAAAGGCCGGGCTTCATTCACCACGATGCGGGGCTAGCTTAACCGATCGGCTTGACGTTTGCCGCCTGCAGCCCCTTCGGCCCCTTCTTGGTCTCGAACTCGACCTTCTGACCCTCGGCCAGCGTGCGGAATCCCTCCGCCACGATGGCCGTGTGATGGCAGAACACGTCCGGGCCACCGTTGTCCTGCACGATGAACCCGAAGCCCTTCGAATCGTTGAACCACTTCACGGTACCAGTCGCCATTCGCACTTCTTTCGTGTGCTCGCGGAATAGGCCGCGAGACCGCCGTCACTGCAGCGGTCCGGGCGTTTTAACGCGAACCGGGCCCCGTACCAAGCAAATCCGCCTTTTCCTCAGGCACGATGGGGTTCAGGACCAGTCCCGAAGCGAGCTTCGGGAAGAAGTAGGTGGATTTTTGCGGCATCACTTCTCCGGCGTCCGCCGCTGCCTGCAGCTGTTCCACTCTGGTGGGATTGAGCAGGAAGGCGGCCTGTACGCCGGGAAGCGCGGCCTCGCCCAGGGCGGCCTCGAAGTCCTTCACGTAGCGCAGGTTGGCCTGCTTCTCCTGCGCGGCGCGGTCGATACCCAGGATCTGCTCGAAGACCAAGGCATGGAGGACCGCGACGTCCACGGTGCGGAGCGGCAGAGGTCCCGGCACGGCGACCTCCGCGCCCGGCCGCAGGGCGAGCAGGAGACGCCTTTGCCCGAGTGCCACGAGGAACGCCGGCCGGACGCTGCCCTTTGTCGCAAGCTCGTCGCGGAGCTCGGAAGTCGAGAGCGCCGGAAGCTCCTCGACCTCGAATTGCTCGCGCATGCGCTCGACGAAGCGAGCGGGGTCGAAGCCCGGAAGAGCGTGGACGACCCGGTGCGTGGGCAGGATGAGGAGGCCGGGATCCTCCATGCGGGTGAGGAAGATGGATCCGAACTCGACCGACGAGTCCGGTGAGCTCGCCAGCGGGCGCAGCTCCTCGCGCAACGCGAGCATGGTTTCGTACCGGTGGTGCCCGTCGGCGATGTAGACGCGCTTGTCCGCCATCGCCGCGGCGATCCGCGCCTGCGCCGTGGCGTCGGTCAGCCGGAAGATCCGGTGGACGACCCCGTCCATCCGCGCCTCGAGAGCGGGCTGTGCCGCGTCGGTCCCGGCAAAGGCCGCCTCCACCGCACCCGTCCGATCCGCGTACACGGCCAGCACCTGCGAGAGATGGGTGCGCGTCGCGCGCTTGAGCTTCAGCCGATCGAGCTTCGGCCCCGAGAGCGTCCGCTCGTGCGGGAGGACCACTCTCTCGTCGTAGCGGCGGAGGCGGATGCGGCCGATGAACCCTTTGCGGGTGAACTCCCTGCCGAGCGCCGAGAAGGTCTGGTGATAGCGGTAGAGAGCGGGCTTGTCGTCCCGGCGCAGGACGCCCTGGCGCTGCCAGTCGGCGAGCAGGTTCGCGGCACGCGAGTACTTCTCGTCGCCCTCCCCCTCGGGAAGGATGAGGCGCACGAAGTTGTGCGGGCTCTTCGCGGCGAGGGCGCTCCGCTCGGCCGGCGAGATGACGTCGTACGGAGGAGCGATGAGCCGGTCTACCGGACCCGCGCGCGCCGGGTCGTAGAGGACGCCTCGGAAGGGGATGATTTCGGCCATCCGGACATTCTAGCGATCATGCGGGCGGCGAGGCGAAATCGACGGCAGGTCATTCCCACGATCCGACCTGACATCTGAGGTTCGAACAGCCATCAGTGCTGCAAAATCTTCGACAGAAACTGCCGCGCCCGGTCCGTCTTCGGCGCCGCGAAGAAGTCCGCCGTCGGCGCGTCCTCGACGATCTTCCCGCGATCCATGAATACGATGCGGTGCGCGACGCGGCGGGCGAACCCCATCTCGTGGGTCACGACGATCATCGTCATCCCGTCGCGGGCGAGAGCGACCATCACGTCGAGCACCTCGTTGATCATCTCCGGATCAAGCGCGGAGGTGGGCTCGTCGAAGAGCATGCAGATGGGGTCGAGCGCGAGCGACCGCGCGATGGCGACCCGTTGTTGCTGACCGCCCGACAGCTCGCCGGGATGCTTGTGGGCGTGCTCGCGAAGCCCCACGCGATCGAGGAGCGAAAACGCCCTGGCGCGTGCCTCCTCCTCGCGCCGGCCCAGGACCTTCCTCTGCGCGAGCGTCAGGTTGTCGATGACCTTCAGGTGCGGGAAGAGGTCGAAGTGCTGGAAGACCATCCCGACCCGCGCGCGGAGCTTGGGCAGATTCGTGCGGCGAGCGGCGACCGAGATCCCGTCGACCACGATCTCCCCACTCTGGATGGGCTCGAGCCCGTTGACGCACTTGATGAGCGTGCTCTTGCCCGATCCCGAGGGACCGCAGACGACGATCACCTCACCCTTCTTCACTTCGGTCGAGCAGCCGGAGAGGACCTCGACGGTCCCGTACGACTTGTGCACGTCGCGGATGGAGATCACGCGGCGAGCCTTCGCTGGAACCTGCGCACCGCGAAGGAGGCAGCGGAGCAGATGACGAAGTAGACCGCTCCCGCGAACAGCAACATCTCGACCAGCCGCCCGTCGCGGTCTCCGACCTTGTAGGCCGCTCCGAAGAAGTCGGCGAGCGCCGAGACGTACACGAGCGAGGTGTCCTGGAAGAGTATGATCGCCTGAGTCAGGAGCAGCGGCAGCATGTTGCGGAATGCCTGGGGCAGCACTACCAGCCACATCGCCTGCAGGGGTCGCATCCCGAGCGCGAGCGCAGCCTGTGCCTGCCCCCGCGAGACGCTCTGGATGCCCGCGCGCATGATCTCCGAGTAGTACGCAGCCTCGAAGAGCGCGAAGCCCACCATCGCCGAGGCGAGCCGCAGATCGGTCGCGTGGCTCAGACCGAGCACATCGCGCAGGAGCGTGGGAACGACGAGGAAGAACCAGAGCAGCACCATCACCAGGGGAATCGAGCGGAAGAGGCTCACGTAGCCCGTCGCGAGCAGGGATAGCGCTCGCACCGGCGACAGGCGCATGAGCGCGAGGATCGTCCCCCAGAAGATGCCGGCGGCGATCGCCACGAGCGTGATCTCCAGCGAGATCTTCATCCCCTGCCAGAGGAAGGGGAGCGCGCCCGGAATCGAGCTCCAGTCGAGCTGGTACACGGCTAGCGCCCCGATCCGAGGTAGCCGGGAACGCGGGTGCGCGCCTCCACCTTGCGCATGATGAGGAGCACCGCCGCATTGAGCAGGAGGTAGAGCACCGTGACGGCGAGGAACGACTCGTAGGCTCGAGCCGTGTAGTCGACGAGTTGCCTGCCCTGTGCGGTCAGCTCGAGCAGCCCTATCGTCGAGCAGACCGCGGAGTTCTTGAAGACGTTCAACGTCTCGGAGGTGAGCGGAGGCACGATGATCCTCCCCGCCATGGGCAAGAGCACGTGCCGGTACGTCTGCGGGAGGGTGAGCCCGAGCGCGAGCGCCGCGTTGCGCTGCCCGCGCGCGAGCGACTCGATTCCCGCCCGGACCTGCTCGCAGACGCGGGCCGCGGTGAAGAGGCCGAGGCAAAACATGGAGGCGAGGAATTGCTGCAGCCAGGGATCGATCTGCTTGAACCGCTCACCGCCGGGAACGATCTCGGGAACGACGAAGTACCAGATGAAGAGCTGCACGAGGAGCGGCACGTTGCGGAACACTTCCACGTAGGCGCCCGCGATGGCGCGCAGCGCGCGGCTCGGTACGGTCCGGAACACGCCGAGCAGCGAACCGAGGACGAGCGCGACGGCCCAGGCGCACGCGGAGAGCAAGACGGTGGTGCGCAGCCCCTGCAGGAGCCAGCCGAGATACGTCGTCTCGCCCGTCGGCACGGGCTGCAGGAAAACGTGGAAATCCAGGGGACCCACGGCGGGGCGGCTACTCCAGGGCCTTGTCGTTGGGTGACTTGAAGAGCGCCTTCATCTCCTCGCTGAGCGGGAAGTTGAGATTCAAGTTGCGCGGCGGGATGGGATTCAAGAACCACTTCGCGTAGATCTTCTCCGCCTCGCCGGAAGTTTCGATGCGCGCGACGGTGCGGTCGACGAGCGCCTTGAACTTCGCGTCGCCCTTGCGCATCGAGCAGCCGTAGGCCTCGCGCGACTGCGGCGTGCCGGTGACGATCCAGTCGTCGCGCCGGCGCGCCTTCGCCAACTCTCCGTAGAGCAGCACGTCGTCGAGCATGAACGCCGCGGCCCGGCCCGACTCGAGGATGAGGAACGACTCTCCGTGGTCCTTGGCGCTGGTGATCTTGATGTTGAGCTTCTTCTCCTCGTGCGCGGCCTTGGCCTTGGCGGTGGCCACCGCGCCGCTCGCCGCCGGTGCAGCCGCCTTCGCTGCTGGAGCGGCGGCCGGTGCGGCCTTGGCGGCGGCGCCGGGAGCGGCTTTCGCAGCCGGTGCAGCCTTCGAGCCTCCTCCGCCGCCCTTGGAAGTCAGCGCGACGAAGACCGCGACTGCCGCAACGGCGACGATCCCGCTTTCCTTGATCTTGCTCAGGGTGGGGCCGAGATCCTCCGCTGCCAGAGCGGGAAGCGCGAAGGCGAGCGCGATCGGGAGCGCGAGGCGCATGCCGCGGTTTGTACCAGAGATCCGGAAAACGACGCTCGCTAGAGCTTTACGCACCGGTTGGAGGGATCGTTGTCGGGCCGGTACTCGTAGCCGCTGCCGGCGCCGGGGACGTCGTTCTGGACCGTGCAGGCGGCGCATTGCAGGCGCTGCTCGACGGGCACCTCGCCGCAGTCCGATACCTTCTTCACTCCGGCGTGTGCGCAGCCGAACAGGCCGGCCGCCGCCGCGACGAGGAAAAGCGTTTTCGTTCTGGGCATGCCGCCACTCTACGCCGGAGCGGTGGGAATCGCCGCTTTTCCGCCGCTCAGCGCGGCAGATCGGCGAGCGCCTCGTCGAGCAGGCGCTGGACGTCGCCGCGGTCGCGCGGATCGGCTCCCGACTTCACCCGTCGCGTCCAGAGCACGGTACCGGTCGCGCGGTCCACCACGTCCACCTCGAGGAGCGTCAGATCGCCGTCGAAGAATCCGCGCTGGTCGAGGGGCAGCTTTTCCATCTCCGGCAGCGGCGGGAGCGGAGGGGGCAGCGACTCTTCCGCCATTTCGTCGGGAGGCGGCCCGGCGGGAAGTGGCGCCTCGCCATCGGATGCGACGTCCGGGTCGAAGGGGACCGGGGTGTGGAACGCGATTCCAGCCTCCCAATAGATGAATCCGCCGGGACGTGTGGCCGGGTACCACATCGGCGGCGGCGGTCCCGGAGCGAATCCCGGACGGGCCGGCGTGGGTTTCCCACCGCCCTGAGTTGGCTGCGGTGGGGCGCCGGGGGCTGGCCTCGCCACGGGCCCCGAACGCGGACGACCCGGTATCCTTGCGGGCGCGGCCTTGGCCTTGGCGGTGGCCACCGCGCCGCTCGCCGCCGGTGCAGCCGCCTTCGCTGCTGGAGCGGCGGCCGGTGCGGCCTTGGCGGCGGCGCCGGGAGCGGCTTTCGCAGCCGGTGCAGCCTTCGAGCCTCCTCCGCCGCCCTTGGAAGTCAGCGCGACGAAGACCGCGACTGCCGCAACGGCGACGATCCCCACCGCCATTCCCACCTTGGCCGCGACCTGCTCCCGGCGCCGGGCGGGCGTCCGGGTGATGGCGCGCTCGCGGACGACGATGACGGGATCCTCCGCCCCGAGCGCCGAGACGTCCGGACGGCGCTGGGCGATCGCGATCGCGAGAGCATCCCGCGCGGCCTTCTGCGCCTGCGCCGTCTCCGACGAGCTCGCCGCCGATCCTCCTTCGAGCCACAACTCCACCTTCGGGTCCGCCACCTCGCCCAGGTCAGGCGGCGGGCCTTCGACCGATCCGGCGGGAACGCGAACGGTGGCACAGCCAAAGGTGAGGATGACGAGGACAGCGACCGGGATGCGCATGATGACCTGGTGACCCCCCGCGGAGAGCGGGCGGTCACGTCATCTTAACGCACCTGGGCCCTGTCGCACTCCAGGGCGCACTTCGCGCACGCATCTCCGCAGGGCCTCACATTCCAAAATCGTAGGCAAGGTTCAAGTACAAAACCGGATGCTCACCTTGCACGCCGTTCAAATCCTTGATCACTGGAACCTGTGCAACCGCCCGCAACAGCAAATCGCTCGTCAGCGCATAGCCGACGCTTCCGGAGGCGTACCCGATGAAGCCCCCCGTGTCGGGATCGGTCGACCCGTCGGCGAAGTGGTCCTTTCCCGCGTAACGGGCTTGCGCCTCGAGCGAGACGAGGAGGCGCCGGCTGTCGAGGAAGGCGCGCCGCCCTCCGAGCGTGCCGAACACCGCGTGGCCATAGCGGAAGCCCCTGCCGTTGGCGGTGTTCAAACGCGTAGAAGCGTTCGCATAGAGGGTAAACGGTTGGAACCCATACAAATAGGAAATTCCCGCGAGCCCGTCCCAGCTCCCGGTGCCCAGCTGGATGTGCTCGTCCGGTTCCTCGTTGGGAAGATGGCGGGCATTGGGACCCGTCGGCGCCTTGACCGTGCCGGTCAGCGCCACCACGTGGCGCGCGTCGAGGCCGACACGAAGAAGCTCGTACCGCGCCCCGAAGGTGACGTCGCCGAGTCCGGTGGCGCTGTCGTCGCGCACCCCGGCCGAATTGAGGTGGTTCTTGAAGATGAAGTACGGCACCTCGACCTGGAGCACGAGCGGACGGAGCGGCGAGTACTGGGCGCGAAGGAGCAAGCGATCCTCGCGCTCCGATTCCGCCTCCCCGCCCGTGCCCGACTCCTTGGCGAGGTAGCGATCCTCGATGGCGAGGCGAAGGCTGCTCGCGCTCGGACGGTCGAGTCCCAGCGTGCCCGCGGCCGGATCACAACCACAGATGGAGCAGGCGAGAGCAGGTAACGCAAGTACGACCGCCAGCGCGGCGACGAAAACGACAACGCGAACGCGCATGAGGAATCCTCCCACGCAAGATGCAACACCACCCGAGCGACAGACCGACCCTGCGGTCAGGCGAGCGGTGGAGGCGTGGGGACTTCAACGGCGGGTGCCGGAGCGAGCGGCGGAATCTCGTCCTCCGGCAAGGGCTGCTTCGCGGGCACCGCGTGCTCGGCGGCCGCGGCCGGGAGGACCGGCGAGACCAGCGCAAGAGGAATGCTGGTGGCGCCGTCGGAGCCGCAGGTCTTGAGGAGGGGCTGTCCCGACTCGAGATCCTTCCCGTGCGCGCAGACGGGGCAGCGCTTCTTTTCCGCCTGCATGCGCAGGCAGCAGCACGCCGGGGCCAGCTTGATCGCGGGCAGGATTCCCACCGCCTGCCAGGAGAGGAAACACGCGATCCCGAGGCCGACGACGCGCCTAGCGCGCGAACTGCCCAGGTCCGCGATCACACTGCCGCATTTACTCTCGGCCCTCCTGACCGTCAACGGCGGTGCGCTCGCCTCGTCGGAAGGCGGTATGCTCCGGAGCGGATGCGCATCTGGCGATCTCTCCTGGTTCTCGTCGCAACATCGGTCGCGCTCTCAGCGTGCGGAAAGGGCGAGACGCCCGTCTTCCACGGCGCCGCCTTCGGTGCCGATCGACCTGCCACCGGCCCGCTCAATGGCCTCTTCCTCACCACCGACAACGGAAGCGATCTGCTCTCCGCGGTCGACCCGGCGACGCAGAAAGTCCGCTTCAGCATCCCCGTCGGATTCATTCCGGTGGAGCTCGAGGGCCCGCACCACCTCGCCGCCGATCCCGCGGGAAGGTTCGTCTACATCAACCTGAGCGAGGCGGTCGCCGGGTCGGGCACCGGTCCGCATGGGAGCCACGGTACCGGGACGATCCCGGGATTCGTCCTCAAGCTCGCGACCAAGGACGGCGCCCAGGTGGCGTTCGCGCAGGTCGATCCGAATCCAGGCGACCTCACCATCTCGCCCGACGGGAAGACCATCTACGTCACGCACTACGACCTCGTGAAGCTCGGCAAGATGACCCCGACGAGCCCCCGGCTCGGTGACTCGAACCTCGTCGTCATCGACGCGGCCTCGATGAACGTCACCAAGCGAGTGCCGCTCTGTCCGGCGGCCCACGGCGTGCGTCTCACGCCCGATGGCAAGACGCTCTACAGCACCTGCGGCGCGGACGAGATCGCGATCGTCGACCTTTCCGCGCTCACCCTCGCGCCGGTGCTCAAGACGTTGCCCGGTCTGACCGAAACCCCCACCTGCACGCGCTGTCCGTACGCGCTCACCATCGCCCCGGACGCCACCGTCTGGGTCTCCAGCCTCGGGCCCGGCGCAGGCGCGGCCGGCCGCAATGGCGGCCTCGACATCTACGATCCCCTGCTGGGCGACTTCGATC